>JBBRGA010000069.1:0-19144 GCA_038241115.1 Burkholderiales bacterium | reverse complement strand
GCTGGTGGTGCTTGCGGCGGGGCTGTCGGTGGCTTGGTTCGGGCGCGTGGCTTGAGAGCTTGAGGGCTCACATCAACACGATGTCGTAGTGCTCTGGTGAGCCGGTCGCCTCGGCTTGCAGGGAGATCGGCTTGCCGATGAAATCGCTGAGGCCCGCGAGGTGCTGGTTTTCTTCGTCGAGCAGCATCTCGACGACCGCGGCGCTGGCGATGACGCGGAATTCTTTGGGGTTGAACTGGCGCGCCTCACGCAAGATTTCGCGCAGGATGTCGTAGCAAACGCTGCGCGCGGTTTTCACCTGGCCTTTGCCGCCGCAGGTGGGGCACGGCTCGCACAGCATGTGGGCCAACGACTCCCGCGTGCGCTTGCGCGTCATCTCCACCAAACCCAGGCCGGTGAAGCCGCTGATGGTGGTTTTGGTGCGGTCTCGTTGCAGCTGTTTTTTGAACTCGGCGAGTACCGTGGTCTGGTGATCTTCGCGCGCCATGTCGATGAAGTCGACGATGACGATTCCACCCAAGTTGCGCAAGCGCAGCTGACGTGCGATGGCCTGCGTGGCCTCAAGGTTGGTTTTGAAAATGGTCTCGTCGAAACTGCGCGCGCCCACGTAGCCGCCGGTGTTCACATCAACGGTGGTGAGGGCTTCGGTTTGGTCAATGATGAGATAGCCGCCTGACTTCAAATCAACGCGCCGGGCCAAGGCTTTGGCGATCTCGTCGTCGATGTTGAAGAGGTCAAAAATCGGGCGCTCGCCTCGGTAATGTTGCAGCTTGCCAACCGAGCTGGGTGCGAAGTTGTCGCCGAAGTTTTTGAGCGCTTCAAACTGCTCGCCCGAGTCGATGCGAATGGCCTGGGTGCTGTCGTGTGCGAGGTCGCGCAGCACCCGCTGAACGAGGCTCAGGTCTTGGTGCAGCAAGGTGGCGGGCGGCGATTTGAAGCTGCGCTCGCGCACCGCGCCCCAGGTTTTACGAAGGTAGGCAATGTCGTCGGCCAGTTCGGCGTCGCTGGCATCTTCTGCATTGGTACGCAGGATGAAGCCGCCGTCACTCAAAGCGCCACCTCCACTGCTTCCGTTCTCAGGCTTGCCTGCCAGCTCTGTCACGCGGGCGCGAAGCTGCTCGCGCAGCTCGTGTGAACCTATTTTTTGCGAAATTCCGATGTGGTCGTCTTGTGGCAAAAAAACCAGCAAGCGCCCAGCAATGCTGATCTGCGACGACAGCCGGGCGCCTTTGGTACCGATGGGGTCTTTCACCACTTGAACGGTGAGCGTCTGGCCTTCAAACACCAAGCGTTCGATGGGCGTGGGCGGCGGTGCGCCGGGGCCGTGTTCGTGACGCGGTGCTCCGTTCACGTGCACATCGGCCACGTGCAAGAACGCAGCGCGCTCCAAGCCAATGTCAATGAAGGCCGACTGCATGCCCGGCAGCACACGCGCCACACGGCCAAAATAGATGTTGCCCACCAGCCCTCGCTCCAGCGTGCGCTCTACGTGCAGTTCTTGCACCGCACCGTTTTCGACGACCGCCACACGCGTTTCTTGCGGGGCCCAATTGATGAGAATGTCTTGCATGCATCGATGGTATTCGACGCATTTGCGGCAAACGCCACCGGCAGATTCAGTCGCCTACGCCGGCTTGGCGCAGCAGCTGCGCTGTCTCAAATAACGGCAGACCCATGATGCCGGAGTAGCTGCCTTCGATGCGCTCTATCCAGGCGGCCGCGGTGCTTTGTATGGCGTACGCGCCGGCCTTCCCAAAAGGTTCGCCGCTGGCCACGTAACTGTCAATCTGGCCTTTGTTCAATTCAGCAAAACGCACACGCGACGTGCTGGTGATGAGCGCCTCGGTCACCTTGCCCGGATGGCCCCACACCAGCGCCACGCAGGTCATCACACGGTGGGTCTTGCCTGACAGCAAAGCCAGCGTGGCAGCGGCGTCGGCTGCGTCCACGGGCTTTCCCAAAATACGCCTGCCCAGCGCGACGGTTGTGTCCGAGCACAAGATGGGCGCATGCGCCAGACCGCGTTTGCGCAGGCGCATCTGCGCGGCCCAGAGCTTGGCGCGAGTGACGCGCTCCACGTAGCGCAGCGGCGGCTCGCGGGCGATGGTGGCCTCCAGCGCCTCGGCGTCTTCTTCGGCTGCGGGCACCAACAACTCATGGCGTACACCGAGTTGGTCTAGCAACTGGCTGCGGCGCGGGCTTTGGGAGGCCAAATAGATGAATGGGGTCATGCGGCGTAAGGAGGCGGGGACAAATCATTCAGTCTCGGTGATACGGATGATTCACCATCACAGTCCATGCGCGATAAAGCGCCTCAGTCAGCCACACGCGTACGAAGGCGTGAGGCAGAGTGAGATCGGACAAGCGCAGTGTTTCATCGGCGCCGAGTTTCAGATCAGCGTCCAAACCGTCGGGGCCGCCGACGATAAAGGCGACATCGCGGCCGTCGCCCATCCACGCCTTCATTCGCTCGGACAGCTGCAATGTGGTGAGCCGCGCTCCACGTTCGTCCAACACCACGCGGCGCACGCCTTTGGGCAGTGCTGCGCTCAAACGCGTGGCCTCGGCGGCCATCAATTGTTCCGGCGTTTTCGAGCCACGAACCTCGGC
Organism: Burkholderiales bacterium; assembly: GCA_038241115.1. Taxonomy (GTDB): domain Bacteria; phylum Pseudomonadota; class Gammaproteobacteria; order Burkholderiales; family Burkholderiaceae_C; genus JANYJJ01. The sequence continues at coordinate 16,534 of JBBRGA010000069.1, read as the reverse complement.
TTTTACAGCTTTCAACTCCAAACGCATCTCGGGCGGAAAACGCTTGGCAAACTCCTCGAAGGCGGCCTCGGCCCAGGCCGGTTGGCGCTGCCCGACGGCCACCAAAAGCAACTTCACTTGCGCGGAGCAACTCGCTTGGCGATGGACTTGGTGGCTACCTTGCGAATGGGCGGGGCTTTCTTCGCCGCAGCTTGTTTCGCCATCACCTTCTTGGTGGGAGCCACCACCATCATCGGAGTTTTGACTGCGACTCTAGTGGCAGTTTTGGGGGCAGTTTTAGCCGCAGTTTTGACACCCGACGTGCGCGTGATGCCTGACTTGACCGGCGCGGCACGCTTGGCGGCGGCGCGTTTCGCCACAGCCGTCAGCGGTGCTGTGGTTTGGCGAGGAGTTGCTTTCACAGCAGAGGTTTTGCCTGCGACAGTTTTAGCTGCAACTGTCTTAGCGACTGCTTTCTTGGCGGCCACCGTCTTTGCAGGCTCAACTTTTGCAGGCACTTTCTTAGCCACTGCTGTCTTGGCCACTACGTTTTTAGCCGCAACCTTTTTGGCCGCTGCCTTCTTGGCCGCTGCCGGCGTCTCGGCTTCCGACGCCTTGACCAGGCGCACTGGCGCGTTGTCGATCTTCATCTTCACCGGCTTGTCGCCCCAAATTTCTTCCAGGCGGTAGTACTCGCGGATGGTGGGCTGCATGAGGTGAACCACCGCCGCGCCGCAGTCCACGATGATCCATTCGCCGTTGGCTTCGCCCTCGGTGCGTGAGCTGCCAAAACCGCCTTCTTTCACCGCATCGCGAACGCTGGCGGCCAGAGCTTTGGTCTGCCGGTTGCTGGTGCCCGAAGCGATGATGACGCGCTCGAACAGGGCCGACAAATGCTCGGTGTCAAACACCATGATGTTTTGGCCTTTGACGTCTTCAAGTCCGTCAACGATACAGCGTTGCAATTTACGAATGTCCATTCAGCTCCTGCGGGGTTGACGATGTGTCTGAGGGTAGATCGGTGGGGTGGCTTTGATAAAGCCTGTGGCGGGCAATATAGCCTGCAACCGGGGCTGGCACCAGACCGGCAATGTCCAAACCGCCGGCAATGCGGCGGCGGATTTCGGTGCTCGAAATCTCCATCATCGGCAAGGCCACGGGCTGATGTCCGGCGGCCAGCAACTCGGCGTTGACCGCCGACGCTGCACCGGGTCGACCCGCCACCGCCAAGGTCACAAATTGCAGCAATTCTTGCCAGCCTCGCCAAGTGTGAAAGCTGCTGTATTGATCTTGGCCGACGATAAGAAAAAACTTGAAGTCCTGGGCTGTTGATGCGCCCGCAGCAGCCTGCTCAGGCGCCTGCGCAGCTTGCATTTCGCGCACGGTGTCGAGGGTGTAGCTTGGGCCGCGGCGGTCTAGCTCGCAGCGGTCTAAAACAAAACGCGGCTCGTCTGCAATGGCCAGCGCGACCATGGCGGCGCGGTGCTCGGCAGCCGCCAGTTGATTTGTCTTTTGCCACGGCTGCCCAGCCGGAATCCAGCGCACGCTGTCAAGTTGCAACTGCGCCAGCGCGACTTGGGCCAAGGCAAGGTGGGCGTTGTGAACGGGATCGAAACTGCCACCGAACAAACCGATCCGGACCGGGGATTTGTCTGGGCTCAAGCCGGTGTCCAGTCGGCCCAGTCGCGCGGCTTCAGGAAGTCGGTGTACAGCCGCGCCTCCGGCGTGCCCGCCTGGGGGCTCCAGTTGTAGCGCCACTTCACGATGGGCGGCATCGACATCAGGATGCTTTCGGTGCGGCCACCCGACTGCAGGCCAAACAAAGTGCCGCGGTCGAACACCAAATTGAATTCGACATAACGGCCGCGCCGGTAGGCTTGGAAATCGCGTTCGCGTTCGCCGTAAGGCGTGTCCTTGCGGCGCTGAACGATGGGCACATAGGCCTGCACCATGGCATCGCCGACGCTGCGCATCATGGCAAAGCTGCCGTCGAAACCCAGTTCGGAAAAGTCATCAAAAAACACGCCGCCCACACCGCGCGGCTCATTGCGGTGCTTCAGAAAAAAGTACTCATCGCACCATTTTTTGAAGCGTGGAAATTTGTCGTCGCCGAAAGCTGCCAACGCGTCTTTGTTGACCCGGTGGAAATGCTGCGCGTCTTCTTCAAAGCCGTAGTAGGGCGTCAAGTCCATGCCGCCGCCAAACCACACCACGGGATCAGAGCCCGCAGGCAGGGCCGCAAACATTCGTACATTCATGTGAACCGTGGGCACATAGGGATTGCGCGGGTGCATGACCAGCGACACGCCCATGGCCTCAAACGGCGCGCCTGCCAATTCGGGTCGGTGCTGCGTTGCCGAGGGCGGCAAGACTTTGCCTTTCACGTGCGAAAAATTGCAGCCGCCGCGCTCTAGCAAAGCGCCGTCCTCGATCAGGCGCGAGCAGCCGTCGCCCTCCAAACGGCCGCCCGGTTCACGCGTCCAGGCGTCGTTGGCAAAGGCTTCACCGCCCTCGACTTCCATGGCGGAAATGATGCGGTCTTGCAGGCCCAATAAATAGTCGCGAACGGCTTGTGTGTTCACTGTTGGTCATCCATCGTTTGAAAAAAACACCAAAGCGCTCAGCGCTTGATCGCCCGAAACCCAATGTCGCGTCGGTATTGCATGCCGTCGAATTGAATCGGTTGCAGCACTTCGTATGCGCGTTGCTGCGCCAACTTCACAGAGTCGGCCAAAACGGTGGCGCACAGAACCCGGCCGCCTGAGGTGACCAGCTTGCCGTCTTCGAGGACCGTGCCCGCATGGAACACCACGGCGTCCACCGCAGCGGTGGAATCGGTAACTTCTGGCGGCAACCCGCTGATCGCATCGCCCCTTCGCGGGCTCAGCGGATAACCGTGGGCCGCCACCACCACGCCGAGGGCGGTGCGGCGATCCCAATCAAGCTCCACCCGGTCCAAGCTGGCGTCGGTGGCGTGCATCAGTACGTCAAACAAGTCGCTCTTCATGCGCATGAGGATGGGCTGGGTTTCTGGGTCGCCCATGCGGCAATTGAACTCGACGGTGCGCGGCTGTCCGTGCGCGTCGATCATCAAACCGGCGTACAAAAACCCGGTGAACTCGATGCCGTCGGCCGCCATGCCGGCAATGGTGGGATGAATGATTTCTTGCATGACCTTGGCATGCACATTGGGCGTGACGACCGGTGCCGGTGAATAGGCACCCATGCCGCCGGTGTTGGGGCCCGCGTCGCCGTCAAGCAGACGCTTGTGGTCTTGGCTGGTGGCGAGCGAGACCACATTTTTTCCGTCGCACATGACAATGAAACTGGCTTCTTCGCCGTCCATGAATTCTTCAATCACCACGCGCGCGCCGCCGGCGTTGTGCTGCACGCCAAGGCGGTTGTGATCGGGGTTGTCGGCGGCGTTGTCGTTCAGCATCCAGGCTACGGCCTGATGCGCCTCGTCCAGCGTCGTTGCCACCACCACGCCTTTGCCAGCAGCCAGGCCGTCGGCTTTGATCACGATAGGAGCGCCTTGGGCGTTCACGTAAGCATGCGCCGCAGCAGCGTCGCTGAACACCTCATAAGCCGCCGTGGGTATGTGATGCCGCTTCATGAAAGCTTTGGCAAAGGCCTTGCTGCTTTCAAGCTGAGCGGCCGCCTGGGTGGGGCCAAAAATGCGCAGGCCGCGCGCACGAAATAAATCCACCACGCCCGCCGCCAATGGCACTTCGGGACCCACGACCGTCAGTGTGATGCGCTCGGCTTGGGCGAAGTCAGCCAAAGCTTTGTTGTCAGTGATGGGCACGTTGTGCAAACGTTTGTCGGCCTGCGTGCCGCCATTGCCGGGCGCCACAAACACGGTTTGCACCTTGGGCGACTGCAACAGCTTCCACGCCATGGCGTGCTCACGGCCGCCGCCCCCTATGACCAACACCTTCATTCGGCTGCTTTCATTTGTGTCTTGTCCGCGTCTTATTCAAGTATTTCGGCGTTGTGAAACACATCTTGCACATCGTCCAAATCTTCCATCGCGTCCAACAGCTTTTGCATGCGCACGCCCTCGTCGCCGGCGACCTCAGCCATGTTCTCCGGCCGCATGGTGACTTCCGCAGCGTCGGGCTTGAAGCCAGCTTGCTCGAGCGCCAGCTTCACGGCCTCAAACAGCAGCGGCGCGCAAAGCACCTCGACGGCACCGTCGGCATCTGTCAACACATCGTCGGCACCGGCGTCCAGAGCCACTTCCATGATCTTGTCTTCATTTGTGCCTGGCGCAAATATGAACTGGCCGCAATGCTTGAACTGAAACGCCACCGAACCTTCGGTGCCCAGATTGCCGCCGTACTTGCTGAAGATGTGGCGCACTTCGGCCACGGTGCGCACGCGGTTGTCGGTCATGGTGTCAACAATCACTGCCGCGCCACCGATGCCGTAGCCCTCGTAGCGTATTTCCTCGTAGCTCACGCCTTCCAGGTTGCCGGTGGCTTTGTCGATGTTTTTCTTCACGGTGTCGGCCGGCAGGTTGGCGGCCTTGGCTTTTTCAACCGCCAGGCGCAGGCGCGGGTTCGTTGCCAGATCGGCACCGCCCAGCCGCGCTGCCACGGTAATTTCACGAATCACACGCGTCCAGACCTTGCCGCGCTTTTCGTCTTGGCGGCCTTTGCGGTGCTGGATGTTGGCCCATTTGGAATGACCGGCCATAGGGCTCCTGTGTTTGGTGCTTGCAGACGCGGATGCGGTTGCAGATGCAGTGTTGGGCGAGCGCGTGGTGGGTAGCGTGCGGTGGGTAGCGTGCGGTGTGTAGCGTGCACGTGCATACCGCTATCTTCGCTAGACTTGAATTTTACTTGCCGACACAAGGATCACCATGGCCGAGCCTCTCCTGATTGCGCAACACCGTGCCAGTGCGAAAGAAACTGCGCAAGAAACCACCGAATGTTTCCTGCTGGCCGCCATGGCCAATCGCCACGGACTCATCACAGGCGCCACCGGCACTGGCAAAACCATCACCTTGCAAACCATGGCGGAGAAGCTCAGCCAGCTGGGTGTGCCGGTGTTCATGGCCGATGTGAAGGGCGACCTCACCGGCATTTCGCAAGCCGGACGGGTCAGCGAAAAATTAGCGGCTGTGTTGAAGGAACGCGGCCTGGACACGCCCGAATCTGCGGCCTGTCCAGTGACGCTGTGGGACGTGTTTGGCAAAAGCGGTCACCCCGTTCGCGCGACCGTCAGCGACATGGGCCCGCTGCTGTTGGCGCGCATGCTGGCGCTCAACGAAACCCAGCAAGGCGTGCTGGCCATGGTGTTCAAAATTGCCGACGACGCCGGTTTGTTGCTGCTGGACTTGAAAGACCTGCGCGCCATGCTGCAGCACGTGGGCGACAACGCCAGCACCTTCACCACCGAGTACGGCAACGTCAGCGCCGCCAGCGTGGGCGCGATACAGCGTGGGTTGCTGCAAATTGAAGAGCAAGGCGGCGATCAATTCTTCGGCGAGCCGATGCTCAACATCGCCGACTTCATGCAATCTATTGACGGACGCGGTGTGATCAACATCCTGGCCGCCGACCAGCTGATGAACAGCCCGCGCCTGTACGCCACGTTTCTGCTGTGGATGCTGAGTGAGCTGTTCGAGCAGCTGCCCGAAGTGGGCGACCTCGATCAACCCAAGCTGGTGTTCTTCTTCGACGAAGCCCATCTGCTTTTCAAAGACGCGCCCAGCGCGTTGATTGAGCGCATTGAGTTGGTGGTGCGCTTGGTGCGCAGCAAGGGCGTGGGCGTGTACTTCGTGACGCAAAACCCTTTGGACATTCCCGACAGCGTGCTGGCGCAACTGGGCAACCGCGTTCAGCATGCCCTTCGCGCCTTCACACCGCGCGATCAGAAGGCGGTGAAAGCGGCTGCCAGCACCATGCGCGCCAACCCGAAGCTGGATGTCGAGGCGGCCATCACCGAGCTGGCCGTGGGCGAAGCCCTGGTCAGTTTTTTGGACGAAAAAGGCCGCCCCAGCATCACGCAGCGCGTGTTCGTGATCCCGCCTGGCAGCCAAATTGGCCCCATCACTGCGGAGCAACGCAAAGCCTTGATCGACGGGTCGCTGGTGGCGGGTGTGTACGAAAAAGCCGCAGACCGCGAATCGGCGTTTGAAAAGCTGAAAGGCCGTGTCGCCTCGAGCGCCGACGCCGCGCGAAGCATCGGCAAGCAGGCACCTTCTGCTGCGTCGGCCAACGGGCCTCCCAGCGCGTCTGCGCCAACAGCGGCCGCTGGCGGCGGCCTGCTTGGCAGCCTGGGCGGCGTGCTCTTCGGTACCACGGGCCCGCGCGGCGGTCAGCACGAAGGCCTGGCGCAGTCCATGGCGCGCTCGGCAGTGCGCACCATCGGCAGCAGCGTGGGCCGCGAAATCATCCGCGGTGTGTTGGGTGGATTGTTTGGGGGCGGGCGGCGCTGAGGGCTTCGACGGCCTGCGTCACTTCAAGGCAAGGCCACCGTCTTCACATCCGGCCGCGCCAGCACCCGGGCCTGCGCATTCACGCTGCTGACGATACCGTGGCTGAGGTAGCTGTTTTGGGTGTCGGGCTCCATCGCGGCGATGACCAAATTGGCCAGCGGTTGGTCCAGCGGCACGTAGTAGCTGCCGGCTGGCGCCTCGATCACCGCGCCAACGAGTTCCACCTGAACTTTGGCCACGCTGCCGCCGTCGGCGATGCTGCCGCGCACGTCTTCGCGCGTGCCCAATTCGCGCGCGGTTTCGCGGTAGTTTTCACCTTGCATGACAACGCGGTTGGGCAGCTGCACCACGCTGACCCCCAGGCCGCGCAGGCGCATGACGGCGTCTTGCTGATCGGCGGCAAGCCAATAGCCGCAAGGCCGTGCGCGGCTCTTCAGATTGCGCAGGGTCAGCGAAGAAGCCCACTCCACATTGACTGATTTATCGGCACCGCTGACCGGGTCCAACATCGTCAACGCGTACTCACTGAGCGTGGGTGCCACGTCGACTGCGGTGTCACCCAGACAGGCCTGCGCAGACACATCGCGGTCAACGTAATTGCGAACCTTCAGCAAATCGGCGGCGCGCTCGGCAGCGCTTTGCAGCACGCTGGTCATGGCCGTGACGTGGGTGTGCACGCGGCGAGCCAAGTGCAGCTTGCCGATGCCCACGCCGCGCGTTTCGATCAAGATGCTGACCGCGTTTTTCAAGCCATTGACGTTGCGCCCGGTGTCGGGTTGGGTGCCGCCCATCGAGATTTTCTTATCGCTCAAATCGGTGCTGGTGGTGTAGTACCACTCCGAGGTCAGGCCTTGTTCGGTGAGGCTGGCGATCAAGGGGCGGCGAAACCATTCTTCTGCGGCTTTGGTGATGAAAGGCTGCACATTGGCCGCCATGGCGTACTGCACCAGCGCATCAAAGCGTTGCACGGCCCCAAACTTTTCCAGGTAACGGCCCACCACGGTGTATTCATGAGCGTCCACCACCACGGCGGGGCGGTAATCACGCATCAGTTGTGCCTGCGCCTGCGCTTCAGGGGTTTTCAGCAGCAAATGGTCGCGGTTGGCATCAATGCCGCTGGCGGTGACGCGTTGGCGCGCTGCGGCACCGTCGGGGTTGGCACGCGGCAAGACGATGACGTTGATGCGCTCGGTCAAGCCTTGCAAGCGGCCCAGCGCCAGCTCTTGCGCCAGCACGATCAGCGCTTCGCTGCCCGCAGGTTCGTCCCCATGTTGCTGCGCCACCAGCAGCACCGTGGGTCGCATCGATATCGGCACAGCGGCTGCCGTCGTGACGGGCTTCAGGTCAGGCTCACGAGTGAACAACAAGGCCTGCAGTGGAGTGCCTTTTTGCGAGGTGCCCAGCGCCAGCAAGCTGACGCGCGGCTGGCTCGTTGCGGGCACGGCGTCTTGCACCAAAGCCAGCATCAAGGCCTGCAGTTCGGCATTGCTGGTGAAGGTCGCGCGGTTGGCCGTGAACGCTGGCGTTCGGTAGCTCACCTTGGGTTCGCTGAAACGGGCAGCCACGGCGGCGCTGTAGGGCAATGCGTTGGAGTCTGCAGATGCAGCACCGGATGCCTTCGCAGAAGGTGTCACTGAAGAAGGTGTCACCGCGGGAGGTGTCACCGCAGGAGCTGTTGCACTCGAAGTCGCCGGCATTGAAGGCGCCAACACAGGCCTAACACCTGACGTTGGCGCAGACGCAGCCGGCGCTCTGGGAACCATTGACGCAATGGCCGCATCGCGCGCCGGCGCCTCGGGCGCGGGCCTGGGCGTGCTGCAAGCAGACAAAGCCACTGCCACCAGAAAAACTCCGCCACCCATGCACCAGCGGGGCGAAAAACTATCAGTCACAGGATGGGCACGCATCGCAATCTCCAAAGGCTGGCAGATGAATATAGCCTTGGCGAACGAGGTCAGACCGAGCGTCGCAAGGCAAAATGAGGCCCTGCACAACGAACCCCAAGGCACGCATGTTCTTCCTCAAATGGTTGTTGATTTCGGTGCTGGTGCTGGTGATTGCCGCTGTGTTGGCCGGCCAGTTGGGTTTTTTGAAAGGCACAGCACCCAGCGACCTGGGGCTGAAAAACGGCCAACTCAAGGCACCGTCCAGCACCAACAACAGCGTGACCAGCCAGGCGGCGTTGCACCCCAACCACCCCATGCGCGCCAAGGCTGACATTGCCGCATTGCCCATGACGGGCGACGCCAAGGCCACGATGGCGCGCTTGCAAACGGTGGTCGCCGCCATGCCGGGCGCACAAATCATCAAAACCGAGCCGACCTATCTTTACGCGCAGTTCACCACTCGCTTGATGAAGTACGTGGACGACGTCGAGTTCAGCATCGACGAGCCGGCCCGCCTGATACATGTGCGCTCAGCATCGCGCCTGGGCAAGGAAGACTTGAACGCCAACCGCGACCGCATTGAGGCCATTCGCGCCAAGCTGGCGACAGCGCCCTGACGCTTTTGTTGTGCCTTCAGCGTCAGCGATATTTGAAGTTCAACGCGGCAGCGCCAAAACAGCATCGTTCAACGACCGCCTGCATGCATTTCGCGCCTTGATGCGTCGCTTCATCGCAAGCCCGTGGTGATTTGTTGCCGGTTTTGACACAGTCTGCCCATCGAAACACGCCGCTTGGCGACCGAAGGAGTGACTCATGTTTTTCATCATCATTTCAAGAACTCCCGTCTGGGTTTGGGGTTTGCTGGTGGCGCTGTTGGCCCTGGGTTTGACCCAAACCCGCACCCGGCAAGTGTCATTGACGCGCGCCACTGTCTTGCCCCTGGTGATGGCAGGTTTGTCGCTTCTCGGTGTGCTGTCGACCTTCGGCGCGCAAGCGCTGCCGATGGGCACCTGGTTGACTGCTTTGCTGGGTTCGGCGCTCGCTGCCAAGGCACTGGGTGCTTGGCGCGGCGTCACATGGTCGGCTTCGACCGCACGCTTTGAAGTGCCCGGAAGCTGGCTGCCCATGCTGATTATTTTGAGCATCTTTGTGGTCAAGTTTTACGTGGGTGTGAGCGTGGCCATGCAGCCTGAGCTGCGAGCCAACCAGCAGTTTTCGCTGATCGTGTGTGGTGTCTACGGCGTCTTCAGCGGCCTGTTTCTTGCGCGTGCCATCAATTTTTGGACGTTGCTCAAAGGAGCGCCTTCCATGAAGCTGGCTGCTTGATGAAAACCACCGCGCCGACTCAAGCCATCAAGCCTTCAGGCAAAACGTGGGCTGGATTTCGGCGCAGCGCCGTCTTCATGGCCGCACTGTGCACGGGCATCGCGGTCATGTTGACGGTCATGGACAACGGCGGCTTCAAGGAAAAATTGGTTTATTCGTTTTCTATCGGCAGTTTTTGCTGGCTCATCATTGACGGTGGCCGTCACGCGCTCGTGGCGCTGCTGAATCGCTTGCGCGTCGCCAAAGGGCAAAGCGCTCGACAACAAGCCGGTTTTCCCGGTTGGGGCTGGCTGGCTGCAATCATCGTGTTGGGCATGGGACTGGGACCCATTCTGGGCAGCGCCGCGGCCAACGTCCTCATGGGAAACAGACAACTCAACCTTTCCAGCTGGGGCTCGCGCGGCAGCCAAGTCACCATCATCGTCGCGGTGTTGGCATCGATCGTTTCACTGGTGGTGTTGTCGTCTCTCGAGCGCCTGTCTGCCGCAAGGGCGCAAGCAGAAGCAGCGCAACGCGCCGCCGCTGAAAACCAACTCAAGCTGTTGGAGTCGCAGCTAGAACCTCACATGTTGTTCAACACGCTGGCCAATCTGCGCGTGTTGATTGCGCTCGATGCGCCCAAAGCCCAGCTCATGCTGGACCAACTCATCGGTTTTTTGCGCGGCACATTGGGCGCGTCGCGCGTGGCCGAGCACGCGCTGAGTTTGGAGTTCGCAAGGTTGAACGATTACCTCGCCTTGCTCAAAGTGCGCATGGGTGAGCGGCTCCAGGTGCGGTTTGATTTGCCCGTTGAGTTGCAAGACGTCTCCGTGGCGCCGCTGCTGTTGCAACCGCTGGTAGAGAACAGCATCAAGCACGGCTTGGAACCGCACATCGACGGCGGCGGCGTCGAGATCAGCGCCCGCGTTGAAACCAGCGGTGAGGGCAAGCGCAAGAAAGAACTGCTGGTGCTGAGGGTGCGCGATACCGGCCGAGGGTTGTCTGATGCGGCCGCTGACATGACAAGCGCGACCACCACTGCGGTGGCAAACAACCTTAAGAACAACCTTAAGAACAACGTCAAGAACGACGCCAAAAACAACGTGAAAAGCGAAAGCACCCACTTTGGCTTGCAACAAGTGCGCGACCGTTTGAACGCGCTCTATCAGGGCGAAGCAAGTTTTACTTTGGAGAACGCACCCATCACCGCCAGCGACAACGAAGGCGGCACGGTGGCCACCATCCGTTTGCCGTTGAACCAAAGCGCGAACAAAAAATCATGACCTCAGAACTCAAAGCACCCACCGCCCTCATCGCCGAAGACGAACCGCTGCTTGCCGCCAACCTGCAAGCCGAGTTGGCGAGTTTGTGGCCCGAGCTGCACATCGTGGCCAGCGTCGGCCACGGCGAAGCAGCGTTGCAGCAAGGAATGAAGCTGCAACCCGACGTGATGTTTTTAGATATCCGCATGCCCGGCATGACGGGCCTGGAAGCGGCGCAGGCCCTGGCCGAAGACTGGCCCGATGCGGCCGACGGCGGCGCACCCTTCCCGCTTATCGTCTTCGTCACCGCCTACGACCAGTACGCGCTGCAAGCCTTCGAGCGAGCCGCGTTTGACTACGTGCTCAAGCCGGTACAGCCCGTCCGATTGGCGCAAACCTGCGCGCGGTTGCAGGCGGCGTTGACCGCGCGAACTCAAACTTCGCCCGCGCCATCGAGCGGCACCGATCTGGGTTTGGTCATCGAACAATTGCGCAGCCTGCTCGTCGGCGCGGGCGCCGACCAAAGTTTGTCACTGCGGCCGAAAGCCGCGCCGCTTCGTGTGATTCAAGCCAGCGTGGGCAGCGCCATTCACATGGTGCCGGTGGACGACGTGCTGTACTTCGAGGCGGCCGACAAATACGTCCGCGTGGTGACAAAAGAGCTGACCAAAGATCTGACAAAAGAGACGACCCAAGAGTCGCCGAAAACGCAGACCAAAGCGCTGGCGAACGAACCGGTCAAAGCGCGCACCACCGAGAGAGAACTCTTGATTCGCGTGTCGCTGCGCGAGTTGTTGCCGCAGCTCGACCCTGACCGTTTTTGGCAAATTCACCGCGGCACGGTGGTGCGCGCCGAGGCCATCGCCAGCGCGCTGCGCGACGAAGCCGGAAAAGTCACGCTCACCCTGCGCGATCACAAAGACAAGCTGGCAGTGAGCCGCTTGTATGCCCATTTGTTCAAGGCGCTCTGAAGCGCGGGGGCCGACTCGAAGCGCGACTTCCGGCGCAAACCGCGCCCTGAATCAATCCGCCGCGAAGCTGTAGGGACCGCCGCGCTCCAGTGCCTTTTTGTAGGCCGGGCGGGCGTGGATTTTTTTCAGAAATTCCATCAACCTAGGACGGCTGGCGTCAAGGCCTGCGCGCTGTTGCGCGGCTTCCAGAGGAAAGCTCATTTGGATGTCGGCTGCCGTGAATTCGGCTCCCGCAAACCAAGTGCTTTTGCTCAGCTCGGCTTCCATGAAATCGAGCTGCCGGTTCAGGTTAGGGGCCACAAAACTGGACAGCACGTTGTCAGCGATGGCCTTGGCGATGGGCTTGGCAAAGAACGGCATCTTGGCGCTTTTGATGCGCTCAAAAATCAACTTCATCAGCAGCGGCGGCATCGCGGTGCCTTCAGCGTAGTGCAGCCAGTAGGTGTATTGCCTGCGCTCGTCGGTGTGTGGTTTGGGGATCAATGCGCCGCCTCCGTAACGCTCGACCAAAAACTCGACGATGGCGCCCGATTCAGCCACCGTGATTTCTTCAACGCCACCTTCAGGCCCCTCATTGACGGAAATTACAGGTGATTTGCCCAGCGGGTGAACGCGCATCAGTTCGGGCGGCGCCAGCATGGTGACCGGGTCGCGCTGGTATTTCTTGATTTCGTACTCCAGGCCCAGTTCTTCAAGCAGCCAAAGGACGCGCTGCGAACGGGAATTGTTGAGGTGGTGAACGGTGATCATGAAGGTCGCATCAAGAAGCGGAATGACTCGATTGTGGCCCTGCCTGAATCGACGGGACGTGCCGAGTGGGTGCCTTTCACCCGACAGCGCCGCGGCTCAGAACTCAAAGTTGGTGAACTACGATCCGGCACGAAATCTGCTGACGAGGACGCCATGGAACTGACACCGCGCGAGAAAGACAAGCTGCTGATCTTCACCGCCGCCCTGCTGGCCGAACGCCGCAAAGCGCGGGGCCTGAAGCTCAACTACCCCGAGGCAGTGGCGCTGATCAGCGCCTCCATCATGGAAGGCGCGCGCGACGGCAAAACCGTGGCGGCGCTGATGAGCGAAGGCAAAACCGTGCTCACGCGGGCCGACGTGATGGACGGCGTGGCCGAGATGATTCCCGACATCCAAATCGAAGCCACCTTTCCTGACGGCACCAAGTTGGTGACAGTGCACCAACCCATCGTTTAAAACACGGGTTTAAGACACAGGTTTGAAACACAGGTTTAAGACACAGCAAAAGGAACTGACATGAACACATTCACCAAACTCTTGATTGCCGGCGCCGCCGCGGCGGCCCCAGCGCTGGTTTCGGCCCACGAAGGTCACGGCATGCCCAGCGCCTTGCACTTGCATGCATCAGACGCCTGGGGATTTGCGATGCTGGCGGCAGTGGCAGTGGCATTGGCGGTGCTCTGGTTGGCCCGAAAAAAGTGACGTGAAAGACACGAAATGACACCCGGCGAAATCCTCACCGACGGCCCCGACCACGTTCTCAACCCCGGCCGCCGCACGCTGACGGTCGTGGTGGAAAACAGCGGCGATCGGCCTATTCAAGTTGGCTCGCACTATCACTTTGCCGAAACCAATCCCGCCCTCGTGTTCGGCCGCGCAGCCGCTCGCGGCATGCGCCTGAACATTGCATCCGGCACCGCGGTTCGCTTCGAGCCAGGCCAGCAGCGAACGGTGGAGTTGGTCGACTACGCAGGCGACCGCAAGGTGTTTGGGTTTCGGGCAGAGGTTCAGGGAAAACTGGAAGGACACAGCTGAATCATGGCCACCATTCCCCGTCGCGCTTACGCCGAAATGTTCGGCCCCACCACCGGCGACCGAGTGCGCCTGGCCGACACGGGGTTGTTTGTGGAGGTTGAAAAAGACTTCACGCTGCAGGCCGGTGGCTACGGCGAAGAAGTGAAATTTGGCGGCGGAAAAACCATCCGCGACGGCATGGGCCAAAGCCAGCGTTTGGCCGCCGAGGTGGCCGACACCGTCATCACCAACGCCCTCATCATCGACCACTGGGGCATCGTCAAAGCCGACATCGGACTCAAGGGCGGCTTGATTGCAGGCATCGGCAAAGCCGGTAACCCCGACGTGCAGTCGGGCGTGGACATCGTCATTGGCCCGGGCACTGAAATCATTGCCGGCGAAGGCTGCATCGTCACCGCCGGCGGGATCGACAGCCACATCCACTTCATTTGCCCTCAGCAAATCGAAGAAGCACTGATGAGCGGCGTGACCACCATGCTCGGCGGCGGCACCGGCCCAGCCACTGGTACCTTTGCCACCACCTGCACGCCGGGCCCGTGGCACATCCATTCGATGCTCAAGGCAGCTGAATCTTTCCCGGTGAATCTGGGTTTCATGGGCAAAGGCAATGCCAGCCTGCCGCGGCCGCTGGAAGAACAAATTGAAGCCGGTGCTTATGGTTTGAAGCTGCACGAAGACTGGGGCACCACGCCTGCAGCCATCGACAACTGCCTCAGCGTTTCAGATCGTTTTGATGTGCAGGTGACCATCCACACCGACACACTGAATGAGTCGGGCTTTTTGGAAAGCACGGTAGACGCCTTCAAGGGCCGCACGATTGCCACTTTCCACACTGAAGGCGCAGGCGGCGGACATGCCCCGGACATCATCCGCGTGGCCAGCCTGCCCAACGTGCTGCCCAGTTCGACCAACCCGACCATGCCCTACACCGTCAACACGGTGGACGAGCACCTCGACATGCTGATGGTGTGTCACCACTTGGACGCCGGCATTGCCGAGGACCTGGCGTTTGCCGAGAGCCGCATCCGCCGCGAGACCATTGCGGCCGAAGACATCCTGCACGACATGGGCGTGTTCTCGATGATGTCGTCCGACAGCCAGGCCATGGGCCGTGTGGGCGAAGTCATCATCCGCACCTGGCAAGCGGCGCACAAGATGAAGGCGCAACGCGGCAGCTTGGCTGCCGACACTGCACGGCACGACAACTTCCGCGTCAAACGCTACATCGCCAAGTACACGATCAACCCCGCCGTCACGCAGGGCATCAGCCATATCGTCGGCTCGGTGGAAGTGGGCAAGTTCGCCGATTTGGTGGTCTGGAAACCCGCGTTTTTTGGCGTGAAACCGTCACTCGTTTTGAAGGGCGGCATGATCGCCGCGGCCGCCATGGGCGACCCCAATGCGTCCATCCCCACGCCGCAGCCTGTGCACTACCGGCCCATGTTCGGTGCCTACGGCAGCGCCATGAACGCCAGTTGCCTGACCTTCGTGTCGCAGGCCTCGCTGGATCTGGGCGTGCCCGGCAAACTGGGACTTCAGCGCCGCGTTGAGGCCGTCAAGAACACCCGCAGCATCGGCAAACGTGACATGGTTCACAACAGCGGCACGCCACACATCGAGGTTGACCCGCAAACCTACGAGGTGCGCGCAGACGGCGTGCTGTTGACCTGCGAACCCGCAACCAGCTTGCCGCTGGCGCAGCGGTATTTTCTGTTTTGATTCAGCTTTAACTTCGCCGCAAAGTACGGGTGATGGCACGAGCACTTGACCTCTACGCGAGGCTTTCCTAAGCCGTAACGCGCAGGTCGTCTCTGCTGTCCAGAGACCGATCAACATTTGCGGGTGATCTGCTGACAAGACTCGCTTCACTCTTCACTGAGTCCTCATTCGACTCGCCTGCCCTGTTTAGAAATACCGGTGGCTCCGGCACGCGGTGAAACGTACCTTCATTACGCTGGGCCATCCACTGCGCACGAGTGATTTGAAATTCTTGCGATAACCGCTCAACTTTCGTTTCGGACTGCCGAAATACTGCTTGGGAGGGTTTCATGCCTGCCCGCTCCAAGATTCGGCAAGCGGCCGGATTGTCAACAGATGTGCAGCCGATCAATAAAGGAATGTCAGATAACGAAAACGCCGAGTCCACGCAAGCCTGCGTTAGCTCGAGACCATACCGGTCACGCCAGAATTTCTCATGCGTCCATAGGCCCATTTCAACCAGAGACCGATCTGCCTCGTAAGGCTGAAATCGATATAAAGAAACCCACTCTCCTGTTTGTTTCAGAACCGCAGACAACGCTGTCAACCCGCCACGGTTCGCTGCGTCCATGATGATCTGCACGCGATCAAGCGACTCAAAAGGGGTTTGCGGCTGAGACCAAAGCAAGTTTTTATTGAATTCGGGATTCCGAGTGGCTTCGTAAAGCGGCCATCCGTCGGACAGCGCGAGTGGTCGTAGCGCCAAACGACTGCTGTAAACGCGTTGAAGTTGTTCCGACAGTTCGATGAAGTCCGTCATGAATGTAAAAAAGCTCGCTGAGCGCAACAGGCCGAAAACTCACAGCGCTGAAGCTGTGTTCGCTTGGTTTGAAATTATCTTCGAAGCCTTGAAATTTAGCTCTAAAAAAAGACACGACATATGTTTCCCTCAGCGCACAACAGCTTGATCCAAACAGTCAATTCCATTGACTTATTGGACTTACTCGCGGAAATTGGCGAGACGGTGACGTACGTGGATCAAAACTGGGTGGTTCAGTTTTGTAACGACGTTTACTTGGCCAACGTAGGGCTCACGCGACAAGAAGTGGTCGGTTTCACTCCGTTCCAGTTCATGCCGCTGTTCAAGCGATCAATCTTTTACGAGGCCATGGAAGTTTGCCGGGTTAGCCGCAAACCGCT
>JBBRGA010000068.1:0-19299 GCA_038241115.1 Burkholderiales bacterium | reverse complement strand
CTGACCAAGCTCAGCGACAAACTGGCACTGCGCGTCAGCTTCATCGACACGGCGCCGCCGAAGCCTTGAGCAGGTCGCTGCTAACCGGGTTTTGGTGGCAGGATTCTGAATAACCCAGCATCTGAGGCGCGAACGTCAAAGTGCGCAGGGCCAACGCCCTCATGCTGGGGGCACCCAGAAATCGGTCGTCAGCCCTGCGCGCTTTGCCGCTGGTGGTGTGGTTTGGAAGTCATCGTTCCGTTTCCGAAACTGGAAACACAACTCCAGTCCGTTCGGGCTGAGGTATCGAAGTCCCAAGCTGAGCACCATAGCTTCGCTCATGATTTATTCGCGTGATCGCTGTCATTTCAAAAAGCCCGGCACTGTCAGCGCGAACGTCAAAGCACGCAGGGCCAACGCCCTCATGCTGTGGGTACCCAGAAATCGGTCGTCAGCCCAGCGCGCTTTGCCTCTGTAGGTTAGGTTTGCAAGCCACTGTTCTCAGACCGAAACTGGAAACACAACCCCCATCCCGTTCGGGCTGAGGTATCGAAGTCCCAAGCTGAGCGGCACCGCCACGCTTGTTAGTCATCGTGCCGCACCAGAATCCGACGAAGTACCCAGGCAAAAATCATGGTGGTTGAAGTCGCAAGCTGCGCTTTCCTGGTGCCGTTCATAGAAACGGAAGATCACTCCTTTCTCAAGACCATCATTCCCAGCCGCAAAGCCACGCGCAATTTCGTCGCGAAGGAGTCAGACGATATCTAAGCCTGATCCCTGCGAACTGGAAGTAGGTGAAGCCGACGAGACAGGCAAACTGAAGCCCACCGAGAGCAAAGTTGAATTGCTGCGGTTGCGTGCTGCAGCCAGAGCGACTGCCATCAAGCCACTGGCTGAGGGCAAGTCTTACCAAACGCTGATTGCAAGCATCTTGCACAAGTACGCGTCAGGTAGGCTCGCAGAGAAAGAGCCCTCGGCGGCGGTTGCGCGGCGGCGCGAACCTCAGCTTTCAGCCACCGCAAAGCTGCTGGCCTGCGCCATGGGCCAATACAGTCGAAACACCGCCTGGGTCATTTGATGGGCCTGTTCGTTGGTGGCGTTTTGTTCGAAGTCCAGCAGCGCACCCGGCGTGACAAATGGCAAAGAATTGGCCAGCAGTTTGATTTCGTGCTCGCTGCAACGTCGCACGATGTGGCGCGCTGTGATGTCTTTGGGGTGGTGCAGCCCGGCTGCCTGCACCAGTTCTTTCAGGGCGTGCAGCGTGTTCTGATGGAACTGATAAACGCGCTCGGTCTTGGTGTTCACCACCAGCGCTTTTTGACGCTGCGGGTCTTGCGTGGTGACTCCTGTGGGGCAGTCGCCGGTGTGGCAGGTTTGGGCTTGGATGCAGCCCAGCGCAAACATGAAACCGCGCGCCGCATTGCACCAGTCGGCGCCCAGCGCCATCATGCGGGCGATGTCGAAGGCGCTGACCACCTTGCCGGCGCAGCCCAGTTTGATTTTGCTGCGCAGGTTCAAGCCGGTCAGCGTGTTGTGCACCAACAGCAGGCCTTCTTGCAGCGGGACGCCGACGTGGTCGGTGAACTCGAGCGGTGCCGCGCCGGTGCCGCCTTCTGCCCCGTCAATGACGATGAAGTCGGGCGTGATACCGGTCTCGAGCATGGCTTTGCACAGCGCGAACCATTCCCACGGATGACCGATGCACAGCTTGAAGCCGGTGGGTTTGCCGCCGGACAAGCCGCGCAGGCGCTCGATGAAATGCATCATTTCTATCGGTGTGGAAAACGCGCTGTGCGCTGCCGGGCTGACACAGTCTTGCCAGGCGGGAACGCCGCGCGCCTCGGCAATCTCGAGCGTGACTTTGGGGCCGGGCAGCACGCCGCCGTGACCGGGCTTGGCGCCTTGACTGAGCTTGAGCTCAATCATCTTGACTTGCGGATTGACCGCGTTGGCTTTGAATTTGTCGGCATTGAAACTGCCGTCTTCGTTGCGGCAGCCGAAGTAGCCCGAACCGATTTCCCACACCAAGTCGCCGCCGTGTTCGGTGTGATGGCGGCTGATTGAGCCTTCGCCGGTGTCGTGCGCGAAACCGCCTTTTTTTGCCCCGGCGTTCAGCGCCAAGATCGCGTTGGCCGACAACGCGCCAAAGCTCATCGCTGAAATGTTGAACACGCTGGCGTGATACGGATGTGCTGTGTTTTCGCCTACAACCACGCGAAAGTCATGCGTGGGCAACGTGGTGGGCGCGACCGAATGGTTGATCCACTCGTAGCCCACCGCGCCCACATCGAGTTGCGTGCCAAACGGCCTTTTGTCAGGCTCGCCTTTGGCGCGTTGGTAGACCAGCGAACGTTGCTGGCGCGAAAACGGCGCGGCGTCGTTGTCCGCCTCTATAAAGTACTGCCGGATCTCCGGCCGCACAAACTCAAACAAGAATCTCAGGTGCCCGATGATCGGGTAATTTCGCAAAATGGAATGCTTGGTTTGACGCACATCGCGAAAGCCCAGCGCGATCAGTGCAACGAAGCCCATCGCAGACGCCGCGCCCGAAGGCGAACTCGAAGTCACCCACACAAACAGGCTCAGCACCAACCCTGCGACACACCCCAACCAGGCGCTGTAACGCAGAGGAAAAAAACGGTTCAGTGAAGTCAGCCATGCTTGCATGAACGATCCCCGGGGTAGCAGGCCAGCGGGCACTCAGGTACGCCGCCGTGAGCTTGGTATATCGGCGCGTCATTGCTCCAGCTTGAGCGCGCAGGGCGGAGCGAACCTTGTCCGCTTGCCGATACGCCCGTCGTTCAAACTTTCCCGAGCTCAAGCGGGTGTTCTTGCCACGCTAAATTTTGGACGCCGAGAGGGACGCGTCGGATGCGCGCGCAGTCTTCAGCGCCAGAGCCGCCAGAGGCATAAAAACCTTTACAGCGGACCGCTTTATTTGGCGGATGCTGCTGCCGCTTGGACAGGCGTGGGCTGTTGTTGCTTGGCCTCGCGTTTCAGCGCTTTGGCGCGTTTTTGTTTTTCACGGCGAATACCACGGTCTTTGTCAGCGCTCATGTTGGTCTCTATGGGTTGATTTTTCAGGAATGGTGCGAGGCGTTGATGTCTGCGTCACCCGGGGGCGAATGCTAACTGCTCGTCGCGCGCGGGCGTGGCTACACTCAGGCACAGCGCTGATTTGTTCCGGCTTGCGGGCGCTCTATAAATACTGCTAAAGAGACGTGGACTGAAACCCCGGCCTCTGCAAATCGACGAGCCGGGGTTTTGCTTTTGGTCACCATGAATTCAATCGGTCCCGTTCAAGCGCTGTCCATGCACTTTGCGCAGCCGCTGCCACTGCGCAGCGGCAAGCTGCTGCACGACTACACGCTCACCTTTGAAACCTACGGCACGCTGAACGCCGAGCGCAGCAACGCGGTCTTGGTGTGTCATGCGCTGAATGCCAGCCATCACGTGGCCGGCACTTACGAAGGCGTGCCCAAAAGCGAGGGCTGGTGGGACAACCTCATCGGTCCGGGCAAGCCTCTGGACACCGACAAGTTCTTTGTCATCGGGGTCAACAATTTGGGCTCGTGCTTTGGCTCAACCGGGCCGATGCAAACCGACATCGCGACCGGGGCAGCCTACGGCGCGGACTTCCCGGTCGTCACTGTGGAAGACTGGGTCGATTCGCAAGCCCGTCTGCTCGACCGCCTGGGCATCACGCAATTGGCAGCTGTGCTCGGCGGCAGTTTGGGCGGCATGCAGGCGCTGAGCTGGTCGCTGCAATACCCGAAGCGGCTGCGGCACTGCGTGGCGGTGGCGACTGCGCCGAATCTGTCGGCGCAAAACATTGCTTTCAATGAAGTGGCGCGGCGCGCCATCGTGACCGACCCTGACTTCCACGCCGGCCACTTCTATGCGCAGGGCGTGTTGCCGCGGCGCGGCTTGCGCGTGGCACGAATGATTGGCCACATTACCTACCTCAGCGACGACGCAATGGAGGCCAAATTTGGCCGAGACATGAAGGCCGCCGAGCCGGTCTACAGCACGCAAGACGTCGAGTTCGAGATCGAGAGTTATTTGCGCCACCAGGGCGACAAGTTCAGCGACTACTTCGACGCGAACACTTATTTGCTGATCACGCGCGCGCTCGATTACTTCGACCCAGCCCGAGCCTACAAAGGCGACTTGAGTGCGACGTTTGCGCGCGCCCATTGCAAATTTCAACTGGTCAGCTTCAGCACCGACTGGCGGTTTTCACCGGCGCGCAGCCGTGAAATCGTCAAAGCCCTGCTCGACAACAAATTGGACGTGAGCTACGCCGAAATCGACGCGCCGCACGGTCACGATGCCTTCTTGCTGGACGACCCGCGCTATCACGGCGTGCTGCGCGCCTGCTTCGACAACATCGCGCGCGAGGTGTCGCATGTGGGTCGTCAAGCAAGTTTGGCCGCGGCGGCGCCGGGCAGCAGCCGTGACATTGAGCTGATCGCCCAGATGGTGCCCAAAGGCTCGCGCGTGCTCGACCTCGGCTGCGGCAACGGCGAGTTGCTGGCCCACTTGCGCCAACATCGCCAATGCACTGGCTACGGCGTGGAGCTGAGTGACGCCAACGTGTTGGCGTGCGTGAAGCGCGGCGTCAACGTGATTCAGCTCAACCTGGAAGACGGCTTGGCCACCTTTGCCGACCAGAGCTTTGATGTGGTGCTGCAGCTCGACACCATGCAGCACCTGCGCAATACCGAGCGCATGCTGAATGAGACGGCGCGCGTGGGCCGCACTGGCATCGTCAGCTTCCCCAACTTTGCGCACTGGCCCAACCGTCTGAGCGTGATGCGTGGGCGCATGCCGGTGACCAAGGCCCTGCCTTATGAGTGGTACGACACGCCCAATCTGCGCGTCGGAACTTTTGCTGACTTCGAGCAATTGGCGCAAAAGTTGGGCTTAAAAATTCTGGACTCTTTCGGCGTTCAAAACGGCAGCCCTGTTCACGCTTGGCCCAATTTGCTCGCGAGCGTGGCAGTTTTCAGCTTTGAGCAAAGCACGGTGCAGCGGCAGGTGGTGAAGCGCTAAACATGGGTTCTGCAGGGGTTGCGGCATCGAAGGCGAGGGGCTGCAAATGCACGGTGGTTCGACTCGGTCTGTAAGCCAAGTGCTGGCTTGGTGACTTATCCTCGCTGCCCGCTGGAGCAACTCCAAGGCAAGCCATGAAATACCAACTTCCCATTTGTCGCGCGCTGATCGCCGCCGCCAGCGGCGTAATTTTTCTAAGCAGTGCGATGCCAGTTTTTGCAGCTGCGCCGCAAGCCAAGTTTTCGGCGCCGGGCTTCTTCCGGATGATGTTGGGCAATTTCGAGATCACCGCCTTGTCGGACGGAACGGTCGATCTGCCAATGGACAAACTACTGACAAACACCACGCCGGGCAAGGTCGATCAAGCCCTGCGGAAAGTGTTTTTGAAGGCGCCTTTGGAGACATCCGTCAATGGCTACCTCATCAACACGGGCACGAAGCTGGTGCTGGTTGACACTGGTGCTGCGGGGTTGTTCGGCCCCACTTTGGGCAAGCTGTTGAGCAACTTGAAGGCCGCTGGCTACACGCCCGATCAGGTCGACGCGGTGCTCATCACCCACATGCACCCCGACCACGTGGGCGGTTTGATGAGTGACGGCAAGCTGGTATTTCCAAATGCCACGGTGCACGCCGATCAGCACGACGCCGACTTTTGGCTCAGTCAGGCCAACCTCGACAAAGCGCCCAAAGAATCGCAAGGGTTTTTCCAGGGTGCGATGGCATCGATGAACCCGTACGTCGCCGCCGGGAAATTCAAACCATTCAACGGCGATACCGAACTGGTGCCCGGCGTCAAGGCGCAAGCCAGCGCGGGACACACGCCGGGCCACAGCACCTACATCGTCGAGAGCCAGGGTCAAAAGCTGGCGTTGTGGGGTGATCTGATGCACGTGGCGGCGGTGCAATTTGCCAACCCGGGCGTGACGATTCAGTTCGACACCGACAGCAAGGCCGCCGCGGTCCAGCGCCAGCGCGCTTATGCTGAAGCGGCGCGAGCGGGCTACTTGGTCGCGGCCGCCCACCTCTCCTTTCCGGGCATCGGGCACTTGCGCAAAGAAGGCAAGGCCTACGTTTTTGTACCGTTGAACTACAGCGTGGTGCGCTGAGGCGGTCAGCTTGCAAATTAACGAGTGCGGGACTGTGCCGCGTCGGACCTCGTCTCGTTGCTGAACGGTATCGACGCCGCGTGTGGTCTGGATGCGTCACTTGGCTCCGCTCGGTATCAATCGGCATCATTCGGCCTTGCTGGCGCAACGGCTTGGCTGAAAATACGGAGCTCAGTAAGTAGGACTGAGCGCCAAAAGTTTGTAGGCGCGAACCTTGCATACGGGTTCCTTCGCAGGATTTTTAGAATTGATCGTCATTACAACCACGGGAGTTTCTATATGTTTGTTCCATTCGCAAAAGCGTTCAAGTTGAGCGCGGCCACGCTGGCCCTTGGGTTTTCCGCTGTGGCCTCGGCCCAGTCCAACGTCACGATTTACGGTTTGCTCGACATGTCGGTCGGCCAATTTCAGAATTCTGGCGCGCCGAAAGTCTGGAAGTCCGAGAGCGGCAACATGAGCACCAGCTACCTCGGCTTCAAAGGCACCGAAGACCTCGGCGGCGGCTTGAAAGCCAAGTTTGCGTTCGAGCATTTCCTGCGCGTCGATGCCGGTGCTGCGGGTCGCTTCAACGGTGACGCTTTTTGGGCTCGCAGCGCTTACGTCGGTCTGCAAGGCGAATTTGGTTCTACCGTCATTGGCCGCAACACCACGCCGCTTTTCGTTTCCACCTTGATCTTCAACGCATTTGGCGACTCGTTTGGTTTCGCTCCGTCCATCCGCCAATATTTCCTGGGTGCCATCGTGGGTGATACCGCATGGAACAACTCCATTGCCTACTCCAGCCCTAACTTCGGTGGTGCCAGCATCAACCTGCTGGGCAATCTGGGCGAAGGCGCAGCGGGTGCCAAGGGTAAAAATCTGGGCGCCAACGTGCTTTATTTTGCCGGCCCGTTCGCTGGCACCTTGGCTTGGCAGCAAGTCAAAAATGGTGTGTTCCCGATCCCTGCCGGCTTCACTGCACAAGACACCATCCAAGCCGGTGTGTCGTATGACCTCGGCGTGGCCAAGCTGTTTGGCCAAATCGGCAACGTGAAAACCAAGGCCACCACCGACGCTAAAACCAGCCTGTACCAGTTCGGGGCATCCGCGCCGATCGGCGGCGGCAAGCTGTTGGCCTCTTACGGCAACGCCAAGCTCACGGTCGGGCCGGCCAGTTCGACGAACAAAACGCTGAGCCTGGGTTACGACTACAACTTGTCTAAGAACACCGACGTGTACGGCGTGTTCGTCAACGACAAGACCACCGGGTTGTCTTCAGGCACCACGCTCGCAGCCGGCATTCGCATGCGCTTCTGATCAGCGTTTGAACGCTTGAATGGCACCTCGTCACGGTGCCCATTGAGATTGAAACGGCACCGCAAGGTGCCGTTTTACGTTGTGCTGGAAAAGTGCGGTCGCTAAGTGGAGTTCGATGAGTGCGGTCGATGAGTGCCGTGGAGAGGCGCGGAGGTGCCACGCAATGGGAAAATGTCGACATGGACATTTCGACGCTTGCTCGCCTGCCAGCCTCTGGCCCTCCTGATCTGCTTTTCCTGCTGTTTCATGGCGCATGCAGTGACGCGCACAGCATGACGGGGCTCGCCCAACGCCTGTGCCTCGAGTACCCGCAAAGCGCCGTGCTGTGCATTCAGGCACCTTTGAACGCGCGAATCAATACGCGGCCCGGCAGGCAGGTCAGCGCGCCGTTGAGCGTCGGCGATGGCGCCCAGGCTCGTGGCTGGTTTGCAGGTGACGATCTCAGCGCGGCGACGCCAGTTTTGCCCGCGTTTATCGCCGTGGTGCGCGAGCTTCAAGCTCGTTTTACTGTGGGCTGGGAGCGCACGGCCTTGTTCGGTTTTGCGCAAGGTGCCACGATGGCGCTGGAGGCGGTTCAAGCGGAGCGCAATCTGGCTGGACGAGTATTGTCTTTCTCGGGTCGACACGCGACACCTCCGCAACATGCGCCCACGGACACGACCGTTCATTTTCTTCACGGTCTGGACGACCGCACAGTGCCTCATGGCCCCGCCATTCATTCAGCCCGGCGTTTAATGTCTTTTGGCGGCGACGTCACCGCCGACGTCGTTCCCGGCATAGCGCATGAGCTGCACCCGGTCTTGATCGACAAAGCGATAGAGCAGCTGCGAACTTTTTTGCCGAAAAAGGTGTGGCGCGAGGCTGCGGAACAAGCTCCCCTGATGGCTCCGGCGGCGTCGAGTCAAGTGCTCGGCAAAGACTGAATCAAGCCGCAGTCACAGCCGACGCGTTAGTCACCCCGTTTGCCGCCGCGTTCACTGACAGATTCGCCGCAGTTTTCTGCGCCGCGACTGCCACCAGCGCGCTGACTTCCTTGCGAAAGCGGTTCAGCTCCTGCACGCTGGTGAAGCTGCGCTCCATCAGCAAACTCATGTTGTGCAAGATGCGCTCGACCACCTTGGTTTCCCACACTGCGTCAAATTGAATTTGCTTGTCCAGCCACTGCTCTAACCAAGCCGGGTCTGGCAGGCGGCTTTGGATGGTGTCGCGCGGAAACAGGCTGGCGTTCACGTGCAGGTTGGTTGGGTGCAAGGCCTGCGCGGTGCGTCGTGCGCTGGCCATCAACACGCCTACTTTGGCGAAGGCGGCGCGCGCCTCATCTCCAAACTTTTGCAGCGCTCGTTTCATGTAGCGCAAGTAAGCGCCACCGTGACGGGCTTCGTCGCGGGCCAAGGTTTCGTAGATGGCCTGAATGACGGGCTCGCTGTGCCACTCGGCCGCGCGTCGATACCAATGGTTGAGGCGAATTTCCCCGCAAAAATGCATCATCAAAGTTTCGAGCGCGGGCGCTGGGTCGAACTCAAAACGCACGGCGTGAAGCTCAGCTTCGGTGGGCACCAACTCGGGCCTGAAGCGGCGCAGATATTCCATCAATACCAGCGAGTGTTTCTGTTCTTCGAAGAACCAGACGCTCATGAAAGCACTGAAGTCGCTGTCGTCGCGGTTGTCACGCAAAAACATCTCGGTGGCGGGCAGCGCTGCCCATTCGGTGATGGCATTCATCTTGATGGTCAACGCTTGCTCGTCGGTGAGCAAGCTGGCATCAAACCGGTCCCATGGAATGTCCTTGTCCATGCTCCAACGCACGGCTTCGAGCTGCTTGAAAAGTTCGGGGTAAAGCATGGTGAGTGCCTTTCTGTTGCAGATTTATTTTAGACGTGGCCCCGTGACAGCAATACAGCGGGGCTATCAACACGGTACACAGGTTCAAAGATCGTCCAAGCTTTCCAGTACGCGCTGCGCATCGTCGCGGATGCGTTGCCTTTGTTCGGCACTCATGCGAGTGATGTTTTTGGCCATCAGGCCGGTGCGTGGATTGGCGGCCAGCGAGGCTTCGTGCTTGTCGAGAAAGTTCCAGTACAGCGTGGTGTAAGGGCACAGCGGTTTGCCCTTGCTTTGCGCCGTTTTGGCGTCTGGGGCGTAACGACAGCCGCCGCAGTGGTTGCTCATGCGTTGGATGTAGGCCCCCGAAGCCACATAGGGCTTGCTGGTGAATCGCCCGCCGTCCGCATACAGCGCCATGCCCATGACGTTGGGCAACTCCACCCATTCCACCGCGTCCACGTAGACCGCTAAATACCAATCGCTGACTTCTTGGGGCTTGATTTCGGCGAGCAGCCCAAACAAGCCAGTGACCATCAAGCGCTGAATGTGGTGCGCGTAACCGTGTTCCAAGGTTTGGCCGACGGCGTCGCGCGCGCAAGCCATGTGGGTTTGGCCCGTCCAAAACCACCTGGGCAAAGGCCGCTGGTGGTTGAAATGGTTGGTGCTGGCCATGCCTGGCATTTCCAGCCAATAGACCCCGCGTATGAATTCGCGCCAACCCAGCACCTGGCGGATGAAGCCTTCAACCGCCGCGAGCGGCGCCAAACCAGCGCGGTAGGCCGCTTCCGCCGCAGCGATCACTTCGCGCGGATCCAGCAAATGCAGATTCAGGCTCGTTGACAGCATCGAGTGCCAGCCAAACGGGGTGCCTTCCCACATGGCGTCTTGGTAGTCGCCAAAGTTCACCAAGCGAGCGCTGATGAAGCCTTCGAGCGCCAGCAGGGCTTGCTCGCGCGTCACGGGCCAGCGAAAAGACTTCAGCGAACCAGGGTGCCCAGGGAACAAGCGCTCGACATCGGCCAAGGTTTTCAGTGTGATGGCGTCTGGTTCAAATTGCTGGTGCGGCGGGATCAAGCCGGGGCCGCCTTTGGAATAGCCCTTGCGGTTTTCGGCATCAAAGTTCCATTGCCCGCCTTCAGGTTCGCCCTTTTTGGCGGACTTCGGGTCGAGCAACACCTGGTACTCGCGGCGCTTCTCGCGGTAGAAAAACTCCATCCGTAAACTGGCACCGTACTTCGACGCCCAACGCGCGAAGTCGGCGCGCGAAGTCATGAAATGGTTGTCGTCCAGCAAACGCAAAGGCACCTCGGCTCGGGTGGCCGCTGCAGAAATGTCTTGCTGTAAACGCCATGCGCCGGGCTCGGTGAGCCACAGAGCCTGCGGTCGCAAGCCGCTCAATTGCTCGGCGAGTCGACCGACCAATTCTGGCTCGACACTGTCTTCAAATCTGACGTAGTAAACGCTAGCACCGCGGGCCAGCAAGGTTTCGCGGAAATGGCGCATCGCCGATATGAACAATGCGATGCGTGCTTTGTGGCTCCAGACTTGGCCCGCTTCGCCCGGAGCTTCAATCATGAGCACAGCGTCAAGCAGGGGATCAAAGCTGCTGCCTGCCCCGAACAAGCATCCGCTGTTCAGGGTGAGCTGGTCACCCAACACCAAAACAAGACGACGCAGTGATTTGGCGGCTGCCGTTGCTTTGGGCATCAGGTGCTCACCTTCGTATTTTTAGACGCGTCGCGGCACCGCTGAGAGCAGTACTTCACCTCGGCCCAATTTTTGGCCCAGGCCTTGCGCCAAGTCATCGGGCGCCCGCACTGAACACAGTCCTTGCTCGGCAGGGCCGCTTTGTTGCCTTTGAATGACTTCTCCGCAGGGGTCAATCGACGGCTCCATGTCGCCACCGTTCAACTTGTGCATTGATGTCCGCCAAAACACCCAGTGCCAACACGCCTTCGATCGGTCGGCGTTGCAGCACCGGAGACGATCCGCCGACCCAGATTTCCACATTCGCAGGGAGCTTGGCGCGCAACTCGGTCAAGCCGTCCACGACCTGGTTGGGATTCATGCAACCGGTAAAGCCCAAGGCCAAGATGTCTGACTTGTAGGCTGCTGCCGCCAACACCATGCTCCACACCGGCGTTTGTGCGCCCAGCGACAGGCATTTGGCCCCTTGCAGGGCGAACAAAGTTTCTGCCATCAGCAAACCCAAAGAATGCGGCTCATTCGGGAAGGTCGTGAGGAGCACGCGCGGCCGGTCCAATGCCGCGCTCTGAGGAAGATTGGCCAGTGCGCCGCGCAGCACGATTTGCAACACTTCACTGTAAGCATGCTCTTCGTAGATTTCGAGTTGCCCCCGCATCCACGCGTCGCCCACCAGCGTATTGAAGGGAATGATTACTTCGCAGACAAAGCGCTGCAAACCCAGAACCATGCTGAGGTGCTGCAGATGGCGGCGCAGTCGGTCAATTTGGTTCGAGCTGAGCAGTTCCATCAGCACCCGCAGGTCTGAAGCCGCAGTGGCAGGAGCGTGTCGCGGGGCGTCTACGGTCTTTTCGCTGAGCTGCTGTAAATCTTCCACGCGCATGGGCACGACCCTACCCGGACGGTGGCCCCCGTCCATCAGGCGCTTCACAATTCGCAACTTTTCAACTTGGACCAGTGAGTACGCCCGTTCGCCAATCGCGTCTCGTTCAGGCGTCGGGAAGCCGTATCGGCGCTCCCAGACTCGAAGTGTGTCTTTGCTCAGGCCAGTGTCACGCTCGACGGCGGATATCGATAGAGTCAGCTGTTTCATTGGCAGTAATGCCCGGTGTTGCGGAACATTTGATATTTCATGGGTGCGCAGGCAAGATTCGGTCTGAATTTGCATTGACTAGGACAGAGTATGGACAGTAAATCCAATTCATGTGGGAAAAGTGCCATCTGCACCACCGTGCTCGTGATGGCCATCTCGCTTTTCAGCGTGTCTGCTCGGGCTGCATCACCGGGCCCGCCCGCTGTGCCGACGCCAACCGGCGCGGCTGCGCCAAAGTCGGACGCGAACTGTCCGGCACTGCTGAAACGGGATGTCGCCCGTCTGCAAGATGAAAAGCCTCAGAGCCTGTGTCAATACGCCGGCAAAGTGCTGGTGGTGGTGAATACGGCCAGTTTCTGCGGCTACACCACTCAATACAAAGGTTTGGAAGCGCTGCACAAGCGTTATCGAGATCGCGGTTTGGTGGTGTTGGGATTTCCGTCAAACGACTTCGGCGCACAAGAGCCCGGCAGCAACAAAGACATTGCGGCTTTTTGCGAGAACACTTTTGGCGTCAAGTTTCCGATGTTCACCAAAACCAATGTGTCGGCATCAGCAGGCGCTGCGCTGAGCCCGCTTTACGCCGACCTGAAGCAACTGACCGGGACGTCGCCGAAATGGAACTTTCATAAATTCGTGATCGCTCGTGACGGTCGAACGGTCCTTAGCTTTGCCAGCGAGGTGGAGCCAAGCTCTGCGGCTTTCACAAGGCAACTGGAACAGCTGTTGGACGCGAAATAAAACTCTTCAGTCACAATTCATACGCTATAGTCTCGAACGCGTATCAAAGCTGACACGGCTTCAACGTCTGCGGAACTCAAGCGACATGCTGCGAATCACATCAACTGAGCACTCGTCATCGTCCGGCAGCCAAGCCGCACGGCTGGTGTGTGTTCCACCTGGGGTCTCCTCATCGGGATTCCGCAAGATCAACGGTTTTGTGTTGCGCAGTTTGTCGGCTCGTTCGACTGAAATCTCGCGGCGGTTTCACTCCTCCCTCCCTCCCTTGTTCGCCGCAAGGCGCTGCGCAGCACCTTTGTATTTGATGTCGGTGCAGCTGTTTTCATCGCGCTCGCGGGCGCGAGCGGCAGCTCGGGGTGCTCGATGATGCACCCTGCGCTGCGCCCACCGATGCGCCGAGTCGGCGTTATCGGCTCAGGGATTTCGGGTCTCTCGGTGGCGCACGCGCTGGCGTCTTCAGCGCACGTGAGTTTGTTTGAGGCCGACAGTTACTTTGGCGGTCACACCCACACTGTTGACGTGACGGTCAATGTCAAAGCAAACGCCGCCGCCAACCGCAAAGCGTCCACCGTGACTCACGGTGTGGACACCGGGTTTTTGGTCTTCAACGAACGCACTTATCCTGAATTGATCCGCTTGTTCGGTGAGTTGGGCGTGGCCACTGCCTCGTCCGAAATGTCTTTCTCGGTGCAAGTGCCCGACGCAGGACTGGAATGGAGCGGCTGCGACCTCAACACCGTGTTTGCCCAACGCAGCAACTTGGTCAAGCCCGGTTTTTGGCGCATGTTGAAAGACATGCTGCGCTTCAACAAAGTGTGCACCGCCATTGCGACTCGAAACAACGAAGAAGCTTTGCAACAACCGATCGTAGATTTCCTTGCTCAACACCGCTTCAGCCGTGAGTTTCGCGACTGGTACTTCTTGCCGATGATTGGTTGCATCTGGTCGTGTCCGACCGACCAAATGCTGCAATTTCCGATCGCCACCATGATCCGGTTTTGCCACAACCACGGCCTCATGCAAATTGCCAATCGGCCGCGCTGGTTCACCGTCACCGGTGGTGCCAAACACTATGTTGAGCAAATGTTGAAGTGCATTCCTGATGCGCGCCTGAACACACCTGTGCGCAGTGTGCGCCGCGACGCCGGTGGCAATCCAAACAGCCCCGCGGCCCATTCGGGCGGTGCTTGGGTCACCACCGACCACGGCACGGAGCACTTCGACGAGGTCGTGCTGGCTTGTCACAGCGACCAAGCCTTGGCGCTGCTCAGCGACGCCACCGCGGCCGAGCGCGACGTGTTGGGCGCCATTCGCTACCACCCCAATCGGGCCGTGTTGCACACCGACACCGCGCTGCTGCCCAAACGAAAATTGGCGTGGGCGGCTTGGAATTACGAGCGTGCTTCAAACGACTCGCGTGAGCATGCGAGCGTGTGCCTGCACTATTTGCTGAACCGCTTGCAGCCGCTGCCGTTCGACAATCCGGTGATCGTCTCGCTCAATCCCCTGACCGAGCCCCATCCCGACACCGTGCAAGGCGTTTATCACTACGCGCATCCGGTATTTGACATGGCCGCCATCGCAGCGCAAAAACGCCTCCCCGCGCTGCAAGGTGTCGCCAACACCTGGTTCTGCGGTGCCTGGACACGATACGGTTTCCACGAAGACGGTTTGATGTCGGGCTTGGCCGTCGTCAAAGGCCTGAAGGCGCAGTGGATGCGTGATGCGGCTCCCCAGCGGGAGGCTGCGTGAGTCTTTCTCCGCCACTCCCGCTATCACTGCCGCTGTCACCGCGGAAGTCAGCGCCGCTGCCATTGTCCGAACCACTGATTGGCTCCGGCCAAGTGCGCCACACGCGCCTGCGCCCAACGCGCAACAGCTTTTCCTATTCCACTTATTTTTTGATGCTGCCGCTGCGCAGTTTGCGAATGCAAGCTTCGGCCGAGTTGGCGCGCAACCGCTTTGGGCTCATCAGTTTCTTTGACCGCGACCATGGTGACGGCGGCCCAGACAGCTTGGCCTGGATCGATGCCTTGCTGGCGCGAGAAAACATCAACGACGCGGACGGCGAAGTCTGGCTGCACTGCTACCCGCGCGTGCTGGGCTACACCTTCAAGCCGGTGAGTTTTTGGTATTGCCACCGGGCTGACAACTCGCTCGCGGCGGTGGTGGTCGAAGTCAACAACACCTTCGGCGAACGTCACTGTTATTTGCTGGGCGGCCCCGAGCTGGCCTACGGCCGCGAGTTGCGCGCCAACAAGGTTTTTCACGTCTCACCGTTTTGCGACGTGAGCGGCAGTTACAGATTTCGTTTCATGCGAACCGAAGGCAAAACCGGCACCGCAGCGCGCACCGTTGTGCGTTTGGACCATGACGACGAGGCAGGTCCGCTGATTCAGACCAGTGTGTCGGGCACGCTGGTTGCATTGACTGCGCAAAGCACGAGGCGCGCTTTTTTTGGCATGCCTTTGATGACGCTGATGGTGATCGTCCGCATTCATTGGCAAGCCGTGCGTTTATGGCTCAAGCGCGTGCCCTTCTTTCGCAAACCTGTGCCACCGGCTGCGTTTTTGACGCGCTGATGTTTGTTCTCTGAAATTTGTTCTCTGAATTTCCAGCCGCTGTTTCGACCCGCTGAAAACTTCATATTTCTACCTTGCCGCCACGTTGACGACATGACCACTTCATCTTCCCCTGCTTCTTCAGTTTCCGCTTCGGCCACGGCGTTGCCACAGTCAGCACCGCCCGCGGCGCGAGCGGTATTCAGGCTGCTCAAAAACCTCAAGCACGGCACGCTCGACGTCTTCATGCCGGACGGCAGCGCCACGCGCTTTGGTCACCCGGTGGAAGGAGAACTGCGCGCGGTGCTGAATCTGCACAACTGGAATGTGTGTTCGGCGGCCCTGAAATCTGGCGACATCGGCTTTGCCGAAAGCTTCATCGCAGGCGACTGGAGCAGCACTGACCTGACCAGCTTGCTCAAGCTCTTCATCGCCAATCGCGATGAGGTGGAGACCGTCATCTACGGCAGCTGGTGGGGCTCGCTGCTGCACCGCGCCAAGCATTTGTTCAATCGCAATTCGCGCAGCGGCAGCCAAAAAAACATCCACGCGCACTACGACCTGGGCAATGAGTTCTATTGCTTGTGGCTCGACCCGACCATGAACTACTCCAGCGCCTGGTTTGAAGGCGACATCACCCGGCCGATGGTAGATGCGCAGTGGGCCAAGGTGCGTCGCTCTCTGGCCGAGTGCGGCGTAAAGCCTGGTGACCGCGTGCTGGAAATCGGTTGTGGCTGGGGCGCTTTGGCCGAATGCGCTGCGCGTGAATTCGGTGCCACTGTCACCGGCGTGACGCTGTCAAAAGAGCAATTGGCTTGGGGTCAGAAACGCTTGGTGGACTCGGCCTTGCCCGGTGAGCTTCGCTATCAGGACTACCGCGACATCGCCGACGGCCCCTTCGACGCGGTCGCTTCGATCGAGATGTTTGAAGCGGTGGGCCGCGAGTACTGGCCCAGCTTTTTCGAGACCCTGAAAACCCAACTCAAACCGGGCGGCAAAGCCTGCGTGCAAAGCATCACCCTGCGTGACGATTTGTTCGAGCGCTACGTCAAGTCCACCGACTTCATCCAGCAATACATCTTCCCCGGCGGCTTGTTGCCAAGCCCATCTGAATTCCGCAAGGCGGCGGCGGCGGCGGGTTTGAAAGTGGTCAACGAGCTGGACTTCGGTTTGGACTACGCCGAAACACTCAAGCGCTGGCGCGACAGTTTCTTGGGCCAAGACGCGCAGGTGCGCAAGCTCGGTTTTGACACCCGCTTCATGCGCATATGGGAGTTCTACCTGGCCTACTGTGAGGCGGCCTTCGCCACCGGCAATACGAGCGTCATGCAGTTCACGCTGCAACGAAGCGAGGGCGTATGAGCCAACACACCGATGTGCCGCGGCAATGGCTCAGGCGCATGCGCTTGGCCGTTGCAAGCGCCGTTCTGATCAGCGCCGTGAATGCGACTTTCTCGCAAGCCACGGCGCCTGAAATCCGCGCTGAAGTCCGCGCTGAAATCAGCTCCGAGCTGAGCGGCGCCAAGTTGGCGGGCCAAGGCAAGCTGACTTATTTCGGACTGCATGTCTACGACGCGCGGCTGTGGGTGCAAGACGGCTTCAAAGCCGCTGATTTTCTTCGCACACCCTTGGCGGTCGAGCTCGAGTACGCGCGTGGCCTGTACGGCAAGCTGATCGCCGAGCGATCGCTGGACGAGATGAAGCGCGGCGCTGACTTGAACGACACCAAAATCACCGAGGCCAAAGCCAATGAGTGGTTGGCGCAAATGAAAACCTTGTTCACAGACGTGAACAAAGGCGACCGCATCACCGGCGTGCAACTGCCCGGCGTGGCCACACGCATCTTCATCAACGGGAAGTTGCGCGGCGAAGTGCGCGACGCTGAATTTACGCGTTTGTTCTTTGGTATTTGGTTGTCACCGCGCACCTCGGAGCCCAAGTTGCGTGATGCCTTGTTGGGACCCGCGCGCGCCGCGCTGTGACCGCTGCCGGTCCCGATCGGCCTGCGGCCGTGCCTGCGCAGTCGGCGGTCACCACCGGTTGGCTGAAGGGCATTGCTTACGGCGGACTGGGCTTGCCGCTGGCCTTTGTGGCGCTGCCTTTGTACGTGGTGCTGCCCAACCATTACGCGGTGCAGTACGGGATTCCCTTGGCTTTGCTGGGCGCTGTTTTGCTGGCGGCGCGCTTGCTCGATGCGGTCGCCGACCCGTTGATAGGCCGCTGGGCCGATCGGCTTTTCAGCCGCAGCATTCGCAGCGCGTGGACGGCTGCAGCGGTGGCCGCGGTGTTTTTAGCTTTCGGCTTTCGCGCGCTGTTTTTTCCTGCGGTTGAAGGCCAAACCGCGCTGCTGGTGTGGTGCGCTTTCGGCTTGGCGGTGACGTACCTCAGCTTCAGCGTCATGACCATCATTCACCAAAGTTGGGGTGCACGCTTGGGCGGCAACGAGGCGCAGCGCGCGCGCATTGTGGCGTGGCGCGAAGGCTTGGCCCTGGCAGGCGTGTTGGTGGCCAGCGTGCTGCCTTCGGTGGCGGGTCTGGGCGTGACAACCGTCGTTTTCGCCGTCGCGTTGCTGCTCGGTTTGACGCTGCTGCGACGCGCGCCGGAACCATCGGCGTCCAACCCCGACGCCAAGACGCTGCCCATGAGTTTGCCGTTTCACAACCCCGCCTTTCGCAGCCTGCTGGTGGTGTACCTGATCAACGGCATCGCCAGCGCTGTGCCCGCCACCTTGGTTTTGTTTTTCATTCGCGACCGCCTCCAAGCGCCCGCGTTTGAGCCGCTGTTTTTGGCCAGCTACTTTGCCGCCGGAGCGTTGTCCATCCCGCTGTGGGTGCGCGCAGTGAAGCATTACGGTTTGTCTCGCGTGTGGTTGTTCAGCATGCTGTTGGCCATTGCCGTGTTCACCGCTGCAGCGTGGTTGGGCGCTGGCGACGTGGCGGCCTTCACCGCCGTCTGCGTGCTCAGCGGCGTGGCGTTGGGCGCCGATCTGACCTTGCCGAGTGCGCTGTTGGCCGGTGTCATACAACGCGCCGGTCACAGCGGTCATGCGGAAGGGGCTTACTTCGGTTGGTGGAACTTCGCCACCAAGTTGAATTTGGCCTTGGCCGCCGGTTTGGCGCTGCCCTTGTTGCAGAGCTTCGGTTACGCACCTGGCACCCACAGCGAGCAAGCCTTGACAGCACTGACCATCGCCTACTGCGTGCTGCCTTGTGTTTTGAAATTGATGGCGGCTGCGCTGCTTTACTTCACCTGGATACAACGCTTTAGGAGCACGGAATGAACTCGTTGAACTTACGTCATGGCATGGCCACGCTGGTGTCCGCTTTCGTTATCGCGGCCGCTGCACTGAGCGGCTGCGCGTCGGCTCCGGTGCCGGCTGACTACGCCGCTCAAACACCGGTGCTTGACCTCAAAACCTACTTCAACGGCAACATCACGGCCTACGGCGTTTTCACCGACCGCGCAGGCAAAGTGGCGCGCCGCTTCACGGTGGACATGAACTGCACCTGGGTCGGAGACGACGGCGTGCTGGATGAGCGATTCACCTACAGCGACGGCACCAAAGAGCAACGCATTTGGCGCATCAAGCGCGGCGAGAACGGCAACTACACCGGCACCGCAGGCGATGTGCTGGGCACGGCCGTCGGCAAAGCGGCGGGCAACGCCTTGCAGTGGAGCTACACCCTGCGTTTGCCGGTGGACGGCAGCGTGTACGAGGTGCAGTTCGACGACTGGATGTACCTGATGAGCGAGCGGGTGATGTTGAACAAGGCCGTGATGAGCAAGTTCGGGGTGCGCTTGGGCGAAGTGACGCTGTCTTTTTACAAAAACTGAAAACGGTTGAAACCATGTCTCTGAACCCCCGCATGACCGAATGGAAAGACCGCACCGTGTGGCTGGTGGGCGCATCCAGCGGCATCGGCCGCGCCACTGCCGAGGC
>JBBRGA010000067.1:0-19322 GCA_038241115.1 Burkholderiales bacterium | reverse complement strand
TCAGCGCGGGCCTCGTCGCAGACCTGCGTTGTGGATGCCTTAAGACCAGCGTGCACCCAGCGCCGACTGGCTTCTTGAGCTTGCGATGCGCGTCGGGAAGCACCCGGCGCTCACGCGCTCGCATCCGGGCGAGTTCCGCAGCTTCTACAGGTTTACGGCCTGCTGCACCAAGCATCCCTTGCCCCATCGGCAGCCCCTGAGTTCACCCACCACAACACCAACCGCAGCGCCGTTCAAGCCAAAGACAGGCGCGCTGCGAGGAAGTCGACAAAGGCGCGCACGCAGGCGGGCTGCAACCGCGACGCCATCACCGCATGCACTGGCAGCGGCGGCACGCTCCACCCCGGCAGCACCTGAACCAACCGCCCTGCGCTCACCGCGTCACGCGCCAGCGCATGTGGCAGCACCGCGATGCCCAATCCGCGCTCGGCGAGCAGGCGCCTCAGTCCCTGGTTGTTGGTGGCAATTCGGCCACGCACCGTGACCTCCATCGCCGCGCCGTCGCGCAAAAGTTGCCACCGGGCCTCGCGACCCTGCGCGGGTAGGTTGAGGCACTCGTGCTCGACCAAGTCGGCCGGCTGCTGTGGCTCGCCGTGGCGCTCGAGGTAGGTCGGGGCAGCGAACATCAGCATCTCGACCGTGCCGATGCGGCGCACCACCAGTTGGTCGCCCTTCACGGCGCCGATGCGGATGGCCACATCGACCTGCTCGCCCACCAGATCGCGGTGGACGGGCGACAGATCGAGCTCGAAGGTGACACCCGCAAAGCGGCGCGTGAATTCAGGCATCAGCGGACCAATATGGTGGACGCCCATGTCGACCGGCATCGACACGCGCACATGGCCTGTCGGACCAGAGGCCGATTCGCGCAACGCTTCTTGCGCCAGACGGGCCTGATCGACCAGTTCACCGCAGCGCTCGAAGTAGCGGCGCCCGGCATCGGTCAGTGCCACTCGGCGTGTAGTGCGGTCGAACAGCCGCACGCCGAAATTGCGCTCCATCGCGGCGATGCGCCGCGACAGGGTGGCGCCCGGCACACCGAGGTTCGCGCTGGCACGGCTGAAGCTTTCGGTGCGCGCCACTTCGACGAACAAGGTCATGTCGTGCAGCGCCGAGAGATCGTTCATTCCCAATTAGTTTATTCCACGGATGGAAAAGTCTTGTCCGTTTCTGCCACTACCGCAATGCGGCTAGAAAGATCAATCTCTGAGTCCTCACAAACGGGACACCCAACATGAAAGCCATCCGCATCCACGCCTACGGCGGGCCCGAGTTGATGCAACTCGAAGACGCGCCGGTGCCCGCTTGCGGCTCCGGTGACTTGCTGGTGCGCGTGGTCGCGGCCGGCGTCAACCCGGTCGACTGGAAGCTGCGTTCGGGCTTCATGGCCGCGCAGGTTCCCAAGAGTTTCCCGATCACGCTTGGCTTCGATGCCGCGGGGATCGTCAACGCCATCGGCGGCGATGTGAGCGGCTTCGAACTTGGCGACGAGGTCTGTTTCTACGGAGATTTCGGGCGCGGCGGCACCTATGCCGAGTACGTGGCGGTGAGTGCCAACCAAGTAGCGAAGAAGCCGCGCACGGCGTCGTTCGCCGCAGCCGCGGCCTTGCCGATGGCGGGCCAGGCTGCGTGGACGGCGTTGATCGAGAGCGGCCATATCGAACGCGGCATGCGCGTGCTGATTCACGGTGGCGCCGGTGCAGTCGGCTCCGTCGCCGTGCAGCTGGCCAAAGAGCACGGCGCGCACGTGACCGCCACCGCCAGCGCTGGCACCACAACCGCGACCAGCGTTGACGGCCTGGCCCTGGTCAAGAGCCTGGGCGCCGACGAAGTGATCGACTACCGCACGCAACGCTTCGAGCAGCTTGCGCATGGCATGGACATCGTGCTCGACACGCTGGGCGGGCCAACGCAAGAGGCCTCATGGTCCACGCTGCGCAAAGGCGGCATCCTGGTTGCCACCGCGTTGCCGCCGTCTCCAGATCGCGCAGCCGCCGCAGGCGTGCGCGCCGCCTTCGTTTTCACGCAGCCGCGCGGCGCGGTGCTGGCGCAGTTGGTACAGCGCGTCGATGACGGACGTTTGCGCATCGCCGTGGGCCAGGAGTTCGCGCTGGTCGACGCAGCCCAGGCGCACCGCTTGGGCGAGAGCGGCAAGGCGCGGGGAAAGATGATTCTTCAGGTCGCCGCACCTGGCGGCTGAACGGCCGGGCGCCGCCAAGCAGCCTGCACGCAGCAACTTCGCCAACCCACCAAAACCCTCCACAACCACCCAAAAACCAATTTCAAAGAACACCATGACTTCCAAAAAATCAGTTTTATCCGTCGGCCTGCAACCGCAGCTCATCAACTTCGCAGATCCCGCCTACGCGGCTTTTCCCGGCATGACGGCCGAGAAGGTTCAAGGCGGGCTGGACAAGGACATCGCCGCGCTGAACGCCTTGGGCTACGACGCCAAGTTGTGCCTGACTGACTTTGGCGAAACCGCCGAAGACGTGATCCGAACGACATTGCAAAAAAACCGCTACGACTGCGTCGTGATCGGCGCGGGTGTGCGCACCATCGGCAAAAACTTTCTGCTGTTCGAGAAAGTGCTCAACGTGGTTCACGAACATGCGCCGCAAGCGCGCATCTGTTTCAACACGGGGCCGTTCGACACGGCCGAGGCGGTGCAGCGCTGGTGCCCGCTGACCTGAACTCAAAGTCTGCCGGGGTCGCGTTGGGTTGCCCGCCCAACTTTGGCGTGGCTTGACCAGACCGCGTGCAGCCGCGAAACGCTTGGCCGGAAGTTGGCGTCCCTGAACCGCAAACCAGCGCAAACAAGCGCAAACCACCACAAAACACCGCAAAACACAGCGTCAAACAATCGCGCTCAAATCGACCTCTGACATGCATTCTTGGGAGAACTGAATTGGAGAAGGTAATTGGCGCGGCGGGGTTTTCTGAAGCGTCGCTGCAGTTCTTGACGCTGGCCGGCGAGCAGACCGAAGCGGGTTGGCTTGAGGAAAACGCGGCTCGCTACCAGCGC
The DNA here is from genome assembly GCA_038241115.1 of Burkholderiales bacterium. Classification (GTDB taxonomy): domain Bacteria; phylum Pseudomonadota; class Gammaproteobacteria; order Burkholderiales; family Burkholderiaceae_C; genus JANYJJ01. Next base: position 16,297 of record JBBRGA010000067.1, on the reverse strand, counting down.
CTGATTCGCGAGCCGCTTGCAGCGTTGGCTGACTCTGTAAAAAAAGAGCTGCAAACCGAGGCCCCCGGCTACCACTTTCCGGCAAGGGCACTTGGTCGCATTAAAAAACCCGTGCACAAAATTGGGCTCGACGGGGCCCATTACAAAGACTGGGTTTCGCTCATCGTGACGACCCCTTCGGAGTCGCGCTTTGAAAAGAATCCGCTTCTATTTTTTGGTCTGCTGCCCAACGACAAAACGTGGAAAGGCGTGGTTGTGGCAGGGGGCCTGTACATGGCCTCGTCAGGTCAAACACGGTGCGTCAGACAAGCCATCGCAGATGATTCAGAACCGTTTAAAAAGCTGTTTGCCGACGCAGAGTTCAAAAAAAGCTTCAAGGCTGGCTTCAATCCCATGGCTGTGGCCAAAAAGTGCCCGCGCGGCTTTGATGCCGATCACCCGGACATCGAATGGATCAAGCTCAAAACATTCTTTGTCTCTAAGACCCTGACGCTCAACGCATTCAGCGCCCCCGACCTGGCTAAAAACGTCGCCCGCGATTTCCGTCAGTTGCTCAGGCTGAACAAACTTTTAGATGACGCCATCGGCGGCTAGGAACTACACCACGGTCCGCAATGCGGTGCTTACTCATGTGTTGGTTCGGGTTTGTCTGGACTTCAGTGCTTTGAGCGCCAGGTCAAGACTCAATTTATAGTTGACCAGGCGGTCAATACGGCGAAACCTCGCGCACGGATTCAATTGCAAACTCATGCCGTCGGTCTGGCCGGACGGTCCGAAATTGCTGTGCGGTCTGAGTGGCAACCGGGGCCTGCGCCAGCGGCCATTGACCTCCACACGTCCACTCTCACTTTGGCCTGACACCGTCTTGACCTTCTTTAGCAACCTCACCACAAACCCACCCATGACGACTCCAAACTCTTCGACTTCTCCAGCATTGCTGTCACCGTTTGACATGTCGGGATTGCCGCTGCGCAACCGCGTTGTGATGGCCCCTCTGACCCGAGCCCGGGCCGGGGTCGAGCGTCAGCCCAACGCCTTGATGGCCGAGTATTACGTGCAGCGCGCCACCGCCGGACTGATCATTGCCGAGGCCACCGTGGTCTCGGAACAGGGCAACGGCTGGGTCGACACACCCGGCATCTACAACGACGCGCAAGTGGCCGGCTGGAAGCACATCGTGGATGCGGTGCACGCGCAGGGCACGCCGATGTTTCTGCAGTTCTGGCACTGCGGGCGCGCCTCCCACAGCAGCTACCACGGCGGCAAACCAGCCGTGGCCCCGTCGCCCGTCAAGATCAACGGCGACACGATTCACACACCCAAAGGCAAGGAGCCCTACGAGGTGCCGCGCGCCCTGGAAATCGCCGAAATTGCAGCCACCGTGGCCGACTACCGGGCAGCCGCCGAGCGGGCCAAGGCAGCGGGCTTCGACGGGGTGGAGATCCATGCGGCAAACGGCTATCTCATCGACAGCTTCCTGCAATCCAAAACCAACCACCGCACCGACGGCTACGGCGGACCTGTCGAAAACCGCTTCCGCTTCCTGAAGGAAGTCCTGGAGGCCGTGCTCACGGTGTGGCCGGCCAACCGGGTCGGCGTGCGGCTCTCGCCCAACGGGATCTTCAACGACATGGGCTCACCCGACTTCCGTGAAACCTTCACCTACGTTGCCACACAGCTGAACGGACACGGGCTGGCCTACCTGCACCTCATGGACGGTTTGGCGTTTGGATTTCACGGCTTGGGCACGCCCATGGAACTGGCGGAATTCCGTGCGGTGTTCGACGGACCGTTGATGGGCAACTGCGGCTACACGCAGGCCACCGCAGAGGCAGCCATCACCGCCAATCAGGCCGACCTGATTGCCTTTGGACGTCCGTTTTTGAGCAACCCCGACCTGGTCGCGCGCTTTGCCAACGGCTGGGAGCTGAACCCCCCGGCCGACGAGCAAACATGGTCTGCCCCAACCGCTCAGGGCTACACCGACTTCCCGTTTTTTCCGGCGGCAGCGTAAACCTTTGAGAATGGGTCGGGCCGCACGGCCCGACCAGCAGACCGAGGTTCGGCCACACCGCCGAACCCCCATTCACATTGGCCCGCAATGCAAGCAGTTGACGCAACGCACGACCCCGAAGAACAGCGCTTGCAGGCGCTGCTCGACTATCACGTACTCGACACCACGGCCGAGCAGGGCACCGACGACATCACGATGCTCGCGGCAAGCTTTTTCGGCATGCCGATCGCGCTGATCAGCCTGATCGACCGTGACCGGCAATGGTTCCAGTCACGCGTGGGCTTGGATGTCAGCGAAACACCGCGCAGCATGGCTTTTTGCGACCACGCCATCCGCGCAAACAGCGTGATGGTCGTGCACGACGCGCACCTGGATGCGCGTTTTGCGGACAACTCCCTCGTCACCAGCGATCCGCACATCCGCTTTTATGCCGGCGCGCCGCTGGTCACACCGGGCGGTCACGCGGTGGGAACACTTTGCGTGCTGGACCGCGAGCCGCGTGAATTCAACGACTCGCAATGCGCCGCGCTGATGGCGATGGCGCGCCAAGTGGTGACGCAACTCGAGCTGCGCCGCGGCCAGCGTGAACTGGCCGACGCGGCGCAGGCGCTGCGTGCCGAGCGCGACCGCCTGCGCGAGGTGCAGACCCGGCTGGAACGCAGCGAGACGCGCATGTCGCTGGTGCTCAAAGGCGCCAACGACGGCTGGTGGGACTGGGATCTGGTGAGTGGCCAGCGCTTCAACTCGGCACGTGGCTGGGCCATGCTCGGCTACGAAAACGACGAGTTGCCCGACAGCGATCAGTTGTGGGAAAAGCTCATCCACCCCGATGACTTGAAGCGCGTCAGCCAACTATTCGGCGCCAGCATTCGCGGCAAGGCCGAGCACTACAACGCCGAAATGCGGCTGCGCCACAAGGCCGGCCACTTCACACCGGTGCTGTCGCGCGGCTACATCCTGCGTGACCCGGCCAGCGGTCGTGCGGTGCGCTTGTCGGGCACCAACACCGACCTCACCGACATCAAACGCGCCGAACAGGAACGGCTGGCCACGCAGCAAAGCTACGAAATGCTGTTTGCCAACAGCATGGACGGCGTGCTGCAAACGCTTCCAAACGGCAGCGTGCTGGCGGCCAACCCGGCCGCTTGCGCAATGCTGGGTTTGAGCGAAGCCGAGGTGCGGGCCGTGGGCCGCAACGGTTTGATGGACGCCAGCGACTCGCGGCTGCTGCTGCTTTTGCAAGAGCGCGCACGCAGCGGCCGCGCCCACGGCAAGCTGCGCATGGTGCGCGGCAACGGCGAGCCTTTCGAAGCCGAGATTTCATCTTCGGCCTACACCGACCGCGATGGGCAACTGATCGCGGGTGTGGTGTTTCGCGACATCACCGAGCGCCACCAGTGGGAGCGGCGTCTGCAGCGCAGTCTGGACCTGCTGGACAACCTTGTGCAGCACGTGCCGGGGATGGTTTTTCAGTACCAGCGGCAAGCCGACGGCAGCGCGAGCTTTCCTTTCGTCAGCCCCGGCATCGAGCAGTTGTACGAACTCACCGCTGAGCAGGTGCGCGAGGATTCCACACGGGCCCGCATGCGCCTGCATCCCGACGACGCCGACGCCGTGGCTGCGGCCATCGCGGATTCGGCCGCGACGCTTCAGCCCTGGCGACAGGCGTACCGCGTGGTGTTGCCTGTGCAAGGCGAGTGCTGGCGCCAGGGCGACGCGATGCCCGAGCGGCTGGCCGACGGCAGCGTGCTGTGGCACGGCTTCATCACCGACATCACCGAGCGCAAGCGGGCCGAGGACAACACCCACCGGCTGGCCTATTTCGATGCCCTCACCGGGTTGCCGAACCGGCGCTTGCTGATGGACCGCATCGAGCACGCGCTGAGTGCGGCGCATCGCGGCGGGCAGGTCGGCGCACTGCTGTTCATCGACCTCGACAACTTCAAGCAAATCAACGACGCACGCGGCCATTCGGTGGGCGACCGACTGCTGCAGCAAGTGGCGCAGCGTTTGTCACAACAGCTGCGCGGCGACGACTCGGTAGCGCGCTTGGGCGGCGACGAGTTCGTGGTGCTGATCGGCCAACTGGGACACGACCTGGAAGCGGGCGTGCGCCATGCGCGTGCTGTGGCCGACAAGGTGCGCGAGGTGCTGGAGCAGCCCTACGACGTCGACGGCACGCTGTACGGCAGCTCGGGCAGCATCGGCATCACGCTGTTCCCGAAAGCCAACGAGCACGTCGACGACCTGCTGCGCGAGGCCGACACCGCGATGTACCGCGCCAAGTCGAACGGCCGCAACCGCATCGCTTTTTTCGAGCCCGAAATGCAAGCCGAGGTGGAAGACCGCCTGGCGCTCGAGCAGGACCTGAAAGAAGCCCTGGGCAGCCAGCAGATCTCAGCGCACATTCAGCCGCAGTTCGACGCCCACGGCACCGAGGTTGGCGGCGAACTGCTGCTGCGCTGGACGCACCCCACGCGAGGCAAGGTTTCGCCGGCGCGGTTCATTCCGGTTGCCGAAGACACCGGGCTGATCCTGCCGCTGGGCGATTTCGTCATCCGCCAGGCCTGCGAAGCGCTGGTGCGCATGCAGACCGCCGGGCGCTCGCTGCCGCTGTCTGTCAACGTCAGCCCGCGCCAATTCCGCAAGGACGACTTCGTCCAACAGGTGCGCGACGTGCTGGCCGCCACCGGTGCCCCGGCATCGCAACTGGTGTTCGAGGTGACTGAGAGCCTGCTCATCGACGACTGGGAAGGCGCGCAGGCGCGCATGTCAGAGCTTGTGCAACTGGGCATCCGCTTCTCCATCGACGACTTCGGCACCGGCTACTCGAGCCTGGCCTACCTGCGCCGCCTGCCCTTGTTCGAGCTGAAGATCGACCGCAGCTTCGTGCGCGACACGCCGCACGACCCGGGCGACACCAGCATCGTCGAGACGATTTTGTCGATGGCGCGCAACCTGAAGCTGCACGTCGTTGCCGAGGGCGTCGAGACGCAGGCGCAAGCCGATTTCCTGGTGGCCGCAGGCTGCCCGGTGATGCAGGGCTTCCTGTTCGCGCGGCCGCGGCCTCTGGCCGATTGGCTCGAACGGCGGCTGATGGTGTCGGGGAAAGACTGACGGCCAGACACCGCACTTCTATCTTCAGGGCCGATGCTCCTGCAGCATTTGCTTGCGCCGGGCCTCGCCCTGGCGCTCCAGCATCCAGCCCGGGTACTCGGCCGGTAGGCGGCTGACTTCGTTCAAGGCGGCGAGTTCGCTCTGGCTCAGCGTGACCTGCGTGGCGGCCAGGTTGTCGGCCAACTGCTCGGGCCGTTTGGCACCCACGATCACGCTGGTGACCTGGGGTTGATGCAGCAGCCACGCAAGCGCCACTTGCGCCACCGACACACCGCGCGACTGTGCCATCGGACGCATGGCATCAATGCAGTCGAAGGCGCGGTTCTTGTCGACGGGCGGGAAGTCGAACGCGATGCGGCGGCTGCCTGCTTCGGCCTGTTGCTCGCGCCCGTACTTGCCGCTGAGCAAACCACCCGCCAGCGGGCTCCAGACCATCAGGCTGACACCTTCGCTCTTGAGCATCGGGATCAGCTCGCGTTCGAGGTCGCGACCGGCCACGGTGTAGTAGGCCTGCAGCGACTCGAAGCGTGCCAAGCCCAGGCGCTGCGAGACACCCAGCGCCTTTGTGATTTGCCAGGCCGCCCAGTTCGACACGCCGATGTAGCGGACATGGCCGTGGCGCACCAATTGGTCGAGCGCGCGAAGCGTTTCCTCGACCGGCGTGGCCGAATCGAAGCCGTGCACTTGGTACAGGTCGATGTGGTCGAGCTGCAGCCGCTTCAAGCTGGCCTTGACGCCATCCAGAATGTGGCTGCGCGACAGCCCGCGACCGTTCGGGCCGCCGTCTGTCTCACCAAAAACCTTGGTGGCGACGACCACGTTTTCGCGCGGCACCTTGAGATTTTTCAGTGCCTGCCCGGTGATCTGCTCCGACATGCCGCCGGCGTACACATCGGCGGTGTCGATGAAGTTGATGCCCGAGTCGATTGCCTGCCCGACGAGGCGTTCGGCATCGGCCTGCTGCAGGTTGCCAATCTGGCCCCAGATGCCGCCGCCGCCGCCGAAGGTCATGGTGCCCAGGCAAAGTTCAGAGACAAACACGCCGGTGCGGCCGAGTGCGTTATGGCGCATGGTCAGGAATCCTTTGGGTTGTGATGGCTGCAGAGTGAAGATCGCTTGCTGCGCGAGCTCATCCTCCTGCATTCTTGTTCAGCCATGGCGATGTCGGGAGTCTTCAGCCCGCACGTCGAAGCGGTCGAGCATCATGACCTTGTCCCAGACCTTCACGAAGTCGTTCACAAACCGTGCGTGCCCATCGCCTGCCGCATACACCTCGGCCACTGCGCGAAGCTGGCTGTTGGCGCCGAAGATCAGGTCGCTGCGTTTCGCCTTGAACCTCGGTTGGCCGGAAGTGCGGTCGTTGAGCGTGAAGTTCAGGCCCAATTCGTCTGCCTTTTTCCAATCGAAGTCCATGCTGGTCAACACGGTGAAGAAGTCGTTGGAGAGCACGCCGACCCGGGCGGTGAACACGCCGTCACTGGAGCCGTCGTGGTTCGTGCCCAAGACCCTCAAGCCGCCGACCAGCGCCACCCATTCCGGCACAGTGAGTGCCAGCATCTGCGCCTTGTCGAGAAACATTTCCTCGGGCGCAAGCGTCGGCGCCATTTGCTCGAACTGGTTGTCGGTGTAGTTGCGAAATCCGTCGGCCACCGGCTTCAGCCAGGTGAACATTTCGATGTCGGTGAGCTCTTGCGTGGTGTCGCGTCGGCCCGGCGTGAAGGCTGCGACGACCTGCACACCCGCATCCGACGCGGCTTTGTCGACCGCCGTGCAGCCGCCCAACACAATCAGGTCGGCGAGCGAAACCCGGGTGTTGCCAGATTGCTTGGCATTGAACTCGCTCATGAGCTTGCGCAGTGCGGCAATCACCGGGACCGTTCGCCGGTTCACTTCCCAATCCTTCTGCGGCGCCAGCGCCAGGCGCGCTCCGTTGGCACCACCGCGCTTGTCGCTGTTGCGGTAGGTGGCCGCTGCCGAGAAGGCGGTGAAGGTCAGATCAGAAACTGAAACACCTGTGGCCAGAATCAACCGCCTGAGCTCAGTGATGTCGTGCGCGCTGATCGGATCGTGCTCACGCAGCGGAATCGGATCCTGCCAAAGCAGGTCGTTGTCGTTGCGTTTTTCCGGGCCGAGATAGCGTTCGCGCGGGCCCATGTCGCGGTGGGTCAGCTTGTACCAGGCCTTGGAAAACGCCTGCGTGAATGCGTCGAAATCATTCAGGAATTTCTCGCACACTGCGCGGTAAGCCGGGTCAACCTTCAGCGCAATGTCGCTGGTCATCATCATCAGCGGATTCATCTGCCCCGCAATGTGCGCATCCGGGGTTCGGGGCGCGCTCAAGTCGGTGGGGGTCCACTGCAGCGCACCGGCAGGGCTCCTCGTTTGTTGCCACTCGAACTTGAAAAGGTTCTCCAGATAGCTGTTGTCCCACTGCGTCGGGTTGGGCGTCCAGCTGCCCTCGATGCCGTTGGTCATCGTGTGCTCGGAGTGACCGGAGCCTTTCGGGTTGTGCCAGCCCAGACCCATCGCCTCCAGCTGGGCGATCTCGGGTGGCGCGCCGATTTCCTTGGCGGGCACCATCCCGTGGCTCTTGCCGAAGGCATGGCCGCCTGCGATCAGCGCCACCGTTTCTTCGTCGTTCATGGCCATGCGGGTGAAGGTGATGCGGATGTCGCGTGCCGATCCCATCGGATCGCCGTTGGCATACGGTCCTTCCGGGTTCACGTAGATGAGCGACTGGTGCGACGCAGCCAGGGGGTTTTCAAGGTCGTAGTCGGCATCGCCGTTTTGGCCGCGCCAGCGCTTGTCGCGCGTGACCATGCTGTCGAACGAAGAAACATGATCTGCATCCCAGACCTCGGGGCCCCAGTAGGTGCCGGTGTCGGCTTCCCAGGCGTCTTGTCGACCGCCACCAAATCCGTAGGTCGGAAAGCCCATGCTTTCGAGCGCGCAGTTGCCGGTAAGCACCATCAGGTCGCCCCAGGAAAGCGCGCTCCCATATTTTTGTTTGATGGGCCACAGCAAGCGGCGCGACTTGTCGGTGTTGCCGTTGTCCCACCAGCTGCTGACCGGCGCAAAACGCTGCAGTGCCTCGCCCGCGCCACCGCGGCCGTCCGCGATCCGGTAGGTGCCGGCCGCATGCCAGGCCATGCGAACCATTTGCGGGCCGTAGTGGCCGTAGTCGGACGGCCACCACTCGACCGACGAGGTCAGGAAGGCCTTGATGTCACCCTTCAGCGCTGCGAAGTCGATCTTGCCGAAAGCCTCGGCGTAGTTGAACTCGTGGCCCAACGGATTGGCCTGCGGACCGTTGTGGTGGAGTTGTTCCACCTTCAGACGATTCGGATACCAATCGGAAAGCGCCGGCGGTGTGCCCAAAGCACCGCCGATGCGGTCGCCGCCGAACGGGCATTTGCCGGCCATCGGCTGGGACTGGGTGTTGGTGTGGGTTTTGGTTTTGTCGTCTTTGACGTCAAACATGGATTTACTTTGGATTGCGTGAGAACAAGCGTGGTGGTGGGTGCAGTGGCGGTTGCAGTTGCGGTGGCTATGGCGTCAGCACATCACGTCGTCACTTGGGCCGCGGCCACTTGATTTTTTGATCGGGCTGGACGAGTTTTCCGGCGCGCAGTTGCGTCACCGCAGCCGCCACGCTGCGGGCCACATTGCGCACTTCTTCCTGCAGGTTTTCATCTTTGTCCAGCGCCTCATGGCTGTTGTAGTAGGGCTCGTAGAAGCCCACATAGCGGTCGAGCTTGGCCGCCACACCCGCGTCGATCAGGCCCATCCAATCCAGCCAGTCGCACAGATTACGGCGGTGCACTTCCACGCCGGCCACGTCACCGTGAACCACGACACCGTAAGCACGCCCTGCCATGTGTTTGGGGAAGTCCCAGCCCCTGGCTTCAATGGCTTTCGCCTCGGCCACTTTTTTACCGTGCGTAGTCGTGGGGTCGGGGTTGCCGCCGTCGGCGCACACCATGCGGTCAATCATCAATTTCAGCGGGCTGGGTGATTGATACCAATATGTGGGCGTCAAAATAATTACCCCGTGGGCCGATACCCAACGCTCGTAAATCTCGGCCATCCAATCGTCGGCCTGGTTCATGGAGTGATTGGGGTAGCAGCTGCAAGGCCAGTGGCACAGCGGCATGGCGCTCGACACGCAGCCTTTGCAGGGATGAATGGCGCGGCCGTATTCGCTGGTGACCAAGCTCAAATCCAGCACATCGGCCTCCATGCCGAGGCCGCTCACCACGTGCTGCGCGGTCTCGGTCAAGCGCCATGTCTTTGACACCTCTCCGGGGCAGGTGCCGTCGTTTCTCGCACTGCCGCAAATCAGCAACACGCGCGACTTGGTGGCAGGCTCATGCCAGCGCTTTTCAGCGGCTCGCAGGCGCTGGCGCGTTTCGAACCACTGCACCGACATCAGGTAGCTGGGGTCGGCAAAGCCCTCCCCCGCAGGAGCCGTGATGGGCGCTTTGCGGCCTTCTTGCAGAGCCTCCCATGCGATTTCTTCGAGCCTCGAGATCGCATCGTTTTCTGCGGCGTAGGCGGGGTCGTAAAACCGCACCATGAAGCGCTCGTGAAATTCGGCCCGGGTCAGCGCTACGGAGGCCTGACCGAGGCGAACGTCCATTCCATCTCTGGTTACTTTGCTTGTCATGTCAGCCCCGGCTGCAATTAGTGAGCTGAGCATCAGCGGCCTGTTGCAGCGCGTCGATAGGACAACAACGCACGGAGTGCGTCGCGTTGGACTACGGCTCCGCCGCTTTCAATTGGCCCGCATCCGCGTCCGGGCATCCTGCAGGCATGTCGCGCGCCTCGATAAAGGGTCGAATGCGGCGTACTTCAACTTGTCGAGTCAAACCATACCGGCACGGCGTAGTCAATTGTTGGTGGCTGTGACGAGCGGTTAATGGCGTAGGCGCGCAGCCAACGTTCGCTTGCGGCCACTTCCTGCGCGCCGCCGCGCTGCCGCCCGACTTCATCGGAAAGCTTGTTTGCTTAGGCTCTCGTGTGTCCGGCGTCGTCGGCATTTGTTTATTTCAATCTTCAAGGAAATCACCATGAAAACGCATCAATTTCTAATTGCCTCTGCCTCTGTTGTGGCCGTGATGGGCAGCGTCGGCTTAGCTGTGGCGCAGACCTCTGCCACCACGCCGTCCACCACACGTGACGCCACCACAACCAACACAACCACCACTCCCATGGACAACAGCTCCACCGTGCGCACGCCCAACTCGCCCACCGTCACGTCAAACCCGGCCGTCACATCCAACCCCAGCATCAACAACGGCATGGGAAATGGCTCCACCACGCGCAGCACCGTGGGAACCACTTCTGGAAGCAACTCGGGCGGCACGATGGGCAACGGCACAAACGCCGATGGATCGACCGACTACACGACAAACCGCAATGGAATGGGCACCCAGCGCGCGCCACGCGCGGATCGCAACTGAAGCGGCGACACAGACCTGTCTGTGAGACAGCAAGTGGACCTTTGATATGAGCCGCCGCTCGCCTCCAAGCTTCGCGTCGCGCAGCGAAAAACTGCGTGACCTGGGCGTGTCGGTGCTCGCCGGGGCTGTGATGCTTGGCATTGCGGCCCCCTTGATTCAGTTCACCTCCCCGGCACCGGCCGTTGCAGTTGTCGATGCGGTTATCGATGCCGCTGGTAGCGCGCAGGCGTCGACTTCGCCTTCCGAAACAGCTCCGCCTCAAGCGTCAGCCGATGTGCGGTATCTGGTGCATTGGATCGCTGCGACAGGCAACAACGCCGGTCTTGAGTTTTTGGTCGTCGACAAGAAAAACGGCGCTGCACACGTCTTCAATGCCAAGCACCAGTGGCGTGCGTCAACGCCCGTGTTGGTCGGTTCGGCGCTGGGCGACGACACCGTGCCCGGCATCGGCACCCGGCCGCTGTCGATGGTGAAACCTCATGAGCGCACCACGCCGGCCGGGCGTTTCGTCGCCGAACTTGGCACCAATGCTCACGGAGAAGCCGTGGTCTGGGTGGACTACGACGCCGCCGTTTCGATGCACAGCGTTCGCACCACGAATGCCAGCGAGCAGCGCCTGCAAAGGCTGGCCAGCGCGGACATCGGCAGACGGCGAATCTCTTACGGCTGCATCAACTTCCCCGATGCATTCTTCAAGACGCGAGTGCTGCCAACTTTCGTGCACCAAAAGGCTTTGGTGTATGTGCTGCCCGACATCAAGTCAATTGACAGCGTCTTTGGCTCGTCGACACCAAGGGCTGCGGCGCGCGCGCTTCTTGTGGCCTTCAAGAGCTGAAAACCACACGTGCTTTTTCTCGCCGGAGTCAGCGCGCCTTCGCAGAGAATCTGCGCACTCGGCCACATTGAGCTGAGCAAGGTCAAGCCATGACTCAGATGTCTTCTCGCCGCGATCCTGCGCGGCTCGCCGAACTCAGGAGACTGCTGATTCTCGACACTCCCAAGGAGCCCACGTATGACCAGCTGACGCGTCAGCTGGCACAGGTTCTCGATGTGCCGATGGCAATGGTCAACCTGCTCGATGAGGAACGCGATTGGTTCAAATCGGTGGTCGGATTGCAGCAGACGCAATCGGCCGTGGCCACCTCATTTTGCGAAGTGTTTCTGCACACCGATTCGTCTTACCTCGTGGTCAACGACACGCAGCTCGATCCGCGCTTCGCAGACCATCCGTTGGTGCTCGACGGGCCGCGCATTCGCTTTTACGCTGCCGTCCGGCTGATCGTTCAAGGGCAGACGGTGGGCACGTTGTGCGCTTATGACGTGCGGCCGCGTCAAGTCACTGCGTTGCAAATAGAAGAATTGCAGTTGCTCGCTCGCTCTGCGTTGGAGCTGATCGTCAACGATGCCGAGGCCCGCAGGCGAACCTGACGCAACGGCCTCAAGTCGGCCTGAAGCTCAGTCGCCGGGGGCCGGCAGCGCCGCCGTCAGTTCGAGAACCGCCTGAATGAGCAGCGACAAACGAATCGGTTTCTCGAGGTGGACTTGGTATCCGGCCTCGATGGATTTAGAGCGGTCGTGCGGCCGAGTGAACGCCGTCAGAGCGAGAGCCGGCAACACCGCAGCACTCAGCCCCAGCACGCCTCGCACTTGCGCCAGCAACTCGTAGCCGTCCATGCCGGGCATGCCGATGTCGCTGATCAGGATGTCGGGTGGCGCGTCGCGCAGCATCTCGAGGGCGTCCGCTCCCGATGAGGCCATCCGCACCTGCGCGCCGCAGTCAACCATCAAGCGGCACACAAGCTCCAGCACATCGGGCTGATCGTCAACCAACACAACAGTGATGCCCTCCAGCGCGCGTTCGCTTTGCGACGCCAGCATCGAGAACTCAGAGGCTTTTGCTTCCAACTCTGGTGCCCGCACCGGGCCCGCGGCTGACGCGGCGCCAACAGCGGGCAAGGCGGACACCATGGACGTGTCGGGATCGGTGGCTTCGGTGGCAACCCCAGGCAAGGTCACCACGAACAGCGCGCCGCGACCCGTGCCCTCGCTGTGGCCGCTCACCGTGCCGCCGTGCAACTCGGTCAGTTGGCGCACGATCGAAAGCCCCAGACCCAGCCCGCCGTGCTCGCGCGCCGCCGAGCCGTCGGCCTGGCTGAACCGGTCAAACAGGAAAGGCAGAAAACGCGCGTCGATGCCCTTGCCGGTGTCTTCGACGGACAGCGTGACCGCGCCGCCCGGCAGCACGTCAGTGCGCACGGTGATGACACCGGCGGCAGGGGTGAACTTGATCGCATTGCCGATCAGGTTGGACAGCACTTGCTGCAAGCGGGTTGCATCACCACGAACTCGCGCCGCAGTGCTTTTGCTCAGATTCATTTGCAGGTTCAGGCCTTTCGCTTCCGCGGACGGGCGCAGCGTGTCGACCACCGCCAAGGCCACAACGGCGATGTCGAGCAGCGCGAGCTCCATCTTCAGCTTGCCCGACACGATGCGGTTCATATCGAGCAGGTCGTCGATCAATCGCGCCTGCAACTTGCCGTTTCGGGCGATCACTTCAACGCCTTTGCGCACCGTGTCCACGTCCACCGCAGGCCGCTTGAGGATGTTCGCCCAACCGACGATCGCCGCCAGTGGCGTGCGCAGTTCATGGCTCAGCGTGCCGAGGAACTCGTCTTTGATGAGCGCCAGCCGATCGCTTTCGAGTCGTGCTGCGCGCTCGGCTTTCAGCAGTTCCTCACGCTGGATTTCAACGTGCTTGCGGTCTGTGACGTCGTGCGCCACGCTCAGCACATTTCGCACCGTGTTGTCGTGGCTCGGCTCCGCCACCAATCGCGCCAGGTAGTGCCGCGTTCCACCGGGACTGTCGAATTTGAACTCGATTTCGGTTGGCTTGCCGCTCTCGAACACGCTGCGCAGTGCCGTGTCCCAAAGGGCACAGTGGTCGGGAGCCATGCCTAAATCCCGGTTGGTTTTGCCGATGATTTCTGAGGGCAACTTTCCGGTGGTGCGGGTCACAGCTGCGTTGACAAAGACATGGCGCAAATCGCGGTCGAAACGGGTCCAGACGTCGGGCGCGTTGTCGGTGAGCGTGCGCAACTCGGTTTCGCGCGCCAACAATTCGGCGCGGCTTTCTTGCAGCGCTCGCGCGACGTCGCGGCGCGCGGTCGCATCGCGCGACACGACCAACACACGGCGGACGTTGTCAGACGCTGTATCCCGAATCGGGCTCACGCTCACCTCCCACCACTTCATCGTGCCCGCAAAGGTGGGGCAGGCCGCCTCGAACGTGCCGGGCTGTCCGTTGGCGGCCGCCGCAATCGCCGCATCGATCACAGGCCCCACCGCCTCGGGCCAGAGGTATGACAACTTGCGCTGCAAAACACGGTCGAGGTCGTCGACTTCCAGCAGCCGCATACCGCCCTCGTTCAAGTGTTGAATGCGTCCGTCGGCACTGAGCACGAAGACGCAATCGATACTGCTGTCGAGCAAACCGCTGTTGAACGCTTCGCTTTCTCGAAACTGTGCATACAGGACCGACCGCTCGCTCGATTCGCTCAGCTGACGACCGACCGCCTGGATGAAGTCGATGTCGGCGCGGCTGAACTCGGATCGGCTGCGCGAGCCGAAGCTCATCGTGGCGATGAGCTTTCCGCCCGCCACGACCCTGTGTTGGATCACGGCGCCAGCACCGAGTGACTTCATCAATGCGGCTATCACCGCAGGCGGCGCTGCGCTTGCTTTGGCTGATTCAGCCGATCCCGCCGAACCCGCTACCGCACTGCCGTCACGGGCCAAACCAGCAGCTTCATCTCGATAAGCCTGAGAAAAGTCCGCCGCCGCACCCGCAGCCATTCCCTTGACCATTTGGCCGGGTAAATCGCCAGCACCGGCGCGTCGGTCGTGGAAACAGTGGCATTGCAGATCCGCATCAATCAGCGCGCCGACACGCTCAAAGTGCGCAGTGAACGACTCGCGCCGGCCTTCGCTCTGCATATTGGCACCTTCGGCCATCAACCGCTGGCGGCTGCAATGAAGATTCAACTCGCGCTGCATCGCATGGCGCTCAACCGTGTTCTCCACGGCGCGGGTCAGGCTTTCGGGGCCGAGCCAGGCCTTGCCGACATAGTCCTGCGCGCCGGCACGCAGCAGCGCACGGTGCTTGTCAGGTGCCACGCCGATGGTCAGGATCAACACCGGCACCAGCAGCAATCCGTCGCCATCGCGCGGCAAACGTGCCAGTACATCGAGGCCGTCGCCGTCGGGCAGCCCGAAGTCGAGCAAGATGCAGTCGAACGGCGGTGTTGCGATGCACAGCGCCACCGTCTCATCGGCAGACGCGGCTTCGCTGAAAATATAGCGACGCGACGAACCGGTGATCAGTGCGGCTTTTGATTCGGCGCGGTCAAGGGCGTTGTCTTCGACCAGCAAAACGCGCCACGGTGCAAAAGTATCGGTGCTCATGCCTTGTGGTTCCCGCCCCAAGCCAAAGCACTTGGGTCGGGCAGCAGCGCACTCGACAACCAGTAACGAAAGATCGATTCCAGCGTCTTCAGGCACTCGTTGAAGTCGACGTTTTTCACGTGATAGGCATTGGCACCCGCTGCATAAAAAGCATCGCGGTCGCGAGGGTTGATGCTGGTGGTGAACACCACGGCCGGCAGCAGCGCGGTGGCCGGGTTAGAGCGCAGCGCCTGCAAAAACTCCAGGCCGCCTTCGCCGGGCAGGCTGTAGTCGAGCAACACGAAGGCAAACGGGCTCGCACGCTCTGCGGCCAGAACGGCGCGCGCAGCCTCCGCACTTTCGGCGCGCACCAGCCGGTTGCGGACGTGCGCCATTCGCGCGGCTTCCAGCACGGTGTCGAAATCTTCGTCGGAATCTTCAACGATAAGGATGGAGCGGGCGCGAAAAACTTCAATCTCATTCATCGGCAGGTCCAGCCTCAGCAACTGGATTCCCCAGCGTGAAATAGAAGGTCGTGCCGACGCCAATCGCCGACTCGAACCAGATCGCGCCGTGGTGCTGCTCGACCAGCTTCTTGACGATCGCCAAGCCGGCTCCGCTGCCGCCGCCAAACGCATCCCGCGCATGCAGCCGCTTGAACATCATGAACACCCGGTCGTGGTGGCGCTCCTCGATGCCAATGCCGTTGTCGCGCACGTAGAAGACGCGCTCGCCTACAGGCTTGTCCGCATCGCCCACGGCATCGGTTGATCGCGGCGCATCTGCCGGATCCACGTAACCCACTTCGACCCAGCGCTCGGACTTGTCGTTGTACTTGGCCGCATTGGCCACCAGATTGGCGAAGATCTCGCGCATGCGCACGCGATCGCAGTGCACCACGGGCAGCGCGCGCGGCACACGCATGTCTACGCGGCTTTCTTCGATGCGCGCGCCCAGCGAGTCGAGGGCGTCCGCCAGCAACTCGTCCAGCGGCACCTGTTCCCGTTCCAGCAAAAGACGGCCGACCCGCGAGAAGTGCAGCAACGCGTCTAGCAGGCTGTCCATGCGCACGGTCAGACGCAACATGGCATCGAGTCGGACGCGGCTCTGATCTGCGCTGGCATGGTTGTCCTCGGCGTCCTTCAGCAGCTGATGCGCATGCTTGTGGATACCGCGCAGCGGCTCCTTCAGGTCGTGGCCGGCGACGTAGGCAAACGCATCGAGTTCATCGTTGCTGCGAACCAGATCGGTATTCAACAGCGCC
>JBBRGA010000066.1:0-19402 GCA_038241115.1 Burkholderiales bacterium | reverse complement strand
AACAAGTTTTTGCCTGCCATCAAAGCTGCACTCGCCAAGTCGCCCATCAAAGGCCGCATCACGCTGAGTGGCTACGAAGGTTCAGAGTTGTTGGTCGGTCGCCTGCTGGTGGAAAGTGGCGCCGATCTGCGCTATGTAGGCAGCGCCTGTCCTCGCACTCCCTGGAACGAAGCCGATTGCCAGTGGCTGCAATCCAAGGGCGTGAAAGTTCAGTTCCGTGCATCGTTGGAACAAGACCTGAGCGCGGTGCACGAGTTCCAGCCCGACCTGGCCATCGGCACCACGCCGATTGTTCAAGCGGCCAAAGAGCTGCGCATTCCGTCGCTGTACTTCACGAATTTGATCTCGGCTCGCCCCTTGATGGGCCCGGCCGGTGCCGGCTCACTGGCCATCGTGATCAATGCCGCCATCGCGAACAAATCCCGCTTTGAGTCCATGAGCGAGTTCTTCGGCGACGCAGGAACTGGTCATGCAACCGGCGTTTGGGAAGCCGCCAACGGCGTGCCGAAAGACCGCCCTGAGTTCAAGGCCGACCAACGCCGCATGGCCATCAAATTGGCCAAGAAGCGCAAAGCCGAGGAAATGGTATGAGCCCCCTCGCTGGCTTCGCACGTCGTCCTTCCGCCACAAACGGGGGGTCGGTCTGATGTTGGTTCTCGACCACGATCGAGCAGGCGGCTATTGGGGCGCCGTGTATGTTTTCACCGCCATCAAAGGCCTGCAAGTGGTGATCGACGGCCCGGTGGGTTGCGAGAATTTACCGGTCACTTCGGTACTGCACTACACCGACGCTCTGCCGCCTCATGAGTTGCCCATCGTGGTGACCGGTTTGGCCGAAGAACAACTGGGCCGTGAAGGCACCGAAGGCTCGATGCGCCGTGCGCATGCCGCGCTGGACCCAGATCTCCCATCAGTCGTGGTGACGGGTTCCATCGCAGAAATGATCGGCGGCGGCGTGACGCCCGCCGGTACCAATTTGCAACGTTTCTTGCCCCGCACCATTGACGAAGACCAGTGGCAATGTGCCAACCGCGCCATGTTCTGGTTGTGGTCTGAATACGGCATGAAGAAGGTGTCTGTGCGCAAGCCGTACGCAGACCGGCCGGCAGGAGAGAAACCACGCGTCAACATCATCGGACCCAGTTACGGCACCTTCAATTCGCCCAGCGACTTGGCCGAGATTCGACGCATGGTGCAAGGCATCGGTGGCGACGTGAACATGGTGTTTCCGCTCGGCAGCCATGTGGCCGATGTGTCGCTTTTGGTTGAAGCCGACGTGAACATTTGCATGTACCGCGAATTCGGTCGCATGCTGTGCGAAGCGCTGGAACGGCCCTACTTGCAAGCCCCCATCGGCTTGCACAGCACAACGAAGTTTTTGCGCAAGTTGGGCGAGTTGCTGGGCTTGGACCCCGAGCCCTTCATAGAGCGCGAAAAGCACACCACCATCAAACCCATTTGGGATCTGTGGCGCTCGGTGACGCAAGACTTTTTTGCCACCGCGAGCTTCGCAGTGGTGGCGAATGAAACCTACACCCGCGGCATCCGTCACTTCCTGGAAGATGAGATGGGCATGCCTTGCAACTTTGCAATTTCTCGCAAGCCAGGCGAGAAAACCGACAACGACGAAGTACGTCGATTGGTGAAGGAAAAAACGCCTCTGGTCATGTACGGCAGCTACAACGAGCGCATGTATCTCGCCGAGTGCGGCGCATCGATGATGCGGCCCACGTTCATCCCGGCGTCGTTCCCGTTGCCCATCATCCGCCGCCATACCGGCACGCCTTTCATGGGCTACTCAGGTGCCACCTACATCGTGCAAGAGTTTTGCAACGCGCTGTTTGACGCGCTGTTCCACATCTTGCCGCAGGCCAGCGAAATGGACGCGATTGAAGCGACACCAAGCCGTGTCGCTGGAAGTACAGATCTGCAAGCCGTCACGTGGCACGACGAAGCCCATGCCCAGCTTGAAGAATTGATCGAAGCCCAGCCCGTGCTGGTGCGAATTTCTGCCGCCAAGCGCATGCGTGACCAAGCCGAGCGAGCAGCGCGTGCGCAAGGTCTTGCGCAAGTCACTGCGGTGCAGATCACCGCCTTGTTTGGCCGCGCACCGGCCACCGCCAATTCATGAACGCCGTCACATCGATGGGGTTCCGCCCGAATCGCTCAATTGCATTGAGTGACCGTCCATTGCTGCTCCGTTGCAGCCGTGGGTTAGCCCGTGTCGCATGTTGCGCCACGGTATACGCCGCAAGGCAAGTTTGGAGGACTTTCAAACATGGCTGAGAAAGTAAATCCGTCAGGACTGACGGACGACGAGTGCCAAGAGTTCCACAAGTACTACATCCAAGGGTACTTACTGTGGGCCGTGGGTGCGTTTTTTGCCCACAGCTTGGTGTGGATTTGGCGTCCTTGGTTCTGAACTAAATAGCAGGAGAAATCTATGGCTCATCTACTCACTCAGGCGCACGACGCAAAGACTCAAGGCTCTCTTGAGGGCTCACGCAGTATTTTCGTGGTGATCTTCCTTGCCTTTTTGGGAATGGCCATGGTTTACCTGCTGTGCGGCCAGAACTGGCGTACCCAACTGCCTGGTGCAGAGGGCACGAGCTCGGTGTTCAACGGTGTCAAAACCGCTGCCTACACCGTGATGTCTGAATTGTTTTAAACGAGAGGAATACAACATGTGGAAATTCTGGCGAGTTATCGATCCCCGCAAGGCGATCATCGGCACCGGTCTCATGATCGCAATCGTTTCTACGAGCATCCATCTGATTCAAGTCAGTGGTGATCGCTACAACATCAATAGCTGGCATCCCGACACGGTGAAAGCCGCGAAGGCAGCACAAAACGCTGCATTGCCACCTTCGAAGTAACAGCTCAGGCTGTTTCTACAGGCGGACGCGCGCGGGTCAAGTTGAACGCCACGTCTGCCAACTTCCCTGAATACTTTTCTACCCAATTACTTACCCTAGAGCCGTCATCGTCGTCAAACACGGTAGACCGGTCGGAGGACACAACATGGCCATGCTGAGCTTTGAGCGCAAGTACCGAGTGCGCGGAGGAACCCTCGTAGGAGGTGACTTGTTCGACTTCTGGTTGGGGCCGTTTTATGTTGGTTTCTTCGGCGTCACCACCGCGTTCTTTTCGATTCTGGGAACCGTCATGATTCTCTGGAGTGCGGCCATGGGCCCCACTTGGAATTTGTGGCAAATCAACGTGGCACCGCCCGACCTGGCCTACGGCTTGCGCTTCGCGCCCATGCTTGAAGGCGGCTTGTGGCAAATCATCACGATCTGCGCCGTGGGTGCTTTTGTGTCATGGGCGCTTCGTGAAGTCGAAATTTGCCGAAAGCTGGGAATGGGCTATCACGTGCCCGTGGCGTTCGGCTTTGCCATCCTGGCCTACGTCACTCTGCAAATCATTCGCCCCTTGCTGATGGGTGCGTGGGGACATGCGTTTCCCTACGGCATATACAGCCACCTCGACTGGGTCAGCAACACCGGTTATCAATACCTGCACTTTCACTACAACCCCGCACACATGATTGCGGTCACGCTGTTCTTTGCGACCGTATTGGCCTTGTCGATGCACGGCGGATTGGTGTTGTCAGCAACCAACCCAGGTCGGGGTGAAGTGGTCAAGACACCAGAGCACGAAGACACTTTCTTCCGCGACTTCATTGGTTACTCGGTCGGCACGCTGGGCATCCACCGTTTGGGGCTGTTCCTGGCGCTGGCGGCAGTTTGGTTCTCCGCACTGTGCATCGTCATCAGCGGACCTTTCTGGACAGGCGCGTGGCCGGAGTGGTGGGGCTGGTGGTTGAACATGCCGATCTGGGGAAGCAAATAGTTCGTAAAGCAAGTTGAAAGGCAATGAATCGGCGCGCAAGCGGTCCAATTTAGATTGCCAAAGCAAGACAGGCGTGTTGTTGCCGAGTGACCCTCAAGCAACAACCTTCCCTCGGTGAGCCGATGCGCTAAACATCAAAGGGCTCAAAGGAGAAACACAGATGGCTGAGTACCAAAACTTATTTACCGACGTCCAACCCGTGGGCCCGGTGCACGACGGGATTGCGCTACCGCGAGGCGACTGGAAGCGCAGTGGCAAGCCCTTCTTGGTTCACTTGTTTGGCCGCCTTGGCAATGCGCAAGTAGGCCCTGTTTACTTGGGCACCTTGGGCGTGGCTTCGATCTGCTTCGGTGCACTGGCTTTCAACATCATGGGCATGAACATGCTCGCTTCGGTGGACTGGAACATCCTTCAGTTCATTCGCCAATTGTTCTGGCTGGCACTTGAGCCGCCTGCACCCGCCTTCGGCCTCAACATCCCACCGCTTGCGCAGGGTGGCTGGTGGAACATTGCTGGCCTGTTCCTGACCATCTCGATGCTGCTTTGGTGGACACGCACCTACAGGCGCGCTCGACAACTCGGATTGGGAACTCACGTGGCTTGGGCCTTTGCTGCCGCCATTTGGCTGTTCTTGGTGTGCGGCCTGTTTCGCCCCGTACTGATGGGCAGCTGGTCGGAGTCGGTGCCGTTCGGAATCTTCCCTCACCTGGACTGGACAGCGGCAATTTCCCTGCGCTACGGCAACCTTTTTTATAACCCCTTCCATGCACTGTCTATCGTGTTTTTGTACGGTTCTGTGTTGTTGTTTGCCATGCACGGCGCAACGATCTTGGCGGTAGGCCGCTACGGCGGTGAGCGCGAAATCGAACAAATCATTGACCGCGGTACCGCGTCTGAGCGAGCTGGCCTGTTCTGGCGCTGGACCATGGGCTTTAACGCGACGATGGAATCGGTGCACCGCTGGGCCTGGTGGTTTGCAGTGCTGTGCCCGCTGGTCGGTGGCGTCGGAATTCTGCTCACCGGTACGGTGGTGGACAACTGGTATTTGTGGTCGGTGAAGCACCACGTCGTTCCAAGCTATCCGGTCATCTTGCCCTTGGGAATTGATCCTACGTTGTTGATAGGAGCCAAGCCATGAGCTCGACAGTGAAAGTGTGTCAAGTGCTGAAGTCGTTTAAGCAATCCCTGACGCAATCTTTGCTGCCTTCCTCAAAAAGGTCGATGCTGCGAACTGCGGTCACGGTAGGTGTGTGCGCTGCAGCTCTTTCGGGCTGCGAGCGTCCTCCCATCGAGGTGGTGCAAACCGGTTACCGCGGCACCGCGATGCAACAGATATACAACCCTCGCACGCTGGCGACGCAAGCCGCCATCAATGTGGCA
This sequence comes from Burkholderiales bacterium, assembly GCA_038241115.1. Classification (GTDB taxonomy): domain Bacteria; phylum Pseudomonadota; class Gammaproteobacteria; order Burkholderiales; family Burkholderiaceae_C; genus JANYJJ01. Next base: position 14,170 of record JBBRGA010000066.1, on the reverse strand, counting down.
CCGCCTGCCCTGGAAGCTGCCAGCGATGACGGCCCGCGCGCCAAAGACGTCTACCAAAACGTCAAAATTCTGGGCAATTTGAGTGTGGGTGCGTTCACGCGCCACATGCTGACCATCACCCAGTGGGTGGCGCCCGAAGCCGGCTGCGTCTATTGCCACAACGTGCAAAACTTTGCCGACGACGGCAAGTACACCAAAGTGGTGGCGCGTCGCATGTTGCAGATGACGCAAAACATCAACGCCAATTGGCAAACACACGTCGCGAAAACCGGTGTTACTTGCTACACCTGCCACCGCGGCAACCCCGTTCCGGCACAGTATTGGTTCGCGCCCAGTCCCAGCAAGTACGCAGGTGGCAGCTTGGCTGATAAATCGGGCCAAAACCAGCCCATGAAAGCAGTGGGCTACAGCTCGCTTCCTTACGATCCGTTCACGCCTTACCTGCTCGGCAACCAGCAAATTTTGGTCAACGGCAAAAGCGCATTGGCCATGACTGGAGACAAAGCCAACCGCAGCTCGGTCAAGCAGACTGAACACACGTATGCGTTGATGATGCACATGTCCAGTTCGCTCGGCGTGAACTGCACTTACTGCCACAACACCGAGAACTGGCAGTCCTGGGCGCGTCCCACACGGGGCAAGGCGCATTACGGCATCAACATGGCACGCGAAACCAATAACGAATACATGGTGTCGTTGACAGATGTGTTCCCGGTCAATCGCAAGGGCCCTGAAGGCGACGTTGCCAAGGTGAACTGCGCCACTTGCCATCAGGGTGCTTACAAGCCTCTGTACGGCGCGCAAATGGCAAAAGACCACCCAGAGTTGTGGACGCTGGCCCCAGCGGAAGCGACCAGCAGCCTGACTGCGCCTGTGGCGGAAGCGCCGCGAGTTGAAATGGCCGTCAAGTAAGCCTCGCGGTTCGGCACAGCAGTACGCGACGCATCTGGCCGAACAGCGATCCAATCAGAAGCGGTGTCGTCGTCAACATGTTGCACCACACCGCTTCTTCTGTTTTTGAACCCGACGCATCCAGCGCGGTGAGTCACCCTGATGTGCCACCGGCCGTGCAAGTTCTGTTGTCGCAGCCGCGGGGTTTTTGTGCGGGTGTGGTGCGGGCGGTTCAAATTGCCAACCGCGCCCTCGAACTGCACGGCGCCCCCGTCTTCATATTTCATGAGATTGTTCACAACAGCCATGTGGTGGCAGACCTGCGCACGCGCGGCGTGGTCTTTGTGAATCAACTCAGCGAAGTGCCCAGCGGCGCGGTCACCATCTTCAGCGCGCACGGCGTGTCTCTTGCCGTGGTGCGCGAAGCACAAACTCGCGGCCTCAACGTGATTGACGCGACCTGCCCCCTGGTGAGCAAAGTGCATCAGCAAGCGCAGCGCTACAGCCGCTCAGGCCACACCTTGATCGTCATTGGCCATGCCGGCCATGAAGAGATAGAGGGCACTTTGGGCCGTGTCAACACACCGGCGCATTTGGTCAGCAACGTCACCGATGTACAGAGGCTTGATTTGGGCTCTGATGATGTGGGCGCAGGGCTGAACTGTGTGCCGCCGTTGGCTTACGTCACTCAAACCACCCTCAGCGTGGACGACACACGCGACATCATCGCGGCCTTGACCCAGCGCTTCCCGCACATCAAAGGCCCCAACACCGATGACATTTGCTACGCCACCCAGAACCGCCAAAACGCGGTGCGCGAACTGGCAAAGAAAGTGGAATTGATCTTGGTGGTCGGCTCGCGCAACAGCTCGAACGCCACGCGCCTGTTCGAAGTGGCCGCCCAACAAGGCGTGGCCGCGTACTTGGTGCAAGACGAGTCTGAGATCAACCCGCACTGGCTCACCAGCCTGCGACGCATTGGCGTGACCGCAGGCGCGTCCACTCCCGAAGTTCTGGTGCAACGGGTGGCTCACCGCCTGAGCGAGTTAAGTACCGCCAACGTGTTGCAGTCTGACGTGCTGGACCCTCGCCTCGAAGAAGGCATCGTCTTTCGACTGCCAGTGGCCTTGCTGCGGCGCGCAGCGTGAATCAAGCCGCCTCCTTGAACAGCGCAGCGAGTTCGCCGCGCGAAAACGGCTTGACGAATTCACCAGCCCTCACCGCGGGTAAAAACACCGCAGGCAGCGTTGTGGTCGTGGTCCTGGTGGACTTCAAAGCCGCCTCTACCTTGTGGGGCTGGTCTCGATTGGTGATGCAGCGTTGGCCGCTGCGGCGCATCGCAGGTTTGAAATTTTCCAAGGTGCTGGGCAGCGGTTTTGAGGGCGGCTTTGGCCTGCGCCCCAGCCGCACACGGCAAGGCTTGTTTTTGGGCTTCGACAGCGAAGCCGCAGCGCGCAGTTTCATCTCCCGCTCACCCACGCTGGCCGCCTACCGCGGCCATGCGCGAGAGCTGTGTGTGGCGCTGCTGAGGGTGTGCTCGTGTCGCGGAAGTTGGTCAGGTTCCAGCTTGGAAGTCACTGCCGAGCTGCCTGAAGACGGCCCGGTGGTGTCGCTCACGCGCGCGTCGATACGCCCTTCTCGCGCGCGCCAGTTCTGGCGGATGCAGCCGGCCTCCGAGGTGTCGCTGCACACGGCGCCGGGCGTGCTCATGGCCACGGGCGTGGGCGAAGCGCCTCTGCTGCGTCAAGCCACGTTCACCCTTTGGGAAAACGTCGCCGCCATGAATGCGTACGCGCGCTCTGGGGCTCACCAAGAAGCCATTCAAGCGGCTTATGGCGGCCACTATTTTTCAGAGTCGATGTTTGCGCGCTTTGTGCCGCTGGAAATCAAAGGCACGTGGCAAGGTCGCACGTTTGGCGCCCAAGATGTCTAGACCGCTGACCCGAACGCCGGCAAAAAAGACCGACGACAAACACGTGGTGGTCGTTGGCTCAGGAATAGGCGGCCTGGTCAGCGCTTTGCTGCTTTCGCACCGCGGCGTGCGCGTCACCTTGCTGGAAGCCGCGGCCACCCCCGGCGGCAAGATGCGCCGCGTCATGGTGGGCGGCCAGCTTGTGGACTCCGGGCCTACCGTGTTCACGATGCGCTGGGTTTTTGAGCAAATTTTTGCCAGCGTGGGCGCCACGCTAAGCAGCCATGTGCAGCTCAGCCCGCTGCACATCCTGGCCCGTCACGCTTGGCGAGACTTCGACAAGCGCCTGGACCTGCACACCGACATCCAGCAATCCACCGACGCGATTGCGCAGTTCAGCTCTCCCGCCGAAGCCCGGCGCTTCACCGAGTTTTGCGCGCAAGCCAAGCGCATCTATCAGCACCTGGAAGGCCCCTACATCCGTTCATCAAGGCCCACCATGACGAACATGGGAGCTGACCTGGGCCCGGCCGGCTTGGCCGCACTCGCCAGCCTGGGCCCGTTTGCGTCACTGTGGACGTCGCTGGGCAAGTACTTCCACGATCCGCGCATGCAGCAATTGTTTGGCCGCTATGCCACCTACTGCGGCGCATCACCCTGGTTGGCTCCGGCCACTTTGATGCTGGTGGCGCATGTGGAACTCGACGGGGTTTACGCGGTTAAGGGCGGCATGCACGCCCTGGCCGTGGCCATCGCCAAACTGGCCGAGGCACAAGGTGCGACGCTGCGTTACGGCTGCGCGGTCAGCCGAATTCTCACAAACCAGGGCAAGGCGTCAGGCGTCGAGTTGGCAAACGGTGAGCAGATTCAAGCCGACGCGGTGGTGTTCAACGGCGACGCCAGCGCGCTTGCTCAGGGCTTGCTCGGAGATGCGACGGGAGTGCGTCAAGCCGCCAACGAAACACCTCGCGCCGCCCGCTCGCTTTCGGCGGTGACGTGGTCGGTCAACGCACGAACCCGCGGTTTCCCTTTGGTGCGCCACAACGTGTTTTTCGAGTCCGATTACAAAAGTGAATTCACCGACATCTTCAAGCGGCGGCGCTTGCCTGAGCAGGGCACGGTTTACGTCTGTGCACAAGATCGCAATGACGACACAAGAGATAACGCAAGAGAAGACGCAAAAGAACCAAGAGGCACAGAACGATTGCTGCTCTTGGTCAACGCACCGCCTGACGGCGACATTGAAAAATCAAACTCCACCGAGACACAAGCATGTCAAGACCGCAGCCTGCAGCTTTTGGCCCACTGTGGCCTGAACCTCGACATGAGCACCGCACAAATGGTGCAAACCACACCGAGCGATTTCAACCGCTTGTTTCCAGGGACGGGCGGGGCCCTGTACGGCCAAGCGTCGCACGGATGGATGACGCCGTTTCAGCGCTCGGGCGCGGCCAGCAAACTGCCGGGTCTGTTTCTGGCGGGGGGCAGCGTGCACCCGGGGCCGGGGGTTCCCATGGCGGCGCTGTCGGGCCAACTGGCGGCCGAGACACTGATGGCACACCTCGCTTCGACCAAACCGTCGGGCCGGGTGCGTATCTCTGGTGGTACGTCGACGCCATCAGCGACGACGGCCAACACGCCATCAGCCTCATCGCTTTCGTAGGCAGTGTATTTTCGCCCTACTACGCGGCCGCCTTCAAACGCCAAGGCTTGAGCGTGAACCCCGAAAACCACTGCGCCCTCAACGTTGCTTTGTACGGTGCTGCTGGTAAACGCTGGACCATGACCGAGCGAGGCGCTCGCCACATCCACCGCGACCGCAGCCAGTTCAACATTGGCCCCAGTCGTTTGCAATGGCGCGGCGACCATTTGCAAATCGACATCGACGAGGTGGCCATGCCGCTGCCGCGTCGCGTGCGCGGCAGCATCCGCGTCTACCCCCAAGCCCTCTGCACTTACAACGCCGCACTCGACGACCAAGGCCGCCACCGCTGGGGGCCCATTGCGCCTTGCGCGCGCATTGAAGTGGCCATGGACAGACCCGCCGCCTCATGGAAAGGCCAAGCCTATTTAGACAGCAACGAAGGCGACGAGCCCGTCAGCGGCCCCTTCAAAGTGTGGGACTGGTCGCGCGCCGCCATGGCTGACGGCAGCACCGCTGTCATCTACGACGTGCAACTGCAAAACGGCAACAACCGTCTGCTGGCAGAACGCTTCAAGCCCAACGGCGACGTTGAAGCGTTTCAACCGGCAGCGCGACAAAGCTTGCCCACCACGATCTGGCGAGTGGGCCGCAACATGCGCAGTGAATTGAGCGGCGCGGAAAACGGATCGCTTCCTTTCCAGAAAGCCACCGTCAAAGAAACCCTTGAAGACACACCTTTCTACGCCCGCAGTCTGGTCAACGCCACGCTGCTGGGCGAATCGGTGGTGGCCGTGCACGAAAGCCTGCAACCGCAACGCCTGAAGGCTTGGTCCATGCCGTTGATGCTGCCGTTTCGCATGCCGCGCAGAGCCTGATTGGCCAGCGCCCACGCCCCACAAAAAACAAAATGGTCTCTGGCGAAACTTTAAAAATCATCCACGTCTTGTCCGTGTGCCTGTTCCTGGGCAACGTGGTCGTCAGCGGCACCTGGGCCGCCTTGGCCGAACGCACCCGCAACTTCGAAGTCATCGCCTTCAGCAACCGTTTGGTGCTTATCACGGACGCCATGTTCACCTTCACAGGCTCGCTTTTGGTGGTCGGCACTGGTCACTTGATGGGCCAACGTTTTGGGGGTGCTGCCAACCAAAGCTGGATCGCCTGGAGCTATGCCCTGCTGAGCATCAGCGGTGCCATTTGGGCCATCGTCCTGGTTCCCATCCAGTTGCGCCAACGCAAAATTTTGAAGCGCGACAAAGCCATCACGGCCGAATATTTGCGTCTTTCAACGATCTGGCAAACGGCCGGGGCCATCGCCACCATCGTGCCGTTGCCGATCTTGTATTTGATGATCACCAAGGGGGCGTAAGAGCAACTGTGGGGGTGCAAGGCTCCACACAGGCTGGAAATAAGTTCAAGTCGAGAGGCTCAAGCGCATTCTTCGCAGCGCCGGTTGCATCACATCCAATTGCTTTTGCCCGAGCGGGTAAAACCACAAAATGGCCACCACGCCAACTTTGCCGACCGCCGGAATCCAGCTCATGATGAGTTTCAGGCCTTCGATGGTTTGGGGCGTCTGCACCGCATTGGCCTGGTATCCAAAGTAAGCCAACAACATGCCCGCCACTGCACCGCCCAAACCCAAACCAAACTTTTGGGCAAAGGCAATGGAGCTGGTGGTCAGGCCCACCATTCTTCGCCCGGAACGCAATTCAGCATCGTCAGCGGTGTCGGCCACCATGCTCCACAGAATGGGCACGGTGATGCCGTTGAAGAGCTGAATGATGAAGCCGCAGGCATACACGGAAGTGGTGTTTTGAGGGTTCAAGAAATAAAAGGTGATGTAGAAAACACCGGCTGCTGTAGCCGCAAACATCATGACTTTGCGCTTGCAAAAACGCTTGGTGAGTTGCACCGAAATCAAGATGCCGAGCAGCAGCGCCAATCCCACTGTGAACAAATACATTGAGGCTTTGCTCACATCACCGACCACGTATTTGAAGTAGTACAAAACGCTGCCGCCGGTGATGGACAGCGCCGTGTAAACGCAAATACCCATCAGCGCCATCATCCACCACGCTTGGCCCTTGAGCAGCACGCCGAGGTCGGATTTGACCTGCTTTTCTTGCACCACCGGCAGCACTTTTTCGCGGGTGAAGGCAAAGCACACCCAGAACAACAACGTGCCCACCACTGCCATCAAAGCCATGGTGATTTGGTAGCCCAATTGCTTGTTGCCACCGCCGAATTTGTCTACCAACTTGAGCGTGAGCGCGCCGACCAACATGGTGGCAAAGATAGCGAAGAACATGCGAAACGCGGCCAAGGTGGTGCGGTCGCGCGGGTCATCGGTCATCAGCGCGGGCATGGCCGAATAGGGAATGTTGACCAGGCTGTAGCTCACCATCAACAGCACGTAGGTGACGTAGGCGTAGACCAGTTTGTAGCTGGCACCGTGCTCGGCAGACGGCACCGTGAACGTGGCCACCGCTGCCACAGCCAAGACTGGCGCGGCCCACAGCAGATAGGGGCGACATTGACCCCAGCGGTTGCGGGTGCGATCTACCAACGTGCCGAGATAGATGTCCCACACGGCGTCAACGCTGCGCGCCACAAAGAGCAAAGTGCCGACCACAGCGGCAGGCAGGCCGTAGATGTCGGTGTAATAGAACATCAAGAAGGTACTGACCGTGGCGAAGATCAGGTTGCTGGCGAAGTCGCCCACGCCATAAGCCAACTTCTCGCGCAACGGCAACTTGCCGATCAGGGGCAGCATTGCCGTCGTTGTCATGCGTGCATTCCTTCTTGCCTTCAGTTTTTTCAGTGCGTTCTCACAACACGTTTAAAACCGCAAACCAGCGCGCAAGCCAAAGTTGCGTGGCTCGTTCAGGTACACCTGATTGCCAGTAAGGCTGCTGAAGGAGAACCCCGTCATGACGGTTCGGTTTTCCAAGTTTCTACCGTAAGCCTGAACGTACCACTTGTCGCCCGCGGCGTTGTAGGTGGCGTTCAAATCGGTGCGGGTGTGGCTGGCTTGGGTGTATTGCACAGGAGTGGCCACCGCAAAGTTGCTCAGCACGTACGACGATGAATAACGCGTGCCTATGTAGGCGGTGATACCCGCGCCCCCGGGCAAAGCCCAGTCGCGTGTGTAGCCCAAAGTCAGGGTCACGTCGGGCGCGCGGTCGAGCTTGTTGCCAGCAAATTCGATGGCGACGGGGCGGGCGGGCGCGGCCACTGGCAACAGCACAGCCGGGAAGTTGAAGCTTTTGTATTTGGCGTCCAACAGACCCAAACCCACATTCAAAGTGCCAGTGTCGCCCACGGCCAGCTTGGCTTCCAGCTCCACACCGTTGTTGCGTGCGCGCGCTGCGTTGGTTGTGATGGTGCCGGTCGCGTTGGTTAGCGGGTTGATGGCCACATAGCTGATTTGCAGGTCTTTGTAGTCATAGCTGAACACGGAGGCGCTCAGGCGCAAACGGTTGTCCATGAAGCGCCCTTTCACACCCGCCTCGACAGACGTGAGCAGCTCGGGGCGATAAGTGTTGTCGCCTTTGGCGTTACTGCCGTCGAAGTAGCCGCCCGCTTTGTAGCCGGTGGCTGCACCGACATAGCCCAAGACGCCGGGCGCCAGATCGGTGTCAACGCCGAGCTTCCACGTGGACTTGCTGTAGTTCACAGCAGCCTTGTTGTCGCCCGGCGGGAAGTTGAAAGTGCCGGCGCCGTTGGTGATACGACCGTCGCGCGCTTTGTCGTCTTTGGTGTGGCGCAGTCCCGCGGTCAAACGCAAAGTCGGCGTGACGCTGTAAGTGGCCTGACCAAACGCGGCCACCGATTTGCTGGTGACTGGTGTTTGGATGAAGCGGTAGCCGGGGTTGGCCGCACCGAAAGGGTTGATGCCAAAGGTGGCGTCGATGTCGCCTTGCTCGTCGAACGCATACAAGCCGCCAACCCAGGCCAAAGCACTTGCGCCAGAGCCGGTGTTCGAGGCCAAACGCAGCTCGTGCGATGTTTGGGTGAAGCCCGACACCGTGAGCGACGTGACGCCACCGGTCGAGCTGAGGTTGTTGCGGTCGAAGGTGCGGCGTGCGCCGAGATAGGTCAACTCACCCACGCCCAGGTCGGCGGTGAATTCGGCCGCCAGGCCGGTGGACTTATCGTCCCGCGAGCCCTCATTCTTATTGTTCAAGACAGTGCGCTGCTCGCTGCCTGTTTTGTTTTGAAAGGTGGCCAGCGGCACCGAGCCTGGGCCCGCGCCTTTGTTGTTGCTCATGTCTGCGGTGATCAGCAACTTGGCGGTGGCACTGAAGCTCAGCAAGCCGTGAACCCGGGCTGAAAGGTTGTCGGCGTCATCGCGATTTTTGCCGAACGTGTTGGCCACACCGCTACCGTCAGCAGTGGTGAGGTAGCCGTCACGTACGGTGCTCGACACCACAGCTCGCAATGCCAGGGTGCTGTTTACCGGCACGTTGACCATGCCTTCAAACCCCTTCAGGTTTTGCGTGCCCAGCAAGATGTTGGCTTCGCCCGCAAACTTTTTGCCGGGCTTGTTGGTGATGAGGTTGATGGCTCCCGCCGTGGCGTTGCGTCCGTACAGCGTGCCCTGCGGGCCGCGCAAAACTTCCACCCGCTCGAGGTCAAAAAAGTTGGCGCCGGCCGATTGCGGGCGGCCCAGGTACACGCCGTCCACGTGGAAGGCGGCGGCGGGGTCGCCAACCTCTGTGGTGTTGGTGCTGACGATGCCGCGGATTGAAATATCGGTAGAGCCCGAACTGCCTGCCGAAATTTGCACGTTGGGCATCAGCGTGGACAAAGCCACCGCATTGGTGGCGCCGCTGGTGCGCAGCTCTTCACCGCCGATGGCCGTGATGGAAATGGCTGCCTTACCCGCAGGCTGGGCGACTTTTTGGGCGGTGACGATGACATCGGCAAGCCGACCAGGACCCAGGTCGCTTGCGGTTGCGGTGCCGGCAGCGGTCTGCGCAAACACCGGCGCAGCGGCGGCCGCGGCCAGGCTGAAAGCCATCAAAGCAACGGCATGGGCCCTTGAATTAAGGCGGAAAACAGGGCATGTGTTCATTTGTGGCTCCAATGCGGAAGTGACGGATTTATACACATACTTTCACTTTGGTAAGTATGTTTGTCACTCGGGTGTAACCCTTTGGAAGCGCTGCGTCACGGGCACGAAACACCCGGTGCTGAGGACTGTCGATGGCCAACAAAAAAAAGATTGCGATGACGCATCGCTGGGCACGGCAGACCTACATCGCATCGATCAGCAGCTTGCGCAGCAGCGTCAATTGGCGCTCGTAGGTTGCATCGTCGTTCTTTAGCGACCGACTGATCGTGATGCCGCGGAACACGGACACCGCAAAATCACGCACCAACGCCAGACGCTCCAAACTGCCAGGCAGTTCGGCAGTCAAGCGCTGCCATGCGGCTTCAAAACCGTGGTCACGCGCCTCTATCGCAGGGGCCACCAAAACGCGAAATTCGGGGTCGCGACGGGCAGCCAGAAGCAACTCAATTTGCGCCATCTGGCTCAAACTGGTCGTGAATTTGAAACTCGCGTCCACCACCGCCAAGATGCGCTCTTGCGGTGTCAACGACGGATGAGCCGCGGCTAGATACATGGCTGCCATCTCGTCATAGATCGCATTGATGACGGCCGTCATAAGGGTGTTTTTGCTGTCAAAGTGGTACACCAACGCTGCCCTCGAAACACCCACGCGTGTAGCAATTCCTGCCATCGTGGTACCCGCGTAGCCATGCTCGGCCAAGCTGGCAATCGTGGACTTCAAGATGCCCGCCTTGGTGTGAGCCGACATGGCGGCATTCGTGCGGCGCGGTTGCGTGGACGCAGGCGCAGATGCAGGTTTGGGCGCGGGTAGAGGCTGCCGCTGCGCGACGGGGCGCTTGCCAGCGGGCGTGACAGCAGACGATTTCTTCATTCGCGCATTTTCAGCCACGGTTCGATCCTTGATTTTGTCGGTGAGTGTTCGCATTGAAAGCGGCGAAGCGCCCGCCAGCGTCACGCCGTTGGGCTTCCAGCCCAGTGCGCGCAAACCCGGGTGCTGAGCGCAACTCTTCAAACTATCCTACATGTCGGTATGTTTATTGCTAATTTTTTGGCAACTTCGATTCACTTCACTTCACAACAATTCGGCCAACATGTCCACATCGCCACGCCAACCGCTGCACGCACAAGCCGACCGATTCATCGACGCCAGTGGCCGCCAGGTGATCTTGCGCGGTGTCAACTTGGGCGGGGATTGCAAAGTGCCATGGCCAAACGGCGGCACCGGCTACCCGAGCGACTTTGCAGACCACCGCGAAGTCTCGTTCGTCAACCGCCCCTTTCCTCTGGCTGATGCCGACGCGCACTTCAGGCGCCTGCGCGACTGGGGCTTTAACTGCCTGCGCCTGCTCACCACCTGGGAAGCGGTGGAGCACGCCGGACCCGGCCAATTCGACACTGCCTACCTCGATTACTTTGCGGAGATATGCCGCAAAGCGGGCGAGCACGGCTTCTATGTTTTTGTAGATTTCCATCAGGACGTGTGGTCACGCATGAGTGGCGGCGACGGCGCGCCGGGTTGGACCTTCGATGCGGTGGGCTTGGATTTCAACCTATTCGACGAAGCTGGTGCGGCGCTGGTGATGCAGCACCGCTATCGGTACCCGAGCGCCGAAAACGACAACGCCACAGCAAACGCGGCAATTCAGGAGGGCTACCCATCGATGTCATGGGTGCGCAACTACCGCATGCCCGCCAACTCGGTGATGTGGACGCTGTTTTGGGCGGGCGAACACGTCACCCCACAACTTCGCATCGGCGGCGTCAACGTGCAGGAATATCTGCAAAGCCACCTATTGGGTGCGATGACGCAGGTGGCTCGGCGCGTCAAAGACATGCCCCATGTAATGGGCTTCGACAGCATGAACGAACCCAGCGCAGGCTGGTTGGGCCAGGGTCTGAGTCCCGTTTACGCGAACGGCGTGCGCAGCCTCGGCACCCTGCCGCTGCCGGGTCCGGTGTGGTCGCCACTGGATGCCTTGGCGGTGGCTCGCGGCGTGCCTACTGCACTGCCGGTGCGACCAGCGCTGAGTTCACAGCCCAGCGCAACAGACGGCTCGACCACAACCCAAGTCGTGAATCCAAAGGCCATCAGCATTTGGAAACCCGGGCACGCCTGCCCGTTTGAGCGAGCGGGTATTTATGCATTGAAGCAGGGGCACTTGGTGGCACTGCGCGAAACCGCGTTCTCACATATCGATGGGCGCGCTTACAGCCTGTCTGACGACGCCTACGGACCCTTCTTTCAGCGCGTGGCGCAAACCTTGCGCGCCGTGACGCCTCGCTGGATGTTGTTTACTGAAATTGACCCCTTCGGTGCGCTGAGCGGCCGCACTTTTCCGCGGCACATGCCGCCCCAAAGCGTCAACGCCAGCCATTGGTACGACCTCGGTTTGTTGGCGACGAAACACTTCGACGCGCGGCTTTCGGTTGATCCCCTGACGGGCGAACGCGCCGAAGGCTTGGAAGCCATCGGCGCACGCTTCGAGCGGCAACTGGCCAAGGTGAAGGCGTTGTCGAACAACTCGCCCGGCGGTGCTCCGACGCTCATCGGTGAGTTCGGCATTCCCTACGACTTGAACGGCGGCGCCGCCTTCGATGCGCATGCGCACCTGACGGCGACCGAGGCGCATGGAGACGCAGACGCCGAGCCTCAAATCAAAGCCACCAACCGCAAGGCCATTTGGTCGGTGCATACCCAAATTTTGAGCTTGATGTACGACGCGCTCGACGCCTTGCACCTCAGCGCGACGCAGTGGAATTACACGGCCAGCAATCGCAATGAGGCGCGCTTCGGGGACCACTGGAATCAGGAAGACTTGTCCATTTTTTCACTTGACCAACCCGAGGGTCGCGCCGTGGCGGGCTTTTGCAGGCCGTACGCGCGTGCCTTGCAGGGCCAACTCATGCGCATGCACTTCAACCGGGAACTGGGTGAATTCAAGCTGGTTTACGCGGCCAATCCCGACTTCCATGGCCCAACCGATATCTTTCTGCCAAGAGGTGTGTTTCCAAACGGCGTGAAGATCACGATCAGCGGGCCTGAAAGGCGCCGACACTTCAACGCTGAAGCCCAAACCTTGAGCGTTTGGGCATCGGCACGCGGTACGGTAGAAATTATTTGCAGCGCGGAACCGGCAGCGAATTGACGTTGCCCACCAGCGTCCGTTCAACTTGAGCGAATGGCCTGAAGGGTGCACGGGCTTGCAAAGCGCGTGATGCGTCCAAAGTTGCATGCGGTTGCCAATCAAAGCAAGCACGATGTGACAGGTGGCGCCCGAATCGATCCGCATGGCAGCCCGCAGTTCACAGTCACGCTGCCTTCGAAAAGCCGCTCGGCGAAACTCCCGGGCATGACTGCAAAAACAAGCATCCCATTTGTCCCTGCCCCAGCAAACGCTGACATTCCGCGACACCTGCGCATCTCTTTTTTAATGTTGGTTTTCATGCTGATGATGGCAGCGCTGGACCAGACCATCGTCTCTACTGCGCTGCCGGTGATCGCGCGCGATTTGCACGGTGCCGAGCGCAGCGCGTGGGTCTTTTCGGCGTACCTGATTGCCTCCACCGTGGCCGTGCCGCTGTACGGCAAGCTGGCCGACATGCACGGCAGCAAACCGCTGTTGTTGATGTCGGTGGGTCTGTTTTTGTTGGGCTCGGTGCTGTGCGGTTTGAGCCGCGACATGACTGAACTGGTGTTTGCGCGCGCCGTTCAGGGCGCGGGCGGCGGCGGGCTGTTTCCGCTGGCAATGATGTCGGTTCAACGCTTGTTCCCCGAGGCGACACGCGTTAAATTTCAAGGCTTGTTGGGCGCCGTGTATGGCTTTGCCACCATGATGGGTCCGCTGATGGGCGGCTATTTGGTAGAACACCTGACGTGGCGCTGGACCTTCTTTATCAACCTGCCACTGGGTGTGCTGGCGGCTGCTGTGTTGGCAAGCCAGTTTCCCAACGTGAAACCCGCGCAGCGCGGCCAAATGGACTACTTGGGCGCGATGTTGCTGAGCGCAGGCCTTGTCAGTTTGCTGCTGAGCACCAGCCGCCAGCCGCTCGCAGGTTTGGCCGTTTCCAGCACGGCATTCGCGCTGAGCGGCGTGGCTCTGATAGCGGCATTTGTATGGCTGCAGTCACGCACCGCACACCCTCTGCTGCCGCTGAGCTTGTTCGCCAAACGCGAGTTTTCAGCGTCTACTTTGCTCAGCGCCTGCACTGGCTTCATGCTGTTTGCCGTGGTGGCTTTTTTGCCGCAGTATTTTCAAGACGCGCGCGGTTTGTCGCCGGCCGATTCGGGCTTGTACTTGATGCCACTGATGGCCGGAATCACCATTGCGTCCATCACGTGCGGCCGAGTCTTGGCTGCCACCGGGCGCGTGCGCAGCACGGCGCTCGTGGCCTGCGCTATGGCAGCCGTGGCGTTCTCTGGTCTGGGTGTGTTGGTGCGTGATCCGGCTGTGTCGTTGTTGGGCTTGTCAGCTTGCCTGCTGCCTATGGGCATGGGCATCGGCGCGCTCTTTCCATTGGTCACGGTGGTGGCGCAAAACTCTGCACCGATGCCGCTGATGGGCATGGCCACGGCCAGCCCGGTGATGTTTCGATCGGTGGCAGCTGCGGTCGGGGTATCAGTGTTGGCGTCATTGTTTGCCTCTGT
>JBBRGA010000065.1:0-19508 GCA_038241115.1 Burkholderiales bacterium | reverse complement strand
AACCCCAAACTGGCCGCGATGAGTTCGCAAATCCGGCTGGACATGACCTCCGACGGCTTGCGCATTCAAATCGTCGACGATCAAAACCGCCCCATGTTTGACAGTGGCAGCGCCGTGGTCAAGCCCTATATGCGCGACGTGTTGCGCCAGATTGCCGAGGTGCTCATGGAGGTGCCTAACCGCTTGACCATGGAGGGTCATACCGACGCGGCCCCCTTTGTGGGCAACGCGAGTGGCCTGGGCTACGGCAACTGGGAGCTGTCCAGTGACCGCGCCAACGCCTCGCGGCGCGAGTTGGTGGCGGGCGGCATGCCCGATGCCCGCATGCTGCGTGTGCAGGGTCTGGCTGCCAGCTCATTGTTCGAGCGCAACGACCCGCTCAGTCCCACAAATCGGCGTATCAGCATCATCGTGATGAACCGCGATGCCGAAGACCGTGCGCTGCGCGTCACTGCCGAGGCGCCGGAACCCGCGCTGAATCAGCCCGCTGACATCGAACCCAAATTCGAGCCAAAAGACGCCATAAAAAAAATGCCAGTGGCACTGGTTCTGCCCTCAACTACCGCGACAGCTTCCCGATAAGCATTCAGTAAGGCACATGCGTGCCAGCCGCTTCAACCTCTCGTCCCTTCAGTTCTTCCCTGCCGCCCGTACCAGATACACAAGGAATGCCATGAGCACATCCACAGACATGAAGTTTTTAATCGTCGACGACTTTTCGACCATGCGCCGAATCGTGCGTGGCCTGCTCAAGGAATCTGGCTACGCCAACGCCGAGGAAGCCGAGGACGGTTTGGTGGCCTTGCAAGCTTTGCGCAACGGCAAGTTCGACTTTGTGGTCAGTGACATCAACATGCCGGTGATGAACGGTTTCGAGCTGTTGACTGCCATCAAAAAGGACGACGCCTTGAAGCACATACCCGTCTTGATGGTGACCGCCGAGGCGCGCAAGGAAGACATCATCCGCGCCGCCCAGGACGGCGCAGCTGGCTACATCGTCAAGCCTTTCACCAAGGCCACGCTCGAAGAAAAAGTTCAGAAGATCATGCTCAAACTCTCCGCGACTGCGGCCGCCTGAACGCACTGAACGCACTAAAGAGACCCCAGACATGAAAATGAACGATCTCCCATTCTTGGCAAATCAGGCAAGCGCCGAAGCCCCGCCGGCCGTCGTGTTTCAGCAGCTGGGCACCATCACGCGCCAATTGCACGACGCGCTGAATCAACTCGGTGTGATGCCCAAACTTCAGATTGCCGCGCACGGCCTGCCAGATGCGCGCAGCCGTTTGCACTACATCGCAGACAAATCGGCTGCAGCTGCTGAAAAAGTGCTCAACGCGGTAGACCTCGCGAAAGCCGAGCACCTGGCGCTGAACGAACAAACCCGCCATATCGCCGCCGCCGTGTTGAAAGACCCGGTGCGCGCCGTGGCCACCGGTGCGGTTTTGAATTTTGTCGGTGAGATGGAAGCCGCGACCAAACGTGTCGACCATCAGCTCACCGAAATCATGCTGGCGCAAGACTTTCACGACCTCACGGGTCAAGTCATGGCCCGCGTGATTGCCTTGGCATCAGATTTGGAAGACAGCCTCGTCAAGCTGCTGGTGCAAGCAGCCCCACAAGAGTTGGTGCAGAGCAGCGAGATGTCACCGCTGCACGGCCCGGTGGTGGACACACAGGGACGAACCGATGTGGTCAGCGGCCAAAGTGAAGTCGACGATTTGCTGGCCAGCATGGGCTTTTAGAGATACTCAGGGCAACTGTCGGAGTTCGCAGTTGCAGGAGTTCATCGCCGCAAAAAATGCGGAAACCTCGAAGTGCCGGACTGTTCCGGCACTTCGTGTTTTTGCTTTGCGGTCCGGGTGTCAACGGCTTGCTCGCCGCCGCACGCAATCGATGTACTTCTCGCCGTCAGGCGGCAAACCGCTGCGCTGCGACGTCCACATCATGTCGCCCAAACACTCCATCACCTCGTGGTGCGCTTCGTGTGCCGAGCCGCGTCTTGCGCGCAGCAACTCAAACGCCGCCTTGATGCCACGCGGCTGGTCAATGCTCACCTGTTCGCTGATGGATAAATGCATGGACAGATGCAAAAACGGATTGGTCTTGCCGCCCTCCACATCAAACACCGCGGTCAGCGCCTCGGTTTCATCTTGCAGATCGGCGTGGTGCTCCGGGTGCTCTGCAATCCAGTCAGCCGCCACCGCTTCCAGGGGCGTCAGGGGTGAGTTGTCTTCATGCTTTCGAAAAGCGGCGCAAAAAAATAACCGCACGTCATTTTGTGAAGGTGTGAACATCGCAAATTCTCTTACTTTCCCGAAACTTCAGAGGCCCACATGAACATCACCACCGAACAAATCTTTGACAACGCCCGCACGCACAACGCTTTCAGCCCGCAGCCCGTGCCAGAAACCACCTTGCGCCAGTTGTACGATTTGATGAAGTGGGGCCCCACCTCGGCCAACTGCAGCCCGGCGCGCTTGATTTTTGTCAGCACCCCCGAGGCCAAAACCAGGCTGCTCGACTGCATGGAGCCCGGCAATCTGGACAAAACGCGCAGCGCCCCGGTCACCGCCATCGTCGGCATGGACATGGCGTTTTTCGACAAGCTGCCGCAGCTCTTTCCACATGCCGATGCGAAGGCTTGGTTTGTGGGAAACCAGCCCCTCATCGACGCCACCGCGTTTCGCAACTCCAGTTTGCAAGGCGCCTACTTGATCGTGGCAGCGCGCGCACTCGGCCTGGACTGCGGGCCAATGAGTGGCTTCGACGCGGCCAAAGTCGACGCTGCGTTTTGGGCGGGCACGCAGGTCAAAACCAATTTCATTTGCAACCTCGGTCACGGTGTGGCGGCGGCGCTGTTTGCGCGCAGCCCGCGCCTGTCGTTCGAGGAGGCTTGCCAAGTTATATAGCGCATGCGGTTGCGTGCGCTGACATTCACTCACGCTTGTGTTTTTGTCCTGCCAATTCCGGCGTTCGCACAAAAAGAGGCCCCTCAAACTATCGACGCCTGAAGGTACTTGGCGTTCACTGAGACAGCGGGAGAAACGCGTTGAACTCTAGTTTTGCGTTGCTTGGTTTTCGCCCGCTCCTCCTGCTGCGCCTCGCGTGGGCCGCGGTGTGTGCCCTCAGTTTGAGCGCCTGCACCACCACCAGCCTGGTCATCGGCGCAGCCGGTTTGGCCACGGACACCAGCATTGCGTTGGCCATTGCCAAACACGTTCACCAAAAAATCACCGAGGGCGACCCGCTGCCCTGCATTCAACTCAACTCGGTGCAGCGAGCCTTGTCCGAACGCTGCGGCGCGTTTGTGCCAGGCAGCATCAAGGCCGCCGAAATTGAATCAGCGGGCTTTGGGGTTTGCCCGCTGAGTCTGGCTGCGCGTGAACCGCAGTTTTGGCCAGTGATGACCGAGTTGCTGCAAAAAGGAGCGCGACTTGAAGCCTGCCAGCAAGCACCGCTCGTCGACTTGGCTCAGGCTTATGCGTGCCCCGATTTTCAAAGCGCATCACCTGCGTCGCTGCGCACGCTCACCACCCTGGCGCAAGCCGACGCCCGCGCAGTTCACCACGACGTGGTTCGCATGCTGAGTTGCCCAAGCAGCCGCAACGTCGGCTTGGACCGTCAGATCGACCGCTGGATGGCGCAGGGCCAGTTGCCGGTGGGCGGCCTCGGCTTCAGCGCCCTGAGCGCCCTGCACCCTGACCACCTCAACTCACCGCTGGCCATGGCGCTGCAAGCGCAAGGCCATACGGCTCAAGGCGTGTGGGCCGGGCAAGACGGCAAATTGCCCTCAGGATTTGAGGCAGCACTGCGTGCCAGTCATTGGGCTGCGCTCGATTGGTGGCTGGCCCGCCGGCCTGAGTTGGCGCAAAGCGTGCCGCCCGCCAAAAGCAATCAACTGCCCTGGCTGCCGCTGGCCCGTGTGCTGACGCCCCAGTTCCTGGAGCAACCAGAGAGCCAAGCGGAAATGGTGAGGTTTTTGATGGCGCGCGGGGCCAGCCCTTGGCAAGTGCTGCCGTACGACCGAAGCAAAACCGTGCAGGCCTACGCCGTGCAAATCAAGAGCCCGATGGCCTCACTGCTGAACACCCACTCGGCCGGCCCGGTTCCGGGCGTTGTGGCGCCCACCGTGTTGGCGAACGGCTGGCCCGAGCAGCCCAACCGCTAAAAGCAACCTCAAGCTGTTGCGAGGCATCCCGCAAATCGGGGAAGGCGCCACGCGCGTGCTTGCACTACGATCTGCCTCTTGTTACGTTTGTAAACAATTACACAGGCTGGGAAGTATGAAAGTTTTGCTCATCGATGACCACCCGCTGATTCTGTCGGCGCTGCAAACCATCATCCAAGGCCTGGGCGAACATGTCAGCGTGGCATGTGCCGACAGTGCGCGCGTGGCCCGGGACATGCTCGCCGCGCAAAGTGACTTTGATTTGGTGCTGCTTGATTTGCAGCTCGGCGATGCCGACGGTTTTGACGTGCTGGTGGAGTTCCGCGCTGCCCATCCGGCCTTGCCGGTGGTGGTGGTGTCGGCCAGCGACCGCTCGAGTGATGTCATCCGCTCCATCGATTTGGGCGCCATGGGTTTTGTGCCCAAGCGCGCCAGCAATGCCAATTTGTTCGAGGCTTTGCGCTTGGTCATGTCGGGTGGAATTTACGTGCCGCCGATGGCCATGGGTTTTGAGCAAGCTGATGCACCGGGCGCCGAAAGCAGTTCGCCCCATGCGGCTCACGCTGTGCGCAGCGGCGCGTTGAATGGCGGCTTTCAAAGCGCGCTCGATCTGACTTCTCTGGGCCTTACGCCGCGCCAAAAAGAAGTGCTGGGTCTGCTGCTGCAAGCCAAGCCCAACAAGTTGATTGCGCGTGACTTGAACCTGTCGGTCGAAACCGTGAAAGATCACGTTGCCGCCGTGCTGAGGGCCTTGAAAGTCAGCTCTCGAACTCAGGCGGTGTTGGCGGTCAGCCAGATGTCCCACGCCGTTGGCGGCGTTTCGCCTTGGACACCGGCGGGCGGTGTGTCGCCTTGGGGCAAACCGGGTTGACCCCGGAGGCTGAAACCGGCGCTGTCACTGCACTGACCGAACAGCAGCTGGCAGACCGCCAACGGGCCAGCTTGGCGGAAGAGGTGCGCAGCGCCTTTGACTACTTGCCTGCCTCGCTGGCGGGCAATGTGGCCGGCATGGGCGTGATGGCTTTTTTGTTTTGGGAAAGCACGCCGCGTCACATCATGGTGTGGTGGTTGCTGGCATTCGGTTTGATGTTGGCGGCGCGCATATTCTTTGGCCAGCGCTTCAAACGTGCGCAAGCTTCAGAAGCCGTCTCGGCGACGCTTGTCACCGCAGACTGGAAGGCGTGGAGGCTCACGTGGAACCTCGGCACCTTGAGCTCGGCCGCCATGTGGGGTGCCACAGCCTGGCTGTTTTACCCGGGCGGCCAGAGCATCGAGCAGATCGGTTTGATCATCACCATCTACACCTTGTCGGTGGCGGTGGTGCCCGTGCTCGCCACCCAACCCAAGGTGTTTTTGGCTTTTGCGGCGCTGTGCTTTTTGCCCATGGCCGCGCGCGTGGCCAGCGAAGGAACCGCCTACGGTTATGAGCTGGCGGGCATCTTGGTGTTGGTGTTTGCCTTGACCACGGTGCTGGCGCGAAGCTACCGCCAAGCACTGCGCCGAGCCATAGATTTGAAGCTTCGCGCCGACGACCTGAGCGCGCAATTGCAAGTTGAAAAACGCGCCGCCGACGACGCGCGCGCCGAAGCAGAAGTGGCCAACCGCGCCAAGACGCAGTTCTTCACCGCCGCCAGCCACGATCTGCGTCAACCGCTGCACGCGATGGGCTTGTTTGCGGAGGCGCTGCGCCAAAAGAATAACGATGTCGGGGTGGCGCATCTGGTCAACAGCATCAATGAATCTGTGGACGCGTTGGAAGGCCTCTTCTCCGAGTTGCTCGACATCAGTCGCATCGACAGCGGTGGCGTAGAAGTACAGCCGGAACACTTTGTGGTGGGCGACATCCTGCGCAAATTGCGATTGCACTTTGAGCCGGTGGCGTTTGAAAAAGGCTTGGCGCTGCGCCTGCGAGGCGGCCAGCACACGGCCCACGCCGACCCGCTGCTGGTGGAGCGAATTTTGCGCAACCTCGTCTCTAACGCCATTCGCTACACGGTGGACGGCACGGTGCTGGTGAGTTGCCGCCGCAAAGGCGACACGCTATTGCTGCAAGTGTGGGACAGCGGTGTGGGCATCAGCCAAGAACAGCAAGCGCGCGTGTTTGAAGAGTTCTACCAAGTGCCTGGCGCGAAGCATGCAGCGACCCATGAACCCGCCCATCGAGCGGGCACGCAGCAAGAGCTTGCGCATCGACAACTTGCACATCAAACGCTTCCTCACGAACGCAAAGGCCTGGGCCTGGGCTTGGCCATCGTCAAACGTCTGGCCGGCCTGCTGCACGCGCCGCTGACGATGCAGTCGCAGCTTGGACGGGGAACGGTGTTCAGCTTGGTGTTGCCCGCCGGCAAACCCGCGCGACAAGCGCCCGCGAGCCCGGACGCCACAACGACCCGCAATCTCACCTTGAAAAACCGCTTGATCGTGGTCGTTGAAGACGAGCCCGCGGTGCTCGCCGGCCTGGAAGCCGTGTTGACAAGTTGGGGCGCCAGTCTGGCAACTTTTCAAAGCGTCGCAGCGTGTACAGACTGGCTTCGAAGCGCGCAGTCCGAACAGGTTCAACCCGATTTGCTGATCGTTGACCTTCGCCTGGAAGACGGCCGCACCGGCGTCGAAGTGATCACGACACTGCGCACCCATTTCAACCGAAAAATCCCCGCCATCGTCGTCACCGGCAGCACCATGACCGGACACGAACAAGAAGCTCAGGACCTCGATTTCCACGTGCTCATCAAGCCTGTCTTGCCCAACAAGCTGAGGGCGATGATTGCGTTCAAGCTGGATGTGAAAAGCCTTGGTTGATCGCAAGAATGCGCGTCACCGAATCGGTATTCCTGGGGGCTGAGCAGTAAAGCGCAGCCGGTTGGGATTCGCATCCACTGTGGAGTTGTCTGCGTATGTCAAGCACCGAAGTGGCGATGAGCATCGCACTCAGGTTGCTTTTCAAACTCAACACCCTACAGAAAGTCAGTCATGAAACACATCAAAACCGCTTCATTCATCCTCGCCACTGCGCTTTGCGCTGTGAGCTTCGCCTCTCATGCACAGGTCATGGTCGGCGGCGCACAAATGTTCGGCTCCAAAGACATCATCGACAACGCTGTCAACTCCAAAGATCACACCACGCTCGTGGCTGCGGTCAAAGCGGCCAGCTTGGTCGAAACGCTGAAAGGCCCAGGCCCTTTCACCGTATTTGCGCCAACCAATGCGGCCTTCGCTGCGCTTCCCATGGGCACCTTGGACACCTTGTTGAAGCCCGAGAACAAGCCTGCGTTGACGAAGGTGCTGACGTACCACGTGGTCGCCGGCAAGATGGACGCGGCAGCGCTGACGAAAGCGATCACGGCTGGTGGCGGCAAGGCCACATTGAAGACGGTCTCGGGGGGCACGTTGACGGCGACTGCCTCGGGCTCAGCGGTCATGGTGATGGACGAATCCGGCGGAACCGTCAACGTGACGATTGCCGACGTGACCCAGTCGAATGGTGTGATTCACGTTGTCGACAAGGTTTTGCTGCCGAAATAAGGGCGCTTTGGCACGCGGCCTTGCCAACAGGCAAAACGCCGCGTGTCCATACTCGCTCAGCGCAAATTGCCGGTGTGCCCCAGCGAGTAACGCCCTGGCTGCGGCCAGACGGTCAGGCCGTGTGGCTCTTTGCCTACTTTGATCTTTTCGACTGCGCCGTTGGCAGTGTCGAATCGGTAAACCACGTGGTCGTAGCGGCCTGAGAGCCAGAGGTATTTACCGTCGGCGCTGATGTTGCCCATGTCAGGGCTGCCGCCGCCCGGGACGGGCCAATTTTGAGTGACTGCGCCGGTTGCAAAGTCGATGACCGAGACGCTGCCCTTGCCCAGCGGTTTGCCCCGGATCTGGTTGCTTCCGCGGTTGGCCACGTACAACTTCTTGCCGTCGCGGCTCGGATACAGGCCGTGCGCGCCAACGCCCGTGGGCACGAAGCCGACTTGTTTGAAGCTCTCACCGTCCACCACGTGAACGCCGTCGGCCATCATGTCGGCCACGTAGTAAAGCTTGCCATCTGGCGACGCACGCACGTCTTGCGGCATGCCGGGCACGGTGCAAATCTCGGCGCCCAATTGATTGGGGTCGGGAACCAGACGAGGCAAGGCCGACCCGCTTGTGTTGGCCTTTTTCAACTCGGCAATGGTGACTAGAACCTCGGGTCGATTGAAGTATTGGGTGAGCTTGAGCGTGCCCAAAACTTTGCGATTCACCAGGTCAATTTTGGTGATCGAGCCGTTGAATTCGCAGGTAAAAAACGCGTGCCTGCCGTCGATGGAAAAGTCGGCGTGATTGATGCCGGCGCAGGCGGGGGTGCTGATGCTGTAGGCCAGCTTCATGGTGCGCGGGTCGCGGAAGTCGAGGCGTTTGTAGGCCTCGGCCACGACGATGGCGTACTTGCCGTCGGGCGACCAGTACATGTTGTACGGATCGTCCACCGCAATGGAGGGGCCGGGCTTGCCGGTGAGCGGGTTGATGGGTGTGAGGCTGCCGTCGGTGCGGCCCTCGGCGTTGTTGGCGACCCAGAGTGTTTTCAAGTCCCACGATGGCACCACGTGCTGCGGGTGAATACCCACGGGGAAGGTGTCCACCACTTTCAGAGTGGCGGGGTCAATGACGGAGACCGTGTTGGCGCCGCGGTTGGGCACGTAGACGCGTTCCAGCGCGCCGGCCACAGCCGCACTCAGGCGGTCGGCGCCGACTTCGCTGTACAGGTTGTTGCGGTCGGCAACCGGTGGCATGCCGGGCACCGTGACCACCGCGTTGGAAGTGCTGGCCGGCGCAGCGGGTGCAGCGGAGTTTTGCTGCGCCGTGGCAGGCGCACCCCATGTCCAAAGTGCCACCGCCGCAATGGCCAAAGTGACCGCTGAGGTGACAGCTGCCGTCGCTGCTGCCGTCATTGCTGACGTCACTGTTGACGTCACTGTTGACGTCACTGTTGACGTCACTGTTGACGTCACTAGAGCGGCAGGGAGGGCGCGAGTAGTTGGCGAATTCGACACGGTGAGTTTCAGCGGGTTGACAGCCTTGGATTATCGAAGCAAAACAGGCACCGTCTTCGCGTGTTGCGTCGGTGGCATTGGCAATGTTGCTTACGTGGATTACTTCGATTGCACAGATCGCGCATCGGGACGCAATTCGCGTAGTGCGCCTAAGTCGCCGTTCAGCGTTTGTGTACAGCGGCCCTGATGGCCGCCACGCTTTCGGCCACCACCGCATCCACGCCGAGTTGTCCCAACGCTGCTGTGGCAACGCGCGGGTCGCCTGCCGTGCCGGTGCTCGCGCCTTCGCGAGCTGCCGCGGAAAGCAAATCGCCGCGCACGCCCGCTGGGTTCAGCGCCATCAACAAGGCGGTGTCGGCCGTGCCGGCGTGCGTGCCAATTTGCGCGTCGCTCAAGCCTTGCGCGCGCAGCGCCCTCACATAGGTGGTTTGTGTGGCTTGGTAGTAATCGCCGATGAAGTGAGCGCGTGCCGTACCGGCCCAATCTTTGTTCAGCCTGGCTGCGACGGCTTTAAGTTGGCTTTGGTAGCCGCCGTGGTCTCCTATCAGCACCACATCGGTGAAGCCGTGTTGTTTGAAGCCGCGGGCGGCTGCGTCAAGCACGCTCTTGAATGCATCCTCGGGAATGGAGATGGTGCCGGTAAAGCGCATGTGCGCGGTGGGCGGCGTGATGTTGCCCTCTGGCACATAGGCCAACACCGGTGCGACCAAGGCGTTGCCCAATGTGGTGGCAATGCGGCCGGCCAGCATCTGCACGCGCACGTTGTGTTTGCCCAGCACCATGTGGGGGCCGTTTTGTTCGGTGCCGCCCACGGGAATGATGAGGGTGGTTTTGCCGGCGCGCTGCGCGTCGCGCACTTCCACCCAGGTCATGTCTTCGATGAACGGGGTTGCTGTAGCAGCCTGGGCTGCGCTCGCTGACAGCAGCGCCACACACAAAAGAAGTGGCGCTAAAAAGCGGTGACGGATGCTGTTGAAGCTCATCGTTTTTTTCGAGCCACGAAGTGCACCACCGATTGCGTTGGATTGGCTTTGCTCGGTGTGTTTGGCTTAGCAGAAGCAGAACTCTTGCAACCGCCGCCGTCGCAACCACCACAGGCGCCCGCGGTTGCGGTTGCGGGCCTTGCAGCCAGAATCAAAACCGACCACGTCGACATCAGGCGATGGCGCAGCAAGCCCTTGGCCAGCGCACGGCGCCACGCAGCGGGCATCAGCGTCCAACCGCAGTAGACCGTGCATGTCAGAACAATGAATGCGACGGCGATGTTTTGCATCAGCACGTCAGCCTCCAATCCACAGTGTGGTGCGATAGGTGATGAAGGCCGCGACGTACGCCAAGGCAAACAAGTAAGCGGCCATGATCAGCGGGTAGCGCCACGAGTTGGTCTCGCGCTTGACCACCACCAGAGTCGAAATGCACTGCGGCGCAAACACGTACCAAGCCAGCAGCGAATAAGCGGTGGCCAGCGACCATCCTTGTGCGATGACCGGGGACAAGTTGTCGGCCACTGCGCCTCCCGACGCCGACATGGCGTACACCGTGCCCAGCGCGCCCACCGCCACTTCACGCGCCGCCAAGCCCGGTACCAGCGCGATGGAAATTTGCCAGTTGAAGCCAATCGGCGCAAACACATGCTGCAAGGCTTGGCCCAGCATGCCGGCAAAGCTGTACTTGATGGCGGGTCCCATGACAGCCAAATCCACACCTGCGGGTGGCGACGGGTAAGTCGACAAAAACCACAAGATCACCATCAGCGAAAAAATGATGGTGCCGACGCGCCGCATGAAGATCCGAGCGCGCTCCCAAAGCCCCAGTACCAGATTGCGCAAACCTGGCATGCGGTAAGGCGGAAGCTCGAGCATCAGTGGCTGGTAGCGGCTTTTCATCCAGACTTTTTTGAACACCCACGCCACGCCCATCGCCGACACCACACCGGCCACATAAAGGCCAAACAAGGTCAGGCCGCGCAGATTGAAACCGCCCACATTGCGGTTCGGCACGAAGGCACCAATGAGCAGCGCGTACACCGGCAAGCGTGCCGAGCACGTCATCAATGGCGCGACCATGATGGTGGCCAGACGGTCTTTCCAATTGGCGATGGTGCGCGTGGCCATTACCCCGGGAATGGCGCAGGCAAAGCTCGACAGCAGCGGAATGAAGGCTCGGCCCGACAAGCCCACCTTGCCCATCAGGTTGTCCAGCAAAAACGCAGCGCGCGGCAGGTAGCCCGAATCTTCCAGCAGCAGGATGAAGAAAAACAAAATCAAGATCTGCGGCAGGAACACGATCACGCCGCCCGCACCGGCAATCACGCCGTCCACCAACAGGCTGCGCAGGGGGCCGTCGCTCATGTGGGCCGTGACCCATTCACCGGCAAACGTCATTGCTGACTTGATGGCGTCCATGGGCACGTTGGCCCAAGAAAATACCGCCTGAAAAATTAAAAACAGCACCACCGCCAGGATCGCCAAACCCCACACCGGGTGCATGACCACGGCGTCGATGCGGTGGTGAAAGCGCTGGAACTGCGCTGCTTTCGGCACGGCCAGCGCGAGGATGCGGCGCACCTCGGTTTGCAACTCGGCCAAGCTCGGAGGCGGCAGCGTCATGCCATCTTTCGCGTCAGCTTGTGGATCAGCTTGTATGTCATGCACGCGCTGTGGCCTATCGCCAGCATCCAATTCGCGTCGAAGTTGATGCTCAATCTGCACCAGCAGCGCGGCATGGCCGTCGTGCTTCACCGCCACCGTTTCCACCACCGGGCAACCGAGTTCTTGAGCCAGCCTTGGCACGTCGATCTTCAAGCCGTTGGCGCGTGCCACGTCGGCCATGTTCAGCGCCACGATCATGGGTCGACCCAGGCGCTTCAGCTCCAACACCAAGCGCAGGTTCATGCGCAGGTTGGTGGCGTCGACCACCGCGACGATGGCGTCCGGCGCAGCTTCACCCACGCGCCGGCCTTGAATCACTTCGAGCGTCACCTGCTCGTCGGGCGAAGCGGGCGTCAGGCTGTAAGCACCGGGTAAATCAACCACCGTCACGCTGCGGCCGTCGTTCAATTTGGCGGTGCCGAACTTGCGCTCGATGGTGACGCCCGCATAGTTGGCCACCTTCTGTCGCGCGCCGGTCAACAGGTTGAACAAAGCAGTTTTCCCGCAATTGGGATTGCCCACCAACGCGATGCTCCATGGCAGATCTGCGGTCAAAACGCTGACGGCGGCTGACATGTTCAAGGCGTGCTCACTTCGATGCACTGCGCTTCAACCCAGCGCAGGGCGAACAGCGTTTCTCCCACCAGCACCGCCAAGGGTTCGCGACCGCCGGGCCCGCGTCGCAGCAGCTGTACGGGCTCGCCAGGGATGAAACCCAACTCGCCCAGTCTGTGTATTGACGCTGCGTCGATGTCGCCAGACAGCGCACGCACCGAAGCCACCGTGGCGTGGGTTCCATTGGGAAGGTCGGTGAGCAACATGATGAGAAGTTTGCGCAAAGCCCGAAAGCAGATGCAAATGAGATTGTCTCGCATTCACGATTTGCCCGAAATGGCCTTATTTCGCCTCAAAGTGTTTGATTCAGCGCCTGTGAAACGCCACCAGCACCGCCATGGCGACTCCGACGGCGGTGTGCGTCCAGCCCATCGCAGCGCGGACGCTTTCCGGGGCAAAGTAGTAAAGCAAATATCCCGTCGCTGACAACAAAACGGCCAGCGCGCACAAAGCCACGCCCGAATTGCGCTGCCCGGCCCAGCGGTGGCGTCGCGTCAAGCGCCAGCCCTGCGGCACGTGTGCGGCCGCCAGCACGCCGAATAAAAACAGGCCCGTAAAACCGATCAGCCCGTGGCCGCGCAGCAACCAGGCCTCAGCTGGATGCGGCAGTTCGCCCGCGCCCGCACCCACGCTGTAGTGCAGCGCCAACCACGCCGCGCCCGTCACCAGCAACAGCCCACCCGCGGCGTAAATGCTGACGCGTTGCCACGCCACCAAGCGGTGATGAGGGCGGTGAGATTTGGACAAGGCGGAATGTGGATTGGGGCGCATCAGCGGTTGAAGTGGAGTTCAATGAATGTGCACAGCGGCATGCAAAAAAGGTCGCCATGCGGCTTGCCATTCATCGCACGAAGCGGCGCAGAGTTTGTCGGCGGTGGCGGGGCAGAGCAGGGCAATTTTGGTCATCGCGTCGGCCACCGCGGCGCTGCGGGCTTGCACCACCACCGTGAACGGTGAGCACACGCTGCGATGGCTGCGTGGGTCGATGTGCGGGGTTTCAAAGGGACTCAACTCGGCATTGCTCGACGACGCCAGTGCGCCGTTTTGCAAACAGGCGACTTGCATCAAACCATCTGAAAAACGCAAATGCACCGGATGGCGCAAACCGCCAAAGGCGCGCATGTCGCCGCCTGCGTTGACCAAGCCCGCGCTCGCCCCATGGGACTGCAGGCGTTCTACCGCGCAGTCCACCGCATAGCCTTTGGCGATGCCGCCCAAGTCTACCCACAGCGGCTGCAACACGCGCACGCGGTGATCGGTGAGCAGCGCCAACCCGTCCATCAAACCGCGCGCCACCGGTATGCGTGCGCCCTTGGGCGAAGGCAACAAACCGCTCTGCACCAAGGCGGGTGCCACCGCCACGTTGAACAAACCGCCGCTGTCTGCCTCCATGCGCCGCGCCAGGTAAAGCACGTTCCAGGTGTGCGGGTTGACGCTCAATATCTCGCCCGCTGCGGCACGTCCTATGCGGCGCACATCACTCAAGGGCTCGTGAAAACTCATGGCGCGGTGCACGGTGCCGATCACGTCAAACGCCGCGCGACTGGCGTGTTCAAACTCAAAGTCAGATTCGCACTGAAGCGCCACCGCTACCAGCGTGCCCAGCAGCGGTTGCGCGCGCCGGCGCAGCGGGCCGTGGTTTGAGGCTGCGGCCTCTTTTGTGTCCTCTTTTGCGTCATCCGTTGCGTCATTTTTTGCAACATCCAACCAGGGCGCTTCAGACTTTCCCATGGGCTTTCAGTGTGGCCACCACCGCGACGATGCGGCGCACGCCGTCGGTGATGTTGGTGGTGCTCAGGGTTGCGCCGCTGATGTTGGCAATGTCTTCACCCACACGCAATTTGGCCTCGGGCCCTTTGCCCACAAATTGTTTTCGCCATGCGGGCAGGCGCACTTCGTAACCGTGACTTTCGCGGTAATTCAAAATTTCAACCTGGCGCACTTTCCCGTCGTCAGACACGCCCACGGCGTAGTCGATGACTTCATATTTGCCCACCACGCCGTCGAACACCACCGTGCCTAAAACTTGCTCACCGCTCAGTGCAGTCATGACGCGCCAGCTCGCCGAGCGTGCAGGCAAGCCCGACGCTGCAGCCACGGCGCGCATCTCATCGGGTGTGAGTTGGGCGGTGCTTTCCTTGAACGCCGTGGCCTCGGGAAAGCAGCGTTTGGCGGCCTCTTCAGGGGTGGCGTATTGCGTGGCTGTTGCGCTGATACCGCTCGCCAACATCGCGGCACCCGTGATCCATTGAAAAGTTTGCATGAACTGCATTTCCAAAGGCATTGACTAAAAGGAGTCGTGACTCAAAACGAAAATCCGAGGCCTAGATTGAAGCGGTTGTTGTCACTCACCACTCTGTAGCGCTGCATGTCGGCCTTCACCACGACCGTTGGCGTGATGTTGAAGTTGGCACCCACCGTGGTGATGCCCTCGGTCTTGTAGCCTGGGTTGCTAGAGCCATCAAAACTGCGCCCTGTATTCACGATTTCATAACGCGCAAACGGTGCCACTGCATAGTCGCCGCTCAGGCGGAATTTGTAGGCGGCTTGTGCATAAAAACCGTCAAAAGTTTTTGGCACCAAATACGGTGCGCCCGCAAACGTAGCGTTCAAGTCGCCCGCGCCCGAAATGCTTCCGCGTGCGTACAGCGCCGTCAAATCCCATGCGCCGGGTGTCCACTTGGCGTGCAGGTCCATCAGCGTGTAGCGCGCTGCGTTGCCTGCAAAACCTGCCGCGCCATGCCCCAACTTGCCCGTCATCAAGCCGCCGCCCAGGCGCAGGCCGGGAATGCCGCGCCAGTCCACAGCGCCGAACACCGTCAGGTCTTTGCTCTTGGCCAACTGGCCTTCTTGGTGAACCGAGCGAAGCGGCGACTCCACGCCTTCTGCGTTCAGCGGATCCCATTTCGTCAAGTCAGGGCCGGTGGAGATGCCCGCACTCCAGCTCACGCCGTTGTCGTGCTCGCCGAACAATTGCACGCCGACTTCACGCAAGGTGGACGGGATGATCGCTGTCTCGACCGTGGGCCGGTTGACGCCAAAAAATGTGTGCGGTTCGTGGTTCTGATTGACCAAACCGATGGGCATCAAAAACAAGCCCGCACGAAGGCCGTAGGTGTCGTTCAGGCGGTGCTCGATGAACACTTGTTCCACCGCTACCTCGCCCGAATCGCTGGCACTGGCCACTGCGTTTTCAACCTCCAACTCGGCCACCACTTTGGTTTTTTCGTCAAAGCGGTGTTGGTAGCCAATCACGAAACGGGTGATGTTGGCTTGCGCGGCCGAGCTGTCCTTGCTGGGCTTGGTGTAGTTGATTTCGCCGTAAGCGCTGAGCTGCGTGGGTGACATTGCGGGTGCGTTGTTGGATGCTGTGGCTGCGTTTGCATTTGCCGTGGCGGGCGCGTCGGCTTTCGCTTTCATTTGCGCTAGTTCAGCCTTTACTTTGTCCAGCTCAGCGGCCAGCGCGTCCAAACGTTTAACGAGTTGCGCCTCGTTGCTTTGGGCTTGGGCTGTGCCGAAGGCCAAGCTCAAGCTGAAGGCGATGATGCTCAAAGAAAAGATGCGGCGCGTTTGAGTTTTGTTCATAGCAAGTTCTCGTTTTTTTATTGGGGCGGATGTCGGGAAGTCGGCGTCGCGGTGTTTTGAATCATTCAAGCGGCATAGCGCAATGAGCCAAACAGGCCGCCTGCCTCGCCCTCGGTGCCGGCTGCGAAATACAGCGCGTTGGTGTCGCCCAAGCTCGCGCCGTTGCCAAATTGCAGACCCCAAGTGCCGTCCAGACCCAAGACTTGTCCGGTCTCGTCGCGCATGAAATCAATAAAGCGGCCGGTGAAGGCGTTGAACGCGGCCACCTTGCCAGCACCGCCAAAGTTGCCCACCAGCAGTGCGTTCGACAACAGCCCGAAGTCGGCCGGGGCCACGGCCACGCCCCAGGGTGCATTCAAGCGCCCGTCGTCGTCGCAGACCATCACCAATTCGCCGTTCAAGCTGTACTCCACCACCTTGCCGCGGTTCGGAAAGCCACCCGCTTTGGCCTCAGCGGCGGCGTCGAGTGAGTCCTCTTCGCTGGGTGTCGTTCTGCTGGCGTCTGCAATGAAGCCGGTCGCGTCACGCAGCACTTGGCTCAGGCAATACATCACGAACACGCGCTGGCCCAACACCTGAATGTTGAAAGGTACGGGTTCGCCGGGGCGCGCCGCGTTGCCCTGCGTGGGGTTGGCAGCGTCCAGCAATCCGCCTGTGGCGAACGGGTTGGCAAAACCTCGCGTGGGCACCAATTGCCACGCCTTGTTGAACTGGCGAATTTGCGGCGTGACGCCAAAGTCGGCCACCCACAAGGTGTCCCAGGTGTCGGTTTTAAGGGCAACGCCGAACATCGACATGCCCAAGGCCGCGCCGTCATACATAAGCTGCGCCGGGCCGTTCACGCGCACCGTGCTGCCTGATTGCGCGCGTTCGGTCCACGCCGACAATTGCCCCGAATCCGTGACAAACACAAAGCGCGCAGAGCCGTCAAACGTCACCAGCGCGCCGCTTGCCGTGGCTGTTTGCGTGGTCACGCGAAAGTTGTCTGAGTTAATGGGCGCGCCGTTGAAAGCGGTGCCGGTGGACTTGCCAATACTGGCCACGGTGCTCAGCGAGTCGGCACCCGGCAAATAAACCTCGGCCAAACCGTCTTGAAACAGCCGACGCAACTTGGGGTCGGCACTGTCCGACACGTCGCCCACAAACTGCCACGAAGTGCCACCGCCCAGCACCCAAAAGTGGCCACCGGCACCGGCAGGCCGGATGGCGATGCCCCACGCGTCCACCATGTCTGGCATGGTGAATTGGGCAGCGTATTTCGCGCTGGTGGCGACCAAATTGGTTTGGCGGTAGGAATTTTTCACCGCTTGGGGTGGTACCACCGTGTTGCCGTTCAAGTCGCCGCCACCGCCGCAAGCGTGCAACAACGGCAAGCCGCTCGCGGCCAGCGTGGCGCTTGCGTAGCGGGCGGAGAAATCCAAAAATTTTCTGCGATCCATTCGTCAGTTCTCGGAGTTGAACAATTCAGAGTTCAACTGTAATCTAAATGCGAACGATTCGCAATTGCAACTGATTTGGACAACCTTGTCGTGCCTGTGTGTGTTGTTCTTTGCCTTCGGCACAATCGATAGCAATCGTCACCACAGCGGCTCGCCCCTTGCAGCCCCACGCCCATGCTTGACATCACCCTGCTGCGCAAAGATTTGCCCTTTGTCATTGCCCAACTCGAGAAACGCCAGTCGCCTCAAGAGTTTCTGGATGTGCCTGCATTTCTGGCCATGGAAACGGAGCGCAAAAGTCTGCAAATGCGGGTCGAAGAATTGCAGTCGCAGCGCAACAGCGCCTCCAAACGCATCGGCCAACTGAAGGGGCAGGGGCGAGACACCTCAGTCGTGATGGCTGAGGTGGCAGGCATTGCCGACGAGTTGAAGGCTTCGGCGGACCGCTTGCTGGTCTTGCAGGCTGAGCTGAACGTGACGCTGATGGCGCTGCCGAATTTGCCGCACTCCAGCGTGCCTGTGGGCTCGGACGAATCAGGCAATGCGGAGGTGCGGCGCTGGGGCACGCCGCGGCTATTCGACTTCGCGGCACTGGACCACAGTGACCTAGGAGCGCCGCTGGGTTTGGATTTCGAGACCGGCATCAAGCTGTCAGGATCACGCTTCAGTTTTTTGCGCGGCGGCATGGCGCGCCTGCACCGCGCCTTGGCGCAGTTCATGTTGAACACCCAAGTTGACGAGCACGGCTACACCGAGTGCTACACGCCCTATATCGTCAACGCCGAAGTGCTGGAAGGCACCGGTCAATTGCCCAAGTTCAAAGAAGACATGTTCTGGGTGCTGCGCGGCGGCGATGAGAACCAGGCTGAGCAATACCTGATTTCGACGTCTGAAATCTCGCTGACCAACAGCGTGCGCGAACAGGTGCTGGACGCCGCGCTATTGCCCATCAAGCTCACAGCGCACAGCCCTTGTTTCAGAAGTGAAGCCGGCAGCGCCGGACGCGACACGCGCGGCCTGATACGCCAGCATCAGTTCGACAAAGTCGAGATGGTGCAAATCACCCATCCCGAACGCAGCTTTGAGGCCCTGGAAGAGATGGTCGGCCACGCCGAAGTGATCCTGCAAAAGCTCGGGCTGCCTTACCGCGTGCTCGCCTTGTGCACTGGCGACATGGGTTTTGGATCCACCAAAACCTACGACCTCGAAGTCTGGGTGCCCGCCCAAAACATGTACCGCGAAATCAGCTCTTGCAGCAACTGCGAGGCCTTCCAGGCGCGCCGCATGCAAACCCGTTTCAAAAACGCGCAAGGCAAAAATGAGTTGGTTCACACGCTCAACGGGTCGGGCTTGGCAGTGGGCCGCGCCTTGGTGGCGGTGCTGGAAAACTACCAAAATTCTGACGGTTCCGTGACCATCCCCGAGGTACTGCGCCCCTACATGGGCGGTCTGACGGTGCTCAAGGCCTGAGCTAGAATTTGGGGTTGCGCGGACGTCTGGACAAGCGCCCCGCGCACTGGTTTTACACCTGGAGAGGTGGCAGAGTGGCCGAATGTACCTGACTCGAAATCAGGCGTACCGCAAGGTACCGTGGGTTCGAATCCCACCCTCTCCACCAGCTAAGTGCATGATTCAAAACGACTTTTCTGTTTTTTGTAATCCTCCAGTATCCCGGTCGATACTTTTGAAACCTTCAAAAACACGTTGTTTTTTTCCCATTTTTTCCCATTTCTTCCCAAAGTTGGAGGGGTGGGTGCTGAGATTGCGGAGTGGGTTTTGACCGGTTTTATTGACAAACCGGCCAAAAGTACCGGTCTAAATATGTTGGCGGCTGTGAGCCCACGCGCAAATTTGGCTGTGAGACCGCGGTTTTGAAGTATGCGCGGCGTGACGCTGTGCCTGCCGGATTGGGGAAGTGACTGGCGCAAGCGCCGAAGCGGTGGCGCCAATCACAACGGCTCGTCGGCGTCGTCGATGTTGTGCGCCGCTGTGGTCGCGACGGTGCATTGCTGCGCACGCAGGAGCTGCT
>JBBRGA010000064.1:0-19759 GCA_038241115.1 Burkholderiales bacterium | reverse complement strand
GGCGGCGTTCGGGTCGTCGCGCGACAAATCCAACAAAACCTGCGACACCTTCATCGGCACTGCCGTGCCCACCATCACCAAGGCGCTGATGCGGTCGGGGGCTTTGGAGGCGGCCTCCAGCGCGACCAAAGAACCCATGCTGTGGCCGACCAGGCTGGCGGTTTGAACTTGCGCCGCGTCCATCAGGGCCAGCGTCCAGTCGGCCAGCGCCTCGACGCTGGCCAATGGCGCGCCGCCACTGCGCATATGGCCTGGCAGATCAACTGCCAGCACGCTGTGTCCATGATTCGCAAACCAGCGCGCCAGCAAGGTCCACACGCTGTGGTCGTTCAAGGCGCCGTGGATGAAGATCACAGTGGGCAGTGAGGCCTCGAATGTTTTGCCGCCGGTGTAGGCATAGGCACGTTGGCCGTTGATGCTGAGCTCCATCAGAGGCTCACCTTTTGGTCGGATTTTTGAGCGGCTTTCAGGGCACGCTTCAGATCGTCAATCAAGTCGTCTGCGTCTTCCAGACCGATCGACAAACGGATGGTGCCGGCGCTGATGCCTGCGGATTTCAGCGCCGCGTCGTCCATGCGGAAGTGGGTTGTCGAAGCAGGGTGGATCACCAGCGATCGGCAGTCACCGACGTTGGCCAAATGCGAAAAGATTTGCAGCGCCTCGATGAAAGCTCTGCCCTGCGCGCGCGAGCCCTTGATGTCAAAACTGAACACCGAACCGCAGCCTTTCGGCAACAGTTGCTTGGCCAACGCATGGCTGGGGTGCGACTCCAATTCGGGGTAGCCCACGCGCTGGACCATGGCGTGTGCGGCCAGAAAGGCCACCACCTTGCGCGTGTTCTCCACGTGGCGCGCCATGCGCAGCGGCAGCGTTTCAATGCCCTGCAATATCAACCACGCGGTGTGCGGGCTCATGCAAGCGCCGAAGTCGCGCAGGCCTTCGCGACGGGCGCGCATCAGGAACGCATCGGTGCTGCTTTCTTGCGTGAAAGTCATGCCGTGAAAGCCTGCGTAAGGCTCACTCAGCTCGGGGAATTTGCCTGACGCATCCCAGTCCATGCGCCCGCCGTCCACCAACACACCGCCGATCACCGTGCCGTGGCCAGACAAAAATTTGGTGGCGGAGTGATACACCAGATCGGCACCCAGCGCCAAAGGCTTCATCAAGTACGGCGTCGTGAAAGTGCTGTCCACCAACAAGGGAATTTTGTGTTCGGCAGCCAGTGCGCTGACAGTGGGGATGTCGAGCACGTCGAGGCCGGGGTTGCCCAGCGTTTCACCGAACAACAGCTTGGTGTTGGGTTGGATCGCCGCGCGCCAGGCGTCGATGTCGCGCGGATTCACGAAGGTGGTGCTGATGCCGAAGCGCGACAAGGTGTAGTGCAGCAAGTTGTGCGAACCGCCGTACAGCGCAGAGCTGGCTACGATGTGCGCGCCGGCGCCCAGCAAGGTGCAAATGGCCAGATGCAAGGCCGCTTGGCCACTGGCAGTGGCGATGGCGCCGACGCCGCCGTCAAGCGCGGCCACGCGTTCTTCCAACACGGCGGTGGTCGGGTTGGAAATGCGGCTGTAGACATGCCCAGCGCGTTCCATGTTGAACAGCGACGCTGCGTGCTCGGTGCTCTCGAACACAAACGACGTGCTCAGGTGAATGGGCGTGACGCGCGCGCCGGTGGCGGGGTCGGGCTGGGCACCTGCGTGCAGCGCCAGCGTGTCAAAACCGGGGTCTGATGGGCCGGGCATGGGCATTCCTGTGAGGCTGAGGAGAACAAAGTTTTCGATTCATTGTGGGCTATATTGAGTCGCGTCAGCGCGCATTCACCGAAGGAGAGCCTCATGAAAGTCAGCGACATCTTGCAGGTCAAAGGCGGCACACTTTTTACGGTGTCACCCGACCATTCATTGAAAGAGGCGCTCATCACCATGAGCGAGCGCGACATCGGATCTCTGGTGGTCATGGACCACGGTGATCTGACTGGCATGCTGACGTTTCGAGAGGTGATCGTCGCTTTGGTCAAGAACGGCGGCTCGGTGGGCAACAGCACCGTGCGCGGCGTCATGGACGACCACCCGCTGACTTGCACCCCCGACACCGAAATCGACGAGGTGCGCCGCATGATGCTGGAGCGCCACGCCCGCTACATGCCCGTGATGACGCAGCGCACCTTGATGGGAGTGATCTCTTTTTACGACGTGGCCAAGGCGGTGGTGGAGGGCCAGGATTTCGAGAATCGCATGCTCAAGGCCTACATCCGCGACTGGCCGGTGGAAGATGCCTCAAGCGGTCCGCCGGCGCTGTGATCTTTTCCATTGGCCTGCTCCTTTCTCGAGGGCTTGACGGCGCAAACCGCGTCTGAGTAAAACGTTGCGCGTCTGGTCTGAGCACCGTTTTCAAGCACCGCGGTCAAGGTCAAATAAACACTGCCGGATATCATCGAGGCGGTGTTGCGTGCGGCCACGGCGGCCACATTTGGTGCCGCTCCGTTCGATTTTTGGAAAGTCCCCGCCCATGTCCGGCAGCACGTTAGGCCACACTTTTTGCGTGACCAATTTTGGTGAAAGTCATGGCCCGGCCATCGGTTGCGTGATCGACGGTTGCCCGCCCGGCATGGCTTTGAGTGAAGCCGATATTCAGCCCGATTTGGACCGCCGCCGCCCGGGCACGTCGCGCCACGTCACGCAGCGCAACGAGGCCGACGCCGTGGAGATTTTGTCGGGCGTGTACGAGGGCAAAACCACCGGCACGCCCATCTGTTTGTTGATCCGCAACACCGATCAGCGCAGCAAAGACTACGGCAACATTCTCCAAACTTTCCGCCCCGGTCACGCCGACTACAGCTACTGGCAAAAGTACGGGCTGCGTGACCCGCGCGGCGGTGGTCGCTCATCGGCGCGCCTGACAGCCCCCACGGTAGGTGCGGGTGCCGTGGCGCGCAAATGGCTGTTTGAAAAATACGGCACCACGTTTTCGGGCCACATGACGCATTTGGGCGAACTGGCCATTCCTTTCGAGTCGATGGAGCACATTGGCCACAATCCTTTTTTTGCGGCCAACGTCAGCGACATCGCGCGTTTGGAAGATCACATGGACATGCTGCGCAAAGCCGGTGACTCGTGCGGCGCGCGCATCCAGGTGACGGCGCACGGCGTGCCTGTGGGCTTGGGCGAGCCGCTTTTCGACAAGCTCGACGCGGACATCGCTTACGCCATGATGGGCATTAACGCGGTGAAAGGCGTAGAGATCGGGGCCGGGTTCGCCAGCGTGGCGCAACGCGGCAGCACGCACGGTGACTCGATGTCGCCGCAAGGCTTTGTGGCCAACAACGCCGGCGGCGTGTTGGGCGGCATTTCCACCGGCCAAGACATCACGGTGGCGATTGCCATCAAGCCCACCAGTTCGATTCGCACGCCGCGCGATTCGATAGACATGCAAGGCCATCCGTCGGTGGTGGAAACCTTTGGCCGCCACGACCCCTGCGTGGGCATACGCGCCACGCCGATTGCCGAGGCACTGCTGGCCCTTGTGCTGATGGATCACGCGCTGCGTCATCGCGCGCAATGCTCCGACGTGACGGTGCGCCCGCCGTTTGCGGCGCGGGTTTGTGGGGTTTTTTTTGGATTCTGTTATAAAAAAACTTCGTTCGTACTGAGGCGCCGAAGTCCTGCTCCGGCCCTTCCTTGGACACCTCAAGATGATCGGAAGAGCCACCTCAGGGCGAACGGGTGGGGAAAGCTTCGGCCCAAAGCAAGCAATGCCCCGGACGCGGCTGGGCAAGTTCATCCCGCAGTTCATCCCCCGCGATCCGCAGTCCATCGCATCAAGGAACTTCGCCGTTCAGCGCAAACCTACACTGCGCGGCGATTTCAAACACAACTGAAAGGAAGCCCATGCGCAAGCTGCGGTGGTTCGTTGGCGTGGCGGTGTTGGCCTTGTTGGGCGCAGCAGCCGCGTGGGCTGTTCGCGCCAAGATGGCAGAGTCGAACAAAGCCAAACCGCCCGAGGCGACGCTGGAATTCACGCCGTCTGAGGTGACCCGGCCGGTACTGGCTGCTATGCCGGAGCGTTTTGAGTTTTCAGGCCCGTTGATGGCGCCTCGCACGGCCGTGGTGCGGGCCAAAGCGGCGGGCACCCTGCTGAGCTTGAACGTGTCTGAGGGCAGCCGCGTGAAGGCGGGTCAGTCGCTGGGCAGCATTGATTTGTCTGACTTGCAAAGCCGCATCAACGAGCGCTCGGCGGGCGTGGACTCTGCGCAGGCGCGCCTCACCGAGGCCGAACGTGCGTTTGCGGCGAACGAGAACTTGGCGCGCCAGCAGTTCATCTCGGGCACCGCGCTGGAAGCGTCCAAGGCCACTTTGGAAGCCGCGCGCGCTCAGCTCAAATCGACTCAGGCGCAGTTGTCCACTTCGAGGGTGGGCCTGCGAGAAGCCGCACTGACAGCGCCGATCAGCGGCATCGTCGGCAAGCGCAGCGTGTTGCCGGGTGAGAAGGTGGCGGCCGAGCAGGAAGTCATCACCGTGGTGGATTTGTCCACGCTGGAACTGGTGGGCAGCGTGGGCACCCACCAGGTGTCGGCGCTGAAGCCGGGGCAAGTGGTGCAGGTCAACGTGGAGGGTCAAAGCGCGGCCGTGGTCGGCAGACTTGACCGCATTGCGCCCACTGCCGAGGCAGGCACGCGCGGCATCCGCGTGGTGGTGACCTTGAGCAATACAGGCGAGGTGTTTCGCGCCGGCCAGTACGCCAGTGCGGTGGTGCAACTGGACGACAGCGCGCAGCGCTTGACCATCCCCATCACCGCCGTGGCGCAGTCGTCGGGGCAAGACTATGTGTGGGTGATAGAAAAATCAGCACGGGCAGAAGCTGCGGCTGACAAACGGGGTCTGGTGCGCAAGATCGTGACCACCGGTCGGCGCGACGCCGCCTCGGGGCGGATTGAAGTGGTGCAAGGTTTGACTCAGCAGACGCAGTTGCTGGCGGCGCGTTTCGACAACCTGCGTGAAGGCCAACTGGCGGTTGTGGTGACGGTGAAGTCCGCCGCGCCATCGGCTTCGTCAGCCGCATCTGCATCCGCATCTGCCTCCGTACCCACATCCGCAGCCCGCTGATCTGCTCAGGAACGCCGCCATGTGGATCACCAAAGTCTCGATCAAGAACCCCGTCTTCGCCGTGATGGTGATGGTGGCGCTGTGTGTGCTGGGCGTGTTCAGCTACGCCAAGTTGGGCGTTGAGCAAATGCCCGATGTGTCGCCGCCCATGGCGTTTGTCAGCGTGGG
The DNA here is from genome assembly GCA_038241115.1 of Burkholderiales bacterium. Classification (GTDB taxonomy): domain Bacteria; phylum Pseudomonadota; class Gammaproteobacteria; order Burkholderiales; family Burkholderiaceae_C; genus JANYJJ01. The sequence continues at coordinate 14,489 of JBBRGA010000064.1, read as the reverse complement.
CTACCCGGGTGCGTCGCCGGAGGCAGTGGAAAACGAAGTGACGCGGCCGATCGAGTCGGCGCTCAACGGCATCGCGGGCGTGAAGATGATTCGCTCCAACAGCTTCGAAGGCTACAGCGAGACCGTCGTCGAGTTCAAGCTCGACGCCGACATGACGCGTGCGATTCAAGAGGTGCGCGACAAAGTGGCGGTGCTGGCGCCGAGCTTTCCGAAAGACGTGAAAGCGCCCCGCGTGAACCGCTTTGACAACGAGTTGTCGCAGCCGGTGGTGTCGTTTGCGTTGATGTCTGTGGCGGGAAATAACGAGCGCAGCACCCGCGAGTTGTCGCTGCTGGCCGATCAAACCGTGCGCCGCCGCCTGGAGCGCGTGGAGGGCGTGGCGCGGGTCGATGTGAACGGCATGTCGACCCGACAAATTCGGGTCGACCTGGACCCGCAGCGCCTGCGCAGCTACGCCGTCACACCCAGTGAAATTGCCGCCGCGCTGCGTGAAGCCAATGCCGACCTGCCGGTGGGGTTGCTCAGCAACGCCAGGCAAGACGCCACCGTGCGCGTGGAAGGCCGCGTGCGCGATCCCAAGCAATTCGCCAATGTGGTGGTGGCCCGGCGCGGCGCTGTGGTAATCACCCTGGCCGATTTGGGCACCATCACCGAGCGCGAGCAGGAGCCCACCAGCATGTCGCGCGTCGACGGCGTCACGGCCATCGGCTTTGATGTTTTCAAAATGCAGGACGCCAACGTCGTGCAAACCGGCGAAGCGCTGAAAAAAGCCGGCGAAGAGCTGAGCAAAAGTCTGCCGACGGGCGTGGAGCTCAAGCTCACCAACGCCACCAGCGACTCGGTGAAAGCGTCGCTCGACGGCGTCAAGCGCACGCTCATCGAGGGCGCTGGTCTGACGGTGCTGATTGTGTTTTTATTCCTGCATTCCTGGCGCAGCACCGTCATCACCGGGCTGACGTTGCCGATCTCGGTGATCGCGTCATTCATTGCCGTGAACGCGTTCGGCTTCACGCTGAATTTCATGACCATGATGGCGCTGAGCTTGTGCATTGGCTTGCTCATAGACGACGCCATCGTGGTGCGCGAAAACATTGTTCGCCACCTTGGCATGGGCAAAAACCACGTCACCGCAGCGCATGAAGGCACCGAAGAAATCGGCCTGGCGGTGATGGCGACCACGTTTGCCATTTGCGCCGTGTTCGTGCCGGTGGCTTTCATGCAGGGCATGGTGGGCAAGTTCTTTTATCCGTTTGGCATCACCGTCACGGTGGCTGTGCTCGTGAGCTTGTTCGTGAGCTTCACGCTCGACCCGATGTTGTCGAGCGTGTGGCGCGATCCGCCGGGCGGTGACCCGCGCCGGTGGCCGGTGATAGGCGCTGCGCTGCGCGGTGTGGACAGCGGCATGGACGCCTTGCACCACGCCTATGCGCGCACGATTGCCTGGGTTTTTTCTGGCCGCCGGTGGCGCATCTGGCTGCCCGCGGTCAGCCCGCGGCGGGCCTGGAAACAGCGCAGCCTGGCACCTTTGAAGCCGCGTGTGGCCACCATCACGCCGCGGGGTGTGGTGCTGTGGGCCGCGCTCGCGTCATTGGCCGCATCTTTTGGCATCGCCGGTTTCATTGGCTTTGAAGGCGTACCGGAAACCGACCAAGGCTTCACCCAAGTGGCAGTGACCATGCCGGTTGGCACCAGCCTGCAACGCGCCGACGACAAGATGCGCCAGGTGGAGGCCATCGTGCGTGAGGTGCCCGAGGTGAAGATGATCACCACCTCGTTTGGCAGCAACGGCAAAGGCAACGTCAACATCACGCTGAAGGCCAGGGCCGAGCGCAGCCGCAACCAGTTTGAAGTGCAGGACGATCTGCGTTTGCGTTTGGCCAAGGTTCCCGGCATCGACATTGCGCTGGGCTGGAACCGGCCCATTTATGTGGCGGTGCTCGGGCCCGACCCGGCGGTGCTCGACCAGATCACGCGCGATTTGTCCAAGCGCATTGGCGCGATCAAAGGCATCACCGATTTAGAAACTTCGGTGAAGCCCGGCCTGCCCGCGTATGCGGTGCGTTTGAAGCCCGATGCGGTGCGTGAAATGGGCCTGAACGCGCCGCAAGTGGCCGCTGCCCTGCGCACCTATGTCAACGGTGACGCGGCAACGTATTGGACAACCCCGGACGGCCAGCAAGTGGAGGTGCAGCTGCGGCTGCCGCGCGAGCTGCGCGAAAACATCGGCCAGCTTGCGGACCTGCCGGTGGCTTACAGCAAAGACGGCACGGCGGTGGCGTTGTCGCGCGTGGCCGACATCGTGGCGGTGGACAACCCTGAGGTCATCAAGCGCCAGAACTTGCAGCGCCGCCAAGCCATTTATGCCGGTGTGAAAGACCGCTCGGTGGGCGAGGTGAGCGCAGAGGTCGACAAGGTCACCAAGGCCACACAGCTGCCCGGCGGCTACAGCTTTGACATCCGCGGAGCCGGCGAAGAAATTGACAACATTTTCAAACCGATGATTGCCGCGTTGGGGCTGAGCGTGATCTTCATCTACATCGTGCTGGCCAGCCAGTTTGGCAGCTTCATTCAGCCACTGGCCATCATGGCGTCGTTGCCGCTGGCTTTGATCGGCGTGACCTTGGCGCTGCTGCTCACCCGGTCCACCATGAACATTTTTTCAATGATCGGCCTGATCATGTTGATGGGCTTGGTGACCAAGAACGCGATTTTGCTGGTCGACTTCGCCAACCAGGCGCGCCGGGCTGGGGCCAGCGTGGCGCAGGCCTTGTTGCAGGCAGGGCAGGTGCGCATGCGGCCGATCATCATGACGACTTCGGCGATGGTTTTCGGGATGTTGCCGCTTGCGCTGGCGCTGAATGAAGGCGGGGAATTTCAGGCGCCGATGGGGAGGGCGATCATTGGTGGGGTTTTGACTTCTACGTTGTTGACGTTGGTGGTGGTGCCGGTGATTTGGTCTTATCTGGTTCGTGATCGGGTTGCTGCGGTCGCAGTTCCTTTGGGTGAGACCGCGCCGGGTCTCGGCCCGGCTGCCGAGTAACTTTCATTTGCTGCGCCAAATAAAAGTCACCAAAGCAAAGGCGCTCAATACGCATTTGTGCAGAGCATCTGTCTAGAGGTCATGAGCTCGAATTTGACCGAGCTGTGTTCGTGCCTCCACTGTCGCTCTTGACCTTCCAAAAAGCGGGTTCGGATCACTGAAGCGCTCGATCTTTTCCGCGTCTTGGGCATGGGGCTTACAACGCGCGTGAAATCACTTCTTTCATGATTTCGTTGGTGCCGCCGTAGATGCGCTGGACCCTGGCGTCTACGTACATGCGGCCTATCAGGTACTCGTTCATGTAGCCATAGCCGCCGAACAGTTGCAGGCATTCGTCGACCACTTTGCACTGCATGTCCGAGGCCCAGCTTTTGGCCATCGACGCGGTCACGGTGTCGAGTTTGCCGGCCACCAGTTTGACCACGCAGTCGTCGATGAAGGTGCGGGCAACTTTGGTGATGGTGGCGACTTCGGCCAGCTTGAATTTTGTGTTTTGAAACTCACCCACGGTCTGGCCGAAGGCTTTGCGGTCGCGCACGTAATCGAGCGTGGCGGCGAGCGCGCCTTCCATGGCGGCCACGGCGCTCAGACCGATGATGAGGCGCTCGTAGGGCAGGTCGCCCATCAACTGGAAGAAGCCTTGGCCTTCTGCACCGCCCAGCAAGTTGTCGGCGCTGACACGCACATCGTCAAAGAACAGCTCAGACGTGTCTTGCGCTTTCATGCCAATTTTGTCGAGCACCCGGCCGACTCGATAGCCCGTCAAGTTCGCCGTCTCGACGATCAAGATCGACGTGCCGCGTGCGCCCAATGTCGGGTCGGTCTTCGCGCACAACAGCACCAAACCGGCCAGGTAGCCGTTGGTAATGAAGGTTTTCGAGCCGTTCACCAGGTAGTGGGTTTTGTCTGCCGACAACGCAGCGCGGGTGCGCATGCCTTGAAGGTCTGAACCGGCGCCGGGCTCGGTCATGGCGATGGCGCCGACCAGTTCACCGCTGCACAGGCGCGGCAGGTATTTGTCTTTCTGCGACGGCGTGCCGTGGTTCAGCAGGTAGTGCGCCACGATGGTGTGCACCGAGCTGTTGAAGCCGGTGAGGCTGCGCCGTGACAGCTCTTCGTACATGACAGCTTCGTGGCGGAAGTCGCCACCACCGCCGCCAAACGCTTCAGGGATATCGGCACACAGCAAACCCAGTTCCCCGGCCCTGCGCCACAGCGCGTGGCCCACGTTGCCGAGCTTGCGAGCGGCTTCGTCGTGGGGTTGCACTTCGGTGTTGATGAAGCGGATGACGGTGTCGCGGTAAGACTCCAGTTCAGGGTTGGACCAGGCGGGGCGGAAGTCGATGGGCATGCGGGGCTTTCTGATTGAACTCTTGACGCCTCGCCCTGTTTTGGGGAGGCGCCGCACGGCTTATTTTGGCTGGGTGAGCGCTTCGGTGCTGGCCTGTGAAACGCCCCAGGATTTCAGCAGGGTTTTTGATGATTTTTCTGTTGTCGCTGCGCCACTTGCCAAGCTCACCACGGTGCGGCTGAACCTGGGCGCGGGCGCAGGTTGGACCACGCCGTCGGCCTTCACAAACGTGCCGCGTGCCACGTTGTGCGCATGCAGTGGCGCCTCGTCCCAATCCAGTACCGGCGCGAAACAGGCGTCGGTGCCTTCCAGCAATTCGCACCATGCAGCGCGCGTGCGAGTGGCAAACAACGCGGCCAGGCGCGCTTTCAAATCGGGCCAGGCTGCAGGATTCATCTGGGCCGCATACGCCACGTCGTTGATTTCGAGCAGCTTCATCAACAAGGCATAAAACTGCGGCTCTATCGCGCCGATGGCAATGTGCTTGCCGTCGGCGCAGGTGTAGGTGTCATAGAAGTGCGCGCCGCCGTCGAGCAGGTTTTCACCGCGCCGGTTGCTCCACATGCTTTGCGCATGCATGCCGTACATCATGGTCGACAGCAGCGCCGCGCCGTCGGTCATGGCGGCGTCCACCACTTGACCCTTGCCCGATGTTTTTGCTTCAAACAAGGCGCACATCAAACCGAAGCCCAGCAGCATGCCGCCGCCGCCAAAGTCGCCGATGTAGTTCAGCGGCACGGTGGGTTTTTCACCGCGCGGACCGATGGCGTGCAGTGCGCCTGACAGCGCGATGTAGTTGATGTCGTGGCCGGCGGCGTGGGCCAATGGGCCGGTCTGGCCCCAGCCCGTCATGCGGCCAAAAACCAGGCGCGGGTTCATTGCCAGACACGCGTCGGGGCCCAAGCCCAAACGCTCCATCACGCCGGGGCGAAAGCCCTCGATCAAAGCGTCTGACTTGGCAATGATTTCGAGCACCGCGGCCAGCGCCGTGGGGTCACGCAAGTCTGCTTGCAGCGTCTGCTTGCCTCGAGAAAAGACATCGAATTTGGCGTTGCTGGCGTTGATTGCGTTGCTTGTGTTCGGCTTTTCAGGCCGCGCGATGCTCAGAACTTGAGCCCCCATGTCGGCCAACAACATGCCGCAAAACGGCGCGGGTCCGAGCCCTGCCATCTCGACCACTTTCAATCCACTGAGCGGGCCTGTCATTTCATGTGCTCTTTGAAAACTTGGTTCAGAACGTGGCGTCGGGCATGTCGGCTTTGCGGATGCGTGTGGCTGGTTTTTTGGCAGGAGCCGCCACCGCCACTGCAGCCGTCGCTTCACCACTTTGCGCCGCCGCAAACGCCTCTTCGGGCGTCAGGCCGGCCCGCGCTGCGGCCACCATGCCGGCCAAGGAAGCGGCGGGTGCGACCTCTTTCAAGATGCGTGTGAACGGGCTCAGCACGGTCACCAATTGGCCGTAAATTTTGGGGTTGCCGGCCACCACTTCACGTTGGTACAAAAAGTCGGACTCGCCGGTGAAGTTGCCGATCAAGCCGCCGGCCTCAGTCACCAGCAACGAGCCTGCGGCGATGTCCCAAGCGCTCAAGCCGGTCTCAAAAAAGCCGTCGTAGTAACCGGCGGCCACGTAGCAAAGGTCCAGTGAAGCAGCGCCGGGACGGCGCATGCCTGCGCACATTTGCATCACCGCTTCAAACATCTGCATGTAGCGCTTGAAGTTGTCGCCCTTGCGGAAAGGGAAGCCGGTGCCGATCAAGCAATCGGCCATGCGGCTGCGCTTGGACACGCGCAGACGCTTGTCGTTCATGAAGGCACCGCGCCCCTTGGAGGCGTAAAACAAATCGTTGCGCGTGGGGTCGTAGACCACCGCTTGCTGCACCTGTCCGCGAAACGACAGTGCAATCGACACCGCGTACATCGGCAAGCCGTGGATGAAGTTGGTGGTGCCGTCCAGAGGGTCGATGATCCACAAATAGTCGCTGTCTTTGGCGCCGTGCTCACGGCCCGATTCTTCGGCCAGGACGGCGTGGCCGGGGTAAGCGGTGAGCAGGGTTTCAATGATCACGCGCTCGGCCGCCTGGTCAATTTCAGTGACGAAGTCGTTGGCCGACTTGATGGTCACCTTCAGCATGTCCACGTCCATCGAAGCCCGGTTGATCAAAGAACCTGCTGTGCGCGCCGCCTTGACGGCGACATTGAGCATGGGGTGGAGCGCTTGCGACATAGGGCAACCTGGTGAGGTGATCAGCGAAAGAAGAACCGGCTTGGCGGGGACAAAGAGCGTGGCGCGGCAGTCTGAAATGGATCTTCAGAGACTCGCCTGCGGATAATCGGAGTTTACCCGGCCATGTTTTGCCGAATCCTTTTCTGAGCGCCCTCCGATGCCTGCTGCCGTCCCGCAATCCCTTCTTCGGCCCGCCACAAAGCCAGACCCCACGCGCTTTATTTTGTTGGGCACCAGCCACCCCGGCAACGTCGGCTCGGCGGCACGCGCGATGAAGGTCATGGGCTTCTCTGACCTGGTGCTGGTGGCTCCGCGCTACCCCAATGTGCAGCGCAAGCAAGAAGCTATTTCGCTGGCCAGTGGCGCGCTCGACGTTCTGGAAAACGCCCGCGTGGTGGACACCTTCAGCGAGGCGCTGGACGGCATCCATCATGTGTGCGCCACCGCGATGACGCCGCGCGACTTTGGCCCGCCCACGCACCCTCCGCGCGAGCTGTTCAGCACGCTGGCTGCCGGTACGCAGCGCGTGGCCTTCGTGTTTGGTTGCGAGCGTTTCGGCATGAGCAACGAAGACGTGTACCGCTGCCACAGCTGCATCAGCATTCCCACCGACCCCAATTACGGCTCGCTCAACCTGGCGCAGGCCGTGCAACTGCTCGCCTACGACTGGCGCCAGGCGCTGGGTGGTTTCGCGGTGGCGCCACGCACCACAGACGCCAACTTGGCAGATGGTGTCGCCGTTCAAGGTGCGCTCGACCATTGGCAAGCTGCTTTGCAACGTATTGGGTTTCTAGACCCGCAGGCGCCTCGCAAACTGATGCCGCGGCTGAACCAATTGTTCAACCGCAGCAGCTTGACGAGTGAGGAGGTACACATCTTGCGCGGCATTGCGCGCGCAGTGAATCAGGCGGCTGACGGGCCGGTTTAGCGCAATGCAAACCCGTTGATGTCGCCGCAGTCTGGAAACACACTGTCCAACTGCCGGTGCAGTTCGGCTTTGTGCAGGCGACTGCGTTCACTTTGAACGGGCAGGGCCGCAAACACCGCCCCGCGCAAGCGCCACAGCTCAACCGCCTCTTTGGCCAACATCACCTGGCGCTGCAACCGCAAACCCACCCGACCATCGATCTCGGCGGTGGCGCGCATGAAGCTGTGTTGCAGCTCAGTGAATGCGGTCTGCGCGGCCATGCGGGCCAGGCGCTCTTCGGGCAAGCCGTAACCGGGCAAGGGCATGCCAGCGTGAACGGCTGAGCCGATGTTGTGTGACTGAGCAGCGTGCTGTCCGGCAGAGTTCATCGTGAGCAGTTCTTTGAGTTTTGTGATCAGCGCGCTGGGCTGCGTCGGTCTGCGTGGACGATGGGCGTGCCAATGGAGGGCCGCCCCACGCGCTGTGGAAAAAATCGGTTCAGGCGGTTGAGCCGGCGCGTGGCTTCGCTTTCGTCGTGGTGTTGGGCGACCAGGTTGTAGACGTCGATGCGCAGATGCCACAGTTCATGCATCGAGCGCGCAATGCGCATGCGACCGACCAAGTCACCCGCTTGTTGCGTGCGCATGTCACCCAACGAGTTGATGAATTCGCGGCGCACCAGTGACAGCGGGCTGCTGGCTTGCACCGTCATCGTCATCGTCAACTCTTTATTCCAGCCGCTGAGCGTGCTGCTCACGAGGGTGTTTTCGGCATGGCGGCTGCTGGTGGGCAAAGTGCTTTGCAGCCAGTCGCGCAAGCCGGCTTGCCAGCTTTCTCGCCAGCCCTCGCGCCAGCCCGACGACTGCGCGCTGCGGCGCAGGGCCGGAGGGCAAATTTCAATGTGCGCATTGCCCGGCTGGGGCAAGTGCACGGCATCAGGGGCCTGCGCTTTGCGGCCGCCCAAGCGGGTGACTAGATCGTTCAGCATGGTGTGGGTTTGCTCTCTTGTTCGCGACCGCGCGTCTGTCGGTTTGCTGATTTCTGGGCTGGGTTTTTCGCTGGTTTGTGCACAGGCTTTTGCATTGATTCGAGAGTCGCACCCAGGCCATGGAATCGAAACTTAGCTGCCTCAGTGTTTCAAGTTGCGTGTTTTTTGAACCCGAGATAAGCATGCGTTTTCGCCGTCAAAACCAAGACTGGCCATGCACCGCAGCGCTGACGTCGAGACGGCGCTACGCTTTCGGTCTTCTCAGACTCCAACCAAGCGGCCGCCATGAAATGGTTTCGACGTGTTTTGACCTTGCTCCTGCTGCTGGTGGTCACGGTGGGATTTGTGCTGTGGGGCTACAGCCGACAAGTGCTGCCGCTGACCGACGGCGTGGTGCAGTTGCAGGCCCAGGCCGCCCAGATCACAGCCGACGTGAAGATCGAACGCGATGCGCAGGGCATTCCCACCATCACCGCCGCCACGGCCAACGACGCCATGTACGGCCTGGGCTTTGTGCACGCCCAAGACCGTTTGTGGCAGCTGGAAACGCACCGCCGTATAGGCTCGGGACGTCTGGCCGAGGCCTTTGGTGAGGCCGCGCTGGAGAACGACAAGTTTCTGCGTGCTCTGGGCGCAAAGCGCGCTGCTGCCGCACAGTGGGCCGTTGCCAGTGCCGAGTCGCGCGCCGCGCTGCTGGCCTACACAGCGGGCATCAACGCCTACCTCCAAACCTCGATGAAGGCACGCCCACCGGAGTTTTTGGTGTTGGGCATTCAGCCCGAGCCGTGGACACCCGAGGACAGCATGGCCTGGGCCATCATGATGGCGTGGGATCTGGGCGGCAATTGGGGCACCGAGTTGCTGCGCATGCGACTGGCCTTGATGATGCCGGTGGAGCGCATCAACGAGTTGCTGCCGCCCTACCCGGGGAACCCGGGCGAGCCTGCAGACAAGCCGTTGATCACCACCGACTACAGCGCACTTTTCAAGGGCTTGAATGTGGACGGCAAGCTCGGCCAGCAGGCGCTGAACTTCGCACCGGAGTCGGGTGTGGAAGGCGTCGGTTCCAACAACTGGGTGGTGCACGGCACCCACACCACCACCGGCATGCCGCTGCTCGCGAACGACCCTCACCTGAAGCTCAGCGCGCCCGCGCTTTGGTACTTCGCGCGCATGCAGGCACCGGGCTTCAAAGTGGCGGGCGCGACCATGCCGGGCCTGCCGTTTGTGGTGCTGGGGCAAAACGACAGCGTGGCCTGGGGCTGGACCAACACCGCGCCCGATGTGCAAGATTTGTATTTGGAACGCATCAAGCCCGATGCGCCGGACCAGTATCAAACGCCCGAAGGCTGGGCCAAATTCACGGTGGTCAACGAGGTCATCAGGGTCAAAGGCAAGCCCGACGTCACGGTGCAGGCGCGCAGCACACGGCACGGCCCTGTCATCTCAGACTCACCCAACTACGACGGCTTGCTGGGCCCACATGGCGTCCCCGGCAGCAAACCCGCCTACGCTTTGACCATGCGCTGGACGGCGCTCGACCCCGACCCGAGCACGCTGGACGCAGGCCTGGCTTTTGCACGAGCCAGCTCGGTGCCCGACTTCATCCGTGCCTCGGCCAGCTATCTCGCACCGATGCAGAACATGGTCGTCGCCGACAGGGCGGGGCACATCGGCATGGTGGCGGCTGGGCGCGTGCCGGTGCGCAAGCCCGACAACGACCTGAAGGGCCAAGTGCCGTCACCCGGATGGGACGCCAAATACGATTGGGACGGCTTCATTGCGGCTGACCAAACACCGCGCGAGATCAACCCCGAGCGCGGTTGGATCGCCACCGCCAACCAGCGCATTCACCCGCTCAGCTATCCGCATTACCTCACCAACGAATGGGCCGTGCCCTACCGCATGCAGCGCATTGAACAGATGCTGAATGCCAAGCCCCAGCACAGCATGGACGACATGCGCAGCATGCAAAGTGATGTGGTTTCGCTGGCCACCCAGCGTCTCTTGCCGTTTGCAGTGAAGGCCAGATCGACGCATGCCCTGGCGGCAGCTGCGACAGCGCAGCTCGGTGCTTTCGACGGCACCATGAGTGGCGACAAAGCCGCGCCACTCATTTTTTACGCGTGGTCGCGCCAGCTCACCAAGCTCATCTTTGCCGATGAGTTGGGCCCAGTGATGTGGGAACGCACCGTCGGCGGGCGCAGCTACCGCGACGCATTGGAAGGCGTGCTGGAGCGCAACGACGCATGGTGGTGCGACGATAAAACCACGCCTTCCGTGGTGGAAACCTGCGACCAGCAGATCAACGCCGCTTACACCCTGGCGCTGGACGAATTGCAAGCCCAGCACGGCCGCGATGTCAGCAAGTGGCGCTGGGACACGGTGCACATCGCGCGCTCTGAGCACCGCCCGTTCAGCAAGGTCTGGCCACTGTCCAAATTGTTTGAATTGCGCACGCCCGTGGGCGGCGACACCTACACCGTCAACGTTTCGCGTGTGGGCCTGAAGCCCGATGCGACCACCGGCGAGTTGTACCTCGATGAACACGGCCCCAGCCTGCGCGCCGTCTACGATTTGGGCCAGCCCGCCAACTCTCGCTTCATGCATTCCACCGGACAATCGGGCATTCTGTTTTCGCCGCTGTACAGAAGCTTTGTTGAACCTTGGTCCAAGGTGGAATATGTGCCGGTGTGGGGCGGTGCGGTGGTGAATACTTTGACGTTGAAAGTGCAGCAGTGAATAATTTTTTAACTCGACCCATCAAGGCTTGGCGACCTGTGCGGGGTGTGCTGATTTGTGCGCTGATCTTGCAAGTCCAGTTGACAGTTCAAGCCGCAACCGCAACCGCAACCGCGTCCGATTCAGCGCCCGCTGTGCTGCTGCTCGGCGAAGTCCATGACAACGCTGCGCAGCATGCGCTGCGCGTCGAGGCCTTCCAGGCGCTGCTCATCACCGGCGCTCGCCCGGCCTTGTTGATGGAGCAATTCGACCGTGAACACCAGGCTGACATCGACAAACTGCGCGCCAACCGCGCCCGCGTAGATGCCACCAAAGTCATCGCCGCGGGCACCGGTGCTGGTGCCGGCTCGGGTATGGGTGCGGGTTCCGCCGGCTGGAATTGGGCTTTCTACCGTCCCTTCATCGACCTGGCGCTGGCCTACGACCTGCCCATCTACGCGGCCAATGTGTCGCGCTCCGAAGGCCGCCGCGTGATGTCACAAGGCCTGGCCGCCAGCGGCTTCGACGCGACGGTTCCCCTTGACATCTCTAAAGCTCTCGGCAGCACGATAGAAGCCAGCCACTGCGGCATGCTCGACAGCGCCACCGCCCAACGCATGGTGCCGGTTCAAGTCGCCCGAGATCAGTTCATGGCCCGCTTGATCGAGGCCAACGCGCAGCGCGGCGTGGTGTTGCTGGCCGGCAATGGCCACGTTCGCAAAGACCTCGGCGTGCCCCGTTGGTTGAGCCCCGCCACCCGGGTCAAAACCAAGTCGCACGGCTACTTGGAGGTAGGAGACGACACCGGAAGCGCAAAAGGTGCCAAGGCAGGTTTACCCAACAGCGCCTTCGATGTCGTGAACATCACCCCCGCCCAAAAACGCGACGACCCCTGCGAAGCCATGCGCGGTAAAGGACCGAAGCCACCCACGACTTGAAAGTGGCCCGAGCTTCGACAAATCCGCGTCAAAAAAATTGGATCTAGCGGCGGATGGTTGGCGGATGGAACCACTCACTGAAGTGCAAATCTGCGTCGCAGGTTCGCCGCCGAGCCCACAAAGCTCACATCAAAAAGCTGCTGCGGATCAAGCCCACCGCCAAGCCTTCGATTTCAAAGTCCGGGCTGTCGGCTGGCACGACGATGGTTTTGAAGTCCGAGTTTTCAGGGCTGAGTTCTATGCCGGCCGGAGTGCGTTTGAAGCGTTTGACCGTGACCTCATCGCCGATGCGGGCCACGACGATTTGCCCGTTTTTCGCGTCTTTTGCTTTTTGCACCGCCAGCAAGTCGCCGTCCATGATGCCGATGTCGCGCATGCTGAGGCCGCGCACTTTCAACAAAAAGTCGGGGCGTGCCTTGAACATGCTGGCCTCCACCGCGTAGGTCTGTTCGATGTGTTCGGCCGCCAGGATGGGCGTGCCAGCGGCCACGCGCCCGACCAAAGGCAACATCAATTGCGCCATACCGGGCAGGGGCATGCTGAAGCGTTGCGGCAGCTTTTGCGTCGATCGCCGGGTCTGCTGAGTGGTCATCTGTTGTGTCAGCTGCTCGGTGCGGTGACGGTTCAGGAAGCGCAATGTGTCAGACTTCAAACGGATGCCACGCGAGGTGCCGCTGACCAATTCAATGGCGCCTTTGCGGGCCAGCGCTTGCAAGTGTTCTTCGGCGGCATTGGCCGATTTGAAGCCCAGCTCAGCGGCAATTTCAGCGCGGGTGGGCGGCGCGCCGGTGTTCTCGATGGCGTCTTTCACAAGGTTCAAAACCTGTTGTTGGCGGTCTGTGAGTTTGATGTGGTCCATCTTGAAATCCTTGGTGCGCGCGAAGTCGTGAAATCAGGCAAGTGACTGCCCGAACTGAGCATTCATCCAGCTACTGTATTTTCATCCAGCTTTGACAAAAATGCAAAACAAAACTCCCGTGGTGGTGATCTTGGGCACCGGCGGCACGATTGCTGGCACGTCCAGCAACGCGTCTGACAACGTTGGCTACACCGCGGCGCAATTGACCGCGGCCGACTTGGTGCAAGCCATTCCAGCCCTGAGCGCGTTCAACCTGGAGGTTCAACAAGTAGCGCAACTCGACAGCAAAGACATGAGCTTCAGCGTGTGGCGGGCCCTGGCGCTGCGCTGCGCGCACCACCTGGCTCGTGCAGAAGTGGCCGGCATCGTCATCACCCACGGCACCGACACGCTGGAAGAAACCGCCTACTTTTTGCACCGCGTGTTGCGTGCGAACAAGCCGGTGGTGCTGACTGCGGCGATGCGCCCGGCCACCTCAAACCAGGCCGACGGCCCTCAGAATTTGCTCGATTCAGTGGCGTTGGCGTTGACCACCGACGCATGCGGTGTGATGGCCCTGGTGGCGGGTGCGGTTCATGGTGCGGTGGACGTGCGCAAGGTTCACACCTATCGGTTGGATGCCTTCACGTCGGGTGACAGCGGCGCGTTGGCATGCGTGGAAGAGGGCGCGGTCAGGCAACTGCGTGCATGGCCCGAAAGCGCGCCGGTCTTCGCTGAGCTCCAACTGGCCGATGCCTTGCCGCTGCTCGATGCCGCATGGCCGCAAGTCCATATCGTGAGCAGTCACGCCGGCGCCACAGCGTTGCCAGTTCAAGCATTGGTGGCAGCCGGTGTACAGGGTTTGGTGGTGTCGGCCACAGGCAACGGCACGGTGCATCACGCGGTGGAAGCCGCGCTGATTCAAGCTCAGCTGGCGGGCGTGAAAGTGTTGCGTGCCACTCGGTGCAGTGACGGCCGCATCATCGGTGACGGCGCAACGACGTTGCCTTCCGCCGGCGCTTTGAATGCGGTCAAAGCGCGGGTTGAGTTGATTTTGCTGGCTTTACAAGCGGGCTGACAGAACAAGCGACACGGTGACGTGTGCACCGATCGCCCTGAGGTGGCTAAAGGGTCGCAACCCAAAGCTCAACCGTTTAACACCTCAGCGCGACACGGACAGAAAACTCAGGCTTGAAACGACGTCAGGAAGCCTTTGCGACTCGAGTCGCCTTCAGAACACAGGTCGCCTCAGGTACGCAGGCTTCTGCGGCGATACCAAGCCATCACGCCCAAGCCCGCCAACATCAATGCGTATGTTTCTGGTTCAGGGATGGGCGCGGTATAGCCGTCAATATTGGCGCTGTATGCGTGCAGCACGCCGGGCAGCAATTTGAATTCGTCCGTCAGCGTGCCGGTGCAACCCAACACCGTACCGATGGGGCACTGAATGGACGTGAAGTATGGGTCGCTGTCGGCCATGCG
>JBBRGA010000063.1:0-20047 GCA_038241115.1 Burkholderiales bacterium | reverse complement strand
CTCCACTTGCAGCGCCTGCGCGGCAATCACCGTCACATGCTCGAGCACCACCTGGGCGTCGCGCACATCGACCACCAGGCGCCCCAACTGCGCCAAATGCTCGCCGTAGCGCGCGCGCTGCAAGGCTTTTTTGACGCGCGGGTAATCGGCAATGCTGCGTATGGCGGCCACCACCAGCGCCTGCCCCAAACCCACCAAGGGGCTGAGCGAAATTTCCACCATCACCACCGACCCATCGCGCCGCTTGGCCACCAATTCCATGCCAGTGCCCATGGGTCGAGAACGTGGTTGCTGCGCGTAGCCGGCGCGGTAGGAGGCGTGTCGCGAGCGGATGGCGTCGGGCACCAAAGCGTCTACGTTCAAGCCCACCAACTCTTCGCTGGCGTAGCCAAACATGGTGCACGCCGCGGGGTTGGCGAGGACGATGTTGCCGTTGCCATCGGCCACCAGATGCGCATCGGGATCGGCCGCGAACAGCGTGCGAAAAATGAGGTTCTCGTCGATGCCTGGAGGCAAGGGATTGACGCGCCGTTCAATGGCAGGGGCAAGCGACGGAGCAGGTGCAGCAGCTTCAGTCTTCACGTGGTGGTCGCTCCCGTTCAGCGCCGTCAAGCCGACGCCACCACTGTGGGCGTGAATATATAACCCGCGCTGCGCACCGACTTGATGATCTGTGGATTGTCAGACGCCAGTTCCAACTTTTTACGCAACCGCCCCACCTGCACATCCACCGTGCGGTCGAACGGCCCAGCCTCCCGGCCGTGCGTGTGCTCCAGCAAAAAATCGCGTGACAGCACGCGGCCGGGGTGCCGCACGAAAGCCAGCAGCAACGCGAACTCGCCGCCCGTCAAGGCCACGTCAACTTCAGCGGCATCGGTCAGCGTTCGCGCAGCGGCGTTCAATTGCCATCCGCCAAAGCTGAATTGCTCCGCCTGGGAAGCCGAAGGTGGCGCTTGAGCGACCACGCCGCTCGATGCATGTTCCGCGGCAACGGGCACAGCTTGTTGTTGCGTCATCCTGCGCAGCACCGCTTTGATGCGTGCCAGTAACTCGCGCATGTCAAACGGCTTGGTCACATAGTCGTCGGCACCCACTTCAAGGCCCACCACCTTGTCGACCGCGTCGCCTCGGCCGGTGACGATCACCAAACCGCAGCGCCAGTGCTCGCGCAATTCGCGCGCAATCACGAAGCCGTCTTCACCGGGCAAACCCAAATCAAGCAACACCAAAGCCGGCGGATCGGTGCGCATCAAATCCATCAGGGCGCGGCCGCTGTGCAACGGCGTCACGCGGTAGCCGTAGCTGCTGAGGTAGCCACTGAGCAGCGTGGTGATGTCGGTCTCATCATCGACGACGGCAATATGGACGGCGGTATTCAAAAGCGAGTGCGAGTTCTAAAACGGCCTTGCGGAATGCGGTACACAAATCGCGGCGACGCGCTATGCGGACTCTCAGCTTAGCAGTGCAAAGCATGCGCCACCACGGCATCAAACAGCTCGCCCGCCTCGCCTGACATGCTCGTCGCGCCAGGATGCAATCGCGGATTCCCGGATCCGGTGCCTCAAACGGCACGCCACTCTGCGCCTTGACCTGCGTCAAGCGGCAAAGCGGCTGTGAGCTTGAGAATCTGCGTTCGAGATCTCACACTTGTGCGACCCGAGTGCAACCCCGCAAGGAGAAACGCATGGACCATCTCAAGCCGACCCAACTGACCACGCTGCGCGGCTTGCTGACCCAACGCCTGCGCACTCTGCGCGGCGAAGTGGATGCAGCAGAAGCCGGGCGACGCGCTGACGCGAACGCAGCAGCCCACGAAGTCACCGATCGCAAAGACGAAGCCTCGGAACAGCAATTGGCAGAAGTCGAAATCGCCCAGGAAGCCCGTGATCTCAACGAGATGGCCAAAGTTGAAGCCGCACTGCTGCGGCTGAACACCGGCACATACGGTCAGTGCATGGACTGTGGTGAGCCCATTGTTTTGCCGCGCCTGATGGTTGAACCCGCAGCGCAGCGCTGCGCGCACTGCCAGTTGCTGCGCGAACGCGACGAAGTTCGCTCACACTGAATCCGGATAAAGCCAGCCTCGCCACACGCCGCACGCCACACGCAACACGCCACACGCAACACGCGGACGCAAGTTCAGTGGCTGTGTCGCGGCCTCTCAGGCACCCAGTAAAGCGTCCGGTGCCAACACAGCCACGCTTTGGTTCGCCGGCAAGCTGCTGACCCATGCCTGCGCATCCACCGTCTCCAAATACTCTGGCACCGAGCAAGGCCAGCGATGGCGCTCCTCGATAGCTTGGCGCAGTGAGTCGGCGGCAACGGGTTCGCCGTGGGTCCCATACACGTGTGCGGGCGCGGTCGGCAGCGCAGCAATCCAGGCCAGCAAGCCGTCTCGATCGGCGTGGGCCGAGATGCCGTCCAGATTGGCCACTTCGGCGCGCACCGGCACCCACTGGCCGTGAATTTTCACTTCGCGCGCGCCGCTGACCAGCGTGGCTCCGCGTGTGCCGGCGGCCTGGAAGCCCGCAAAAACAATGGCGTTGCGCGCATCGGGCGCGTAGGCTTTGATGTGGTGCACCACGCGTCCACCGGTGGCCGTGCCGCTGGCCGAAACAATGATGCCGGGACAGGTCAAAGCGTTCAGGGAGCGCGACTGGGCTTCGGTATTGACGATGCGCACGCCCTCAAAAATCGTCTGGCATTGCTCGGCGCTCAAGCGGTGTTCACTGGCGTGGCGGCAAAAAATGGCGCTCACGTCTGCCGCCATGGGGCTGTTCAAGTAAACCGGCAAATTCGGGATGCGCTGAGTCGCCTTGAGTTGATGGATCACATGCAGAAGCGACTGCGACTGCGCCCGACCCACGGCAAATGCAGGTACCACGACAACACCACCGCGCGCCGCAGTGCGGTTCACGACATCGGCCAGTTGGGTGAACGGATCCTCGATGCCGTGGATGCGGTTGCCATAGGTGGACTCGATCAGCACGCAGTCGGCCGCCGTGGGCGATGCGGGCGATGCGGGCGGCTTCATCACCAGATCGTCACTGCGACCCAGGTCGCCCGAAAACAGCACGCAGGCGCGGCACATAACCGCTGTGGTCAATGTGCGCATGGGTGAGCACCACCGCGTCGATCGATGGCGCATCCAGCGGCAACGAGGCCCAGTTGCGCAATCGCAGTTGCTTCAAACCTTGAAACAAACCGCAGTCCACCAGCAGGCGGCGACCGTCGTGCTCCAGCAAATATTTGGAACCCGTGACGGTTCCTGTGCCACCCAAAAATTGCAATTTCATGGTGATACCCCGGCAAGTTTTGTCTTGCTTCAAACACCAGCTTAGCCAGCGCCACCACAAACACTTTGACGCATGTCAAACCGCTGCAAAGAAGGCGCTGCACGAAGGCGCTGCGAGGGCGCACCGCTGCCGCTTGCGGCTTGCTGTTACTTGGCCGACACAAGCAGACATAAGAAGACACAAACCCCTGAGAGGCTGTTACGAAAGTCCGCACCCACCCACGCGCCATTGCCTTTTGGTTGACAAAGCATTCATCGCTGCGTGGTGGGCAAGGCCTAGCCTTGCATGCATCGCCACCTCGGCACGCAACGGAAGAACCGCATGCTCAACGACACCGCCGTCACATTCACAGAACCGTGCTGCCCTGCATTGATGGACAAGCCGCTCGCACTTGCGGTCAATGCGCAGCCGGCTGAACGCGCAACGACCGCCAAGTTGCCAGACCATTCCGACTTGAACAAGAGCGCCGCCGCGTCCATCGCCGCCACATTGAAAATGCTGAACGATTGCCTCACCCCACAGCGCCGCGTGGTGCATGCGGGCGACTGCATTTATCAAGCCGGCGAGCGCTTTGCCGACCTGCACATCTTGCATTCGGGCTTTGTGAAGATCGTCAACCTGTCGGCCGATGGCCGCGAGCAAGTGGTGGGTTTGAAATTTCGCGGCGACTGGCTGGGTTTCGACGGGATTGCCGCTGGCCGCTATTCGTGCGACGCGGTGGCCATGGACACCGGCGAAGTCTGGGTTTTCAAATATGCCGACTTGCTGACGGCTTGCATCGATCAGCCGCGATTACTGACCAAACTGCATGAAGCCATGAGCCGCGAAATTGCGCACGACCGCGATTCACTGATGTCGGTGTGCACCCTGCCCGCCGACGCACGAGTGGCCGAGTTCTTGCGCTACTGGGTGCAAGCATTGGCGACGCGCGGATTGCGCGCCGACCACATCACGCTGCGCATGACGCGGGCAGAGATCGGCAACTATTTGGGCATGACGCTTGAAACAGTCAGCCGCGCTTTGTCGAAGCTGGCACGCGACAAAGTGATCGCCTTCAACGAAAAAAGCCGCCGTGAAGTGCACATTCCCGACTTGGCCGCGCTTTCCGCGTTCACACGCCGCTGCGTGGCGGCCAGCGCTCCCGCTCAGTAGCACATCAGTCCGCCCCGAAAGCCCCAGCACTTTGCGCAGGCCGCGCTGGCGCTGGCGGCTGTGGCGCCATGCCGCAAGCTGGTTGGCTCAAGCCCTGAACGGTCTGACTGCGCTGACCTTGGCACACACGAACACCCCGTCGGCAGCCGAAAAATCCCACTGCTCAATCACGCAGCAACCCGCCGAGGCGTTGGCGTTCCAACGCAACAGATTCACCGAATTGGGCACGCCCCTGCGCACCCTGAATGAAACCGCCGTGCCGGCTTGGACCGCCCACATCGGACGCCTGACGTCTTGCAATTGCGGCCCTTGCAACGCGCAGCCGTGCAGTGCCAAAACGTACGGCAAATGGATGTGCCCGCCCATGATGATGTCGGCACCGGCAGCCGACCAGACCTTGAGTGCCTGCGCGTGACCGTGCAGCAAGTTCGGCTCATCTTCAGCGCGCGTCACCGCCACGGGTTGATGCACCACCACCACACGCAATTGCGCCGGTTGCGCTGCGCCCAGCACATCCGCCACGCGGTCGATCTGCTGCGCAGAAAGCTCGCCGTCTTTGTGGCGCCAAGGGCGCGTGGTGTTGACGCAAAGCACCATCAAGTCGGCTGAACAGTAAGCAGGCTCAAGCTCGCGCCCGAATGCGGCCACGTGGTTCGCATAAGGGCGACGCAGGCGCGCCCACAAATCGAAAAGTGGGATGTCGTGATTGCCAGGAATCGCCAATACCGGCACGCCGAAACGGTCCGTGAAGGCGCGAGCCGCGCTGAACTGAGAAGGCCGCGCGCGCTGAGTGATGTCGCCTGACAGCACCACCAAATCGGGCCGATGCTGCGCAGCCAGCGCCTGCAACGCCTCAACAACCACGGGCTGTTCCGTGCCGAAGTGGGGGTCAGAGACCTGCAGCAAAACACTCATGGGCGCGTCCTGTGCGCTCGGCTGTCCGGGTCGGTGATGTCCGGGACGAAGCCCACTTCGAGCCTTGGCAACATCAGGTGAAGCGGCTGCGCAAGCACCTGAAATTCAAGTGGCGCGCGCATCTGCGTTACTTCGCCGTCGTACGCCACCTTCACGCCGCGCCGACCCGGCACCAGCGTCGGCGACACCACCATGCGCTTGAATTCAAAGTGTTCCACGCTGTCGGTATCGCCGAGCGAGCCCATCGCGCCACGCAGCATCAGGCTGACCATCGCCAAGCTGCCGATGGGTCGCAGCATGACAGCGGTCAACGAATTGTGAACGGCCGTGTCGGCAGATTCAGCAGCGGGCGTGATTACAGCGCTGGCTTCCGGGAGCACGCGCGGTTGCAAGCCCATGCGCGCCAACTGCAACTGGTTGTTGCCCACGAACAAAGTCAGCGTGCGCACGTCGCGAGCCGTGCTTCCCTGCTCAATGTGCAAACGCAGCCGGCGTTGCGAGCGCAGCAACGTGATGCATGCCGCCCACAGCGCCACCCACCGACTGCGTCCAAAGCGCGCCTTGTAGGCCTCGCGGTCTTCCAGCAAATCGGGGTACAGCCCCAGGCTGGCATTGACCAGAAAAAGGTGCCCATTGACAGCAGCCACTTGAACGGGCGTGGGCACCGAGCGCAGCAACTGGCTGGTGGCTTCGGCCGGATCGGCGGGAATACCGAGGGTGCGGGCGAAGTAGTTGAAAGTGCCCTGCGGCACCACGCCCATCGCACAGCCTGCGGCGTGTGCAGCCTGCGCCACGGTGTTGAGCGTGCCGTCGCCGCCCACTGCCACCACGGCTGTTTGCGTCGCTGCGGCCTGGGCAGCGGCTTCCTGCGCTACGCGGCTCAGGTCCGCAGGCGCTGTGAAGCGCAAATCCCCGGTGCGCCCTGCAGTTCGAAGTGCGCCTTCGATGGCGTGGCGCTTGGCGTTGGCATCGGTGCTGCCTGAAGCGCCGTTGATGACGAACAGAAGCGCTGACCGAGGGTCGATTTCAGGAAGGGCCGGTATGGCGCTGGAAGACATCGCCCGAAGTTAGCAGAGCGAGGCGAGCGCGATCGCGCTTTGCAGTCTCTCAAGGCAGAAATTCGAGGCTGGTGAACAAGGCTTTTTAAAGCCGCGGTTTGTGCGATGTTGTCGTCCTTAAAAAGCTGCTTTCTCCGATTGACGAAAACGCAAATAGTCGGTGGTCAGTCAATACGACTTCGAGTTGCGCGCAAAGTGCACCGCGGAGCACTCTTCGACAAACCCCACCAGGAAGAAACCATGAAATGTCCCGCTTGCCCCGACATTGCGCTCACCATGAGCGACCGCCAAGGCGTTGAGATCGACTACTGCCCGCAGTGCCGCGGCGTGTGGCTGGACCGCGGTGAACTCGATAAATTGATCGAGCGTGCGGTGGCGATGCAAGCCGCGCCAACTCGCAACGCGCCTGCGCAGGCGCAGCCTCAATTTGAAGACTCGGACTACAACCGCGGCAGCCACCGTGGCAACCAACCCGGTTACGGCACGGGCCACGGCTCGCAAGGCAAGCGCCACAAGTCGTGGTTGAGCGAGATCTTTGATTGACAGACCTTTGATTGAAGGCCCGTTGACCGAGAGGCCCGTTGACCGAAACACGACTGAGCCGCCGCTCTCAAACCGTTGCGGCGCGAATTTCAAACGCGTACCGAGGCGCTGCACAGCAGCAACTCATTCGGCCCCACCCAGCCTGAAGGGGTGCAAAAAACGTCGAGTTGCACGGTCATGTCTTGCCACGCCGCGCGCTGGGCATCCGGCTCCAGCCCTGCCAGAATTTCCATGATGGGCGTGCCCGAGGTGCGTACAAATTCGACGTAGTCGTGGCTGCTTGGCAGCCGAAACGGTGCGGCCAGGGTGCGCACTTCAACATCGGTGTAGCCCGCCGATTGCAGCAGCCGCTGCATCAAACCGGGCTCACCCAAACTCAGCAGGCCGCCTGGCGAATTAGGCGGTCTCGGTGGCAGGCCCGCGTGGCGACAAGCGGTGGCCATCATGATGCCCAGGCACGGATTGCGCTGCGGCTGCGAGAACACCAAAGCGCTGAACCGGCCGCCGGGGCGCAGCGCGAGCCGCGCTTGCTTCAACGCATCGAGCGGCGCGTTGCAAAACATGAGCCCAAGGCGGCACACAGCCGCGTCGAAATGACGCCCCTGCAAACCCAGCATCTGCGCATCGGCGAGTTGTGTGGTCACGTTGTGCAGGCCTGCGACGCGGGCGTTGTCGGCCGCCAATGAAAGGATGGTGGCCGAGATGTCTGTGGCCAGCACGCTGCCGTGGGGGCCGACGCGGCGCGCGATGTCGAGTGTTTGATCGCCGGCTCCGGCGGCGATGTCCAGCACCTGGGCGCCTGACGCCACGCCCGCCGCGTCCAGCATGGCGGCGGTGGCTTCTTCAAGCCAGGCACGAATGATTTCGGTGTGGCGGTTCCATCCGTGGGCTGCGCGATCCCAAGGGTGGCCGGGCGGGGTTGAGGTCGAGGTCGAGGTAGCGGCGTCCATAAAATTCCTGTCATTCAACTCTGTCATTCAACTCAGTCATTCAACCCGGATGCCAGACGCCGTGATGATCGGCTGCCAGTAACGCTGCTCGGCACTGATCCGCGCGGCCAGCGCCGCAGGCGTGCTCGACACCGCCGTCATGCCCGACTCGGCAAACGCACTGACCAATTCGGGCCGCGCAATCGCCGCTCGCAGCGCTTCGGATGCCGCGGCAATGGTGGCCGCCGGCACGCGCGCCGGCATGAAAAATGCAAACCATTCACGCACCACCAAGTTGGGATGACCTTGCTCCACCAGCGACGCCACGTCCGGGAAGTAGCTGCTGCGTGTGGCACCCGACGTCGCCAGGATGCGCAGCCTGCCGCTGGCTTTGTGCTGGCGGAACAAACCTTCGGGCAGCACCAGCGCAGCGACCTGACCGCCCAGCAGATCGGTCATGGCTGGAGGGCCACCCGAGTACACGATGTGCTGCCACGCCACATTGGTCTCGCGAAACAGCATGGCTTCCAGCAGGTGCGGCAAGGTGCCGGTGCCGGGAGACGCGACATTGGCGAGTTTGGGGTTGCGCCGCATCCACTCCACCAGATCGGCCACGTTGCGCACGGTTTCCGGCACGGCCGGGCCAACCGCCAAGGCAAGCGTCATTTCACTGGCCAGCGAGACCGGTTGCAAATCAAGCACCGGGTCGTAAGCCAGCCGCGGGTACAGGTAGGGATACACGGTGGCCACGGCACCCTGCGCCAACAGCATGGTGGAACCGTCGGCCGGGCCTGCCTTCAGCGCACCGATGGAGATCTGCCCGGCAGCACCCGGCCGGTTGTCGACCAGAGTTTGCTGCGCGTAGCGCCCGCCTGTTGATGTGGTTGTCGGTGCCAACATCGGCAGGGCCATCTGTTCGGCTATCCGGCGCGCAACGATGTCAGGAATGCTGCCCGCTGGCCCGCTGCACAGCACTTGCAAGCGCTCGATGTTGCTTTGCGCCACGGCGTATCGGCCTAGGCCCGACGTTTCCAGCGTTGCCAGCGCCGCCAAGGTCGCGCCGCTCTGGAGCAAAAAGCGCCTTCTTTGCCGTTGAGTCGACGAATCAATCAGTGCTTGGCGCGGCGGCTGAGCTGTTGGCGATGTCAATGAGTTGCGCATGGTGTGTCCCTGGAAACTGGCCGCGCCCCTGCGGCGCCACCTTGGTCGTGAGCCTAGGCCGCAGGGTCTTAGAAATGGCTTAGAGATTGCGAAGCGAAGCCACCAAGGCTTCGGTTTCGGGGGCGGGCCGTATGCCCAGCACCACAGACAGTTGCTGGCGACAACGTCTGAAGGCCTCAAAGGCCTCGGCAGGTTGGCCCAGCGCCAGCAGGCACACGATGTGTCGGCGCACCACCGCCTCAGCCAACGGCTGCTGTTCTGAAACCCGGCCGTAAAGCGACGCCGCCTGCGCGTGCTGCCCTTCGGCTTCCAGGCGGCCACCCAAGACCAGCATCTGCCGCGCAAAGCGTGCACGCAGGCGGTCGCGTGCGGTCAGCACGTCGGCAAGCTCGTCTTCGCCGACCAGGAATTCGCCCTGGCACAGGCTGAGCGCACGCTCGGCGCAGGCCAGGAGTTCTGCCGTGCTGGGGACTGCGCGAGCGGTATTTCCAGGCGCGGTGTCTGCCGGCGCGGTGTCTGCCGGCGTCTTGACTGCCGGTGCGGTATTTGCGCGGACAGCGCCCGCATCTGCGTCGACGGTCTGCAAGCAAACCTCCAGTGCGCCGACGTCGGTCCAGCAGGTCGCCACATTCAAGCTCAGGCCGCCGCCGCGCAACAGCACATGGGTGTCCCCGCCCAGCAGCTTGCGCAGCCGGTGCAGGGCGTTGTCGAAAGAGTTGCGTGCCGCGTCGCCCAGCGCATCGGGCCAGAGCACGGCGCACAACCGCGCAACCGACACGCCTTCGCCGCCCAGCGCGATGAGCAGCTTCAACAAGTCGAGCGGTTTGCGGCTTTCTTTGCGCGCCGAGGCGGCCGGTGCGCCGTCAAGCTCGATGCTGAAGCGGCCGAGCGTGCGGATTCGCACCGGCCACGCCCAGCGCTCGCCCGCGTTGTGCGGTGCGGGCAAGGCATGGCGGCGGACGATGCCGAGGGCAAACGCAGCGTCGATCTCATGTTCGATGGCGATCCAGGCCAGGCGCGACATCATGCTGCCGCAGCAATACGGCATGGGGCCGAAGTCGTAGCCGAATTCGCGCGCCACCGCGAAGGCGCGCGCCAGTGCGGCAAGGCAAGCAGGACGGTCGCCGGTGCGATCGGCCAGGTTGGCGTCAATCAGCCCGCCGATCCAGTGATGCCAAACGCAAACGGCGTTGAACGGATGCGCCGTTGCCGCGCGCAAAGTGGCCCGCGCCTCTGCAAATTCACCGGCTTCTGTGGCGGCGAGCGCCAGGCCCAGCATCGCAATGTGTTCGCGCAGCGGCCAGCCACTGGCGCGGCCGCTGGCCACCGCAGCGCGCATGAGCTTGGCGGCGCTGTGCCATTCGCCGTCCAGCAACATGAGCAGCCCGCGCTGGTATTCGTAGACGGTGGCATCGGTGGCGTTGTCTGGGTCGATCAGGTTGCTGGCCTGCGCGAGATGGCTGCGCGCAAGTTCGGCATCGCGCGCGGCGATGGCGGCCAGCACCATGGCCAAATGGGCCTTGGCACGCAGCGCTGGCGGCCCCTGGCTGACCAGTTTCAAAGCCCGATGCGCGTGGTCCAGCGCCTCCGTCACACGGCCCAACAGCGAGCGGATCAGCACGCCCACACCGTACCAACGCAGCAGCGTGGCGGCAGCCGCGTCCGACTCCACACAGGCTCGGTCGACTTTCACGATGATCCGGTCCAGGCGTGCCAGCTGCCCCGTCCACAGCAGGTAGTAAGCCAGGGTGCCCAGCAAGATGCGCTGACTGGCGCCCAGTGGCTGGTCGAGCATGCGCTCCGCCAGGTCAGCGAGCTGCGCAGTGAGTGGATGGGCAGCGTCGCGGTAGACGAAGGCCGCCAGCAGACCCGGCAAGACGCGCATGTCGGCGTGATGGGCGCTGGCGCTGACATTGCCGCTGCGGTTCCGGTCGCTGTTGCGGTTGCTGTTGCTGTTGCCGTTGCCGATATCGTTGTCAGCTGCGTTTGCTGTGGCTGCTGCAGATGCGCCGGCAGTCAAGTTGCTGACGCCGGTGTTGCGCTGGGCCAAATAAACAGGCGTGTGCGACCGCAGCAGCGGCATGCAGCGCTCCATGGCGGTCAGGCTGCCGCCTAAAAATACGATGGCATCGGCCGCCGCGGCGGCTGCAAAAAAAGAACCCTGCACATCGCCAGCCGCGACATGGCCGACACGCGCCTGTTCCAAATGTCGCAAAGCGTCTGCGGGTTGGGTGGCCAGTTCGCAGTAGCCGAGCCAGTAGGCCAGCCAAGGCGCGAGCTGAGATGTGGCCCGCACCGCATCGGGCAGGGCCGTGATCCAGTCCCTGAGCATCGACGTTCGGCCTTGCGCTGCAAATGCGGCTGCGTGTTGAAGCAACAGTGGCAGCGCCGCGTCCCAGGCGGCAGCGTCAATCAGCCGCGCAATGGCGGCGTCGGCGTGGCCGTTCGCCGCCAGCAAGTGCGCCGCCCGCAGTTGCAGATCGCGCAGCTCAGACGGCGTCATCAAAGCCTGGGCACGCGAACGTAAAAATTCGCTGAACAGCGCGTGGAAGGTGTAAGTGTCGGCGCGGGTGTCCACATCGGCGCTGGTGCCTACAACAGAGCCAGCGCTGGCTCTGGCAGTGGTTCTGGCGCTGGCGCTGGCAGCCGCGCCGATGCCTGATTCGGACATGCCTTCGCGGCGTTCGGTGAACAGACTGCGCCTCACCAGGTCGGCCAGCAAATCGCCAGCGCGAGCGTCGCCGCTGATTGCGGCCGCCATGGCCGCGGTGGGGCTGGGCAAAAACGCCACGCGCATCAGCACGGTCGCATCGGCCAGGCCCAACTTTTCCATCACTTCGCCTGCGAAAAACGCGAACAAGCGATCGCGCGCGGTGCCGCTGCGCAAGCTGTCGTGGGGACTGAGGTCGGTGCGCGCGGCCAGCAGCAAGATCATGGCGGCGGCCCAGCCGTCGGTGAGTTGCCGCAGATCCGCCGCCGGCCAGTCGCGGCCGTGCAGGTCCACCAGGTGCTGGGTGTCGTCGTCGGTGAACCGCAACGCGGCCTCGTCCAGCGTGGCCAATTGCTGATTGGCCAAAACCCGCGCGTACTCTCCGGGCGGGGCTTCGCGGCTGATGACGAACAGCCGCGCCTGCGCGGGCAGTTCAGACAGCGCACCAGCGAGTCCGGCATGCAACGAATTGGCGGTGCTCAGTTTCTGCACACCGGCGCTGCCCAGCTCCTGCGCGTTGTCCAGCACCAGGGCCCAGGGCGCATCAAGCACCAGGGCCAGACGCCGAAAGCAGCGCCTGATGAAGGTCGGCACATCGCGCAGATCGTCAGCACCGGGCAGTGGCAGATTCAGCTTGCGGCGCGGTGCGAGCAACGCCGCCGCCTCACGCAGGAAGTAGACAAAGCTCTCTGGGTCAGCATCGACCGCGTCGAGTTGCAACCACAGGCAAGGGATGTCACGCGCGCTCAGGTAGGTCGCCACCAGCGTGGTTTTGCCGATGCCGGGCGGACCCGACACCCAAAACCCGGGCACCGACGCCGCCGCGTCGAGCCGGCGGAACAGACTTTCTCGACCGAAGACGCGGCCCAGTCGCGGCGGTCGCAACTTGCCCAGCGCAGGTTGACCCACGGGTTGGTGTGCGGGCTGCGGTCCGGGCCGGCGTTGGGCCTGAGGTGACGGCTGGCGAGGGCGGCGCGGGGTAGCCATCGGCCATTTTAGGGAGACGCGAAGCTGCTACCGGGTCAGAAGACTTCACGGCGCTTAGACGTCGCCGTGTCGGAGATCTACAAAAGTTGGAGATATTGAAAAGTCGGAAATTTTCAAACTTCAGTGCGCCATCAATACTGGCAGCGTCATCGACTTGAGCAAGGTTCGAGAAACCCCGCCGAACACGATCTCGCGAGCGCGGCTGTGGCTGTAGCAACCCATCACCAGCAGGTCGGCCGAGGTGTCGGCCGCCAGCGACAGCAGGGCCTCACCGGCTGACGCGGCGGGCAACGCGCCGTGGCGTCGAACCGTGGCGTTGACGCCGTGCAGCTTCAGGTAAGCCTCGACGCTGGACGCGGTGGCACCTTCTTGAGTGCTGTCGGCGCGCACCAACAAATGGATGCGATTGGCTTGTTGCAAAAAGGGAATTGCCGACATCAAAGCGCGCGCACATTCGCGTGTCGGTGACCAGGCGATGAGCACTTCCTGGCCCAGGGTTTTGCAAGCGTTGGCGTAAGGGATGATCAGCGCGGGCTTGCCGCTGGCGATCATCACCGAGGCAATGAAGTCAGACGGGATGGCCAACGCGGCGTTGTCGTTGGGGTCGTGCTGGCCCAGCACCATGAGGTCGCTGCACAGGGCGTGACGCGCCACCCCGGCCACCACGTTTTCACCGCGCAATTCGCGCCAATGCAAGGGCCACGGACCGGTGGACGGAACGCTGTCAAAGATGGCCCGAGCGTCATCGCGGCGGTCGGCGTCCAGTTTTTCCAACACCGGCAGCGCGGCGGCCGCGCCTTCGTTCAGGGCGTACGGCATGTCCATGATGCTGGGCGTGCTGCCGTACAGGGCCGTCACGTGCGCACCGTGTTTTTCTGCCAACTCGCGGGCCCACAGCAAGCGCGTGTGGCTGCGCGGCGATGGGTCAAGGTGCACGAGAAGGGAACGAAGTGGACTCATGGTGGGCTCCTTGAATTTGCAGGGTCGGGTTGAAGAATGAATGAGGGGACGCGCATCGGCTTTGCGTTGGATCAAAGCGCAATCAGCTTTTTGACCGCAGCATGCAACGGGCACTTTCAGGCAACAACCGGCAACAACAGGCATCAAAAAGGGGAACACCCGCATGAACATTCTTCTGCCTGTAGACGGCAGCGCGCACACCCGGCACATGCTCAGCTATCTGGCCGCACACGATGAACTTCTGGGAAAGGGAAATCAGTACACCGTGTTCACCGTGGTGCTGGCGATACCGCCGCACGTCACCCACTTTGTGGACCGCCGGACCTTGGCCGACTACTACAACGAGCAGGCCGAGTTGGTGCTCAAACCGGTGCGCGCTTATGTTCATCAAAAAGACTGGAACGTGTCCTGGGCGCAAGCGCACGGTCACGCCGCAGACGAGATCGCGGCCTACGCCAGCGCTCAAAAACTCGACTTGATCGTGATGGGCACACACGGCCACTCGGCGCTGGGCAATGTGATCTTGGGCTCGGTGACCACGGGGGTTTTGGCGCGCTGCAAGATCCCTGTGCTGTTGATCCGCTGAGCCGACTGGCATGCGACACGTCAAGCCATGAGGACCCCAGCAGCGGTGCCTGCCCGACATTTGGACGCGCTGTCAACGGTGACATCGATGACATCGGTGACAACAGTCGTGGACGACCCCGTCGAGCTGGGTTTGTTCACCCGCTGGGACTCGCCGAATCAAAGCCGCAGCACGGCCGAATCGGCGCTGCGCATCAGCGGCATGCACTGCGCCGCGTGCGCCGGCACTTTGGAGCAGGCGCTGATGTCGGTGCCGGGCGTGCTGAAAGCGCAGGTCAGTGCGGCGTCGCACTGCGCCGTGGTGCGCTACGGCGCACCGGCGCTGGCATCGCAGTTGATTCGCGCGGTCGAAGCCGCCGGCTACGAGGCCGTGCCCGACACCGCTGCCGGGGCGCGCGGGCTGCGGCAAAAAGAGTCGCGCACGGCGCTATGGCGTTTGTTTGTGGCGGTGTTTTGCGCCATGCAAATCATGATGCTGGCCACACCGGTTTATGTGAGCGCGCCGCAAGAGTTGACCGCTGACCTGAAGCGCTTGCTGGAATGGGCGCAGTGGTTGCTGAGCCTGCCGGTGCTTTGGTTTTCCAGCGGCGCTTTTCTGACGGGGGCATGGCACGCCGTGCGCCAACGCCGCATCAACATGGACGTGCCGGTGGCGCTGGGCATCGTCACCACATTCATCGCCAGCAGCGGCGCGGCGTTCGACCCCGGCGGCTGGTTTGGCAGCGAGGTTTATTTTGATTCGCTGGCCATGTTCGTGAGCTTCTTGCTGGGCGGGCGCTACCTTGAAATGCGCGCCCGCCACCGCGCTGAAATTTCACTGGAAGACGCGAGCGCGCGCTTGCCCGAAACCGTGATGCGCCTGTTGGCCGACGGAGCGGTGGAACAAGTCAGCGCCTTGAGGCTGCGCGTGGGTGACCGCATTCGGGTCCCAGCGGGGCAAGGCTTTGCGGGCGACGGCGTGCTGCTGGCGGGCAGCACCCACGCCGATGAATCGATGCTGACCGGCGAGTCGCGTCCGGTGGCTAAAGCGGTGGGCGACGAGGTGGTGGCGGGCAGCATCAACCTGAGTGCGCCGGTGGAAATGCAGGTTCAACGCGTGGGTGGCGACACCCGCTTTGAAGCCGTGAAAGCGCTGATGCGCGGCGCGCGCACGCAGCGCCCTGCCCTGCTGGCGGCGGCCGATCAATGGGCCACGCCTTTTTTATGGGCGGTGCTGCTGTTGGCAGCCGCAGGCGGCGCAGTGTGGAGCGTGATCGACCCGTCGCGAGCGGTGTGGGTGGTGGTGTCGGTGCTGATCGTGACCTGCCCTTGCGCGCTTTCTTTGGCTGCCCCCAGCGCCCTGCTGGCAGCGGCCAGCGCCATGGGTCAAAGCGGTTTGTTGCTGCGCCGTTTGGACGCCATCCAAAACCTGGCGCGCATGCAGGTGTTGTTTGTCGACAAGACCGGCACGCTGACAGACAACCGCCTGGACTGCAGGGCGGAGCTGGCAACGGCGGACGCTGCACGCACCGACAACGACGCGCCGTTGATAGGCGTCTTGAAAGGCACGACTGCGTCGCTGGCGGCGTGGTCGTCACACCCTGTTTCCAAGGCGGTAAGCGCCGCGTTTGCCGCGCCGGCCGTGACTTGGCAATGGGTTCGTGAGGTTCCCGGCGCAGGCTTGGAGGGCATGGACGCGCAAGGCCAGCGGTGGCGCTTGGGGTCTGCCGATTGGGCTGCAACGGGAACCCGCGAAACTGCAAACGCCGCAAACGCTGCAAACGCCACGAACGCCATGAGCGCCATGAGCGTCTTGACCCCCATAAACGTCAGCGACGCCAAAGCAGCCGCCACCTGCCACCTCAGCCGCGACGGCCGCGTCATGCTGAATTTGCACTTGACCGAGCACTTGCGCGATGACGCCGCGGCCGCTGTGCACGCGCTGCAAACCGACGGTGTTCGCGTTGAGCTGCTGTCTGGCGACGACCCGGCGCGTGCGCAGCGCGTGGCCTTGGCGCTGGGTTTGTCGGCCCTGCCAGACACCCACAACGAACGCGGCCTGACGCCCGATGCCAAGCTGACCCGCGTTCGCGAGGCACAGCTGCGCGGCGAGGTCGTCGGCATGCTGGGCGACGGCATCAACGACGCGCCGGTGCTGGCCCTGGCCGACGTGTCGATCGCGATGGGTGAGGGCGCGCTGGTGGCGCGCACACAGGCCGACGCCGTGCTTATTTCTAACCGGCTGCTGGACGTGGTGCGCGCACGCACATTGGCCAAACGCACGCTGCGCGTCATCCGACAAAACCTGGTGTGGGCAGCGCTGTACAACGCGGCTTGCGTGCCCTTGGCGCTGCTGGGCGCGCTGCCGCCCTGGGCCGCAGGCCTCGGCATGGCCAGCAGCTCCTTGTTCGTGGTGCTGAACTCGATGCGCTTGTCGAAGCGACAGCCCACACCGTCGCCGAACTAGAAATTTCCTTTGGACATCCTTTTTCTGCTCATCCCGTTCTCGGCCGTGCTGGTGCTGGCCATCATCGGCGTGTTTGCGTGGGCGCTGAACCGGGGTCAATTCGACGACCTCGACCTGGAAGGCGAGCGCATCTTGGAAAACGAAACCGCCGCGACCGCGTCATCCCTTGATACAGATCAAGCCACCCGCTAGCTGAACTTTGCACACTCAGTCACACCGCGCCTGCGGTACCTACGGAGAGCGCAGATGGTCAGTTCGCAAGCGGTACCCAGCAGCCAGGTCGGGCGCAACGAGCCACATACAAACAGCGGCGCCGCGGCGATCCAGATGCCAGACACCCAAGCGGCCCACACCGTCTACAACGACAGCACCGTGCGCTTGTTCACCCTGGCCGCCGTGCTGTGGGGCGTGGTGGGCATGCTGGTGGGCGTGGTCATCGCGGCACAGCTCACCTGGCCTGAACTGAACTTCGGCATCTCTTGGCTGAGCTACGGCCGGCTGCGCCCTTTGCACACCAACGCGGTGATCTTTGCCTTTGGCGGTTGCGCGTTGATGGGCAGCAGCTTTTACGTGGTGCAGCGCACCTCGCAGGTCACGCTGTTCATGCCGAAGTTGGCCGCCTTTGTTTTCTGGGGCTGGCAGCTGGTGATCCTGGGCGCTGCCATCAGCCTGCCGATGGGCTACACGCAGGGCAAGGAATACGCCGAGCTCGAGTGGCCCATCGACCTGCTCATCGCGGTCGTGTGGATCGCGTATGCGGTGGTTTTCTTCGGCACCATCGGCATGCGCAAGGTGCGCCACATCTACGTGGCCAACTGGTTTTTCGGCAGCTTCATCTTGTCGATTGCACTGCTGCACATCGTCAACAGCGCGGCCATCCCGGTGGGCGCCTTCAAGAGCTATTCGGCTTACGCCGGCGTGCAAGACGCCATGGTGCAGTGGTGGTACGGCCACAACGCCGTGGGCTTCTTTTTGACGGCCGGCTTTCTGGGAATGATGTATTACTTCATTCCCAAGCAGGCCGAGCGGCCGGTGTATTCATACCGCCTGTCCATCGTCCACTTCTGGGCACTGATCTTCACCTACATGTGGGCCGGACCCCACCACCTGCACTACACCGCCCTGCCCGATTGGGCACAAAGCATCGGCATGATCTTTTCGCTGGTGCTGCTGGCGCCCAGTTGGGGCGGAATGATCAACGGCGTGATGACGCTGTCAGGCGCATGGCACAAGCTGCGTGACGACCCGATCTTGAAGTTCCTCATCGTGGCGCTGTCGTTCTACGGCATGGCCACATTCGAGGGCCCGATGATGTCGATCAAGACCGTCAACGCGCTCAGCCACTACACCGACTGGACCATCGGCCATGTGCACTCCGGCGCGCTGGGATGGGTCGGCTTCATCACCATCGGTTCGCTGTACTACTTGATCCCGCGCATGTTTGGACAAACCCGCATGCACAGCGTCAAAGCCATCGAGCTGCACTTTTGGATCAGCACCTTGGGCATCGTGCTGTACATCGCCGCGATGTGGATGGCCGGCGTGATGCAGGGCCTGATGTGGCGCGCAGTGAACCCGGACGGCACGCTGATGTACAGCTTCGTCGAGGGGGTGAAAGCCACCTATCCGTTCTACATGATTCGATTTTTTGGCGGCTTGCTCTACCTCAGCGGCATGGGCGTGATGGTGTGGAACACCGTCAAGACGGCGCAAGCCGGACGCTATGTGGCGGTGCCCATTCCGTGGCATCAAAACAAGCCGAAACCGTCGACGCCGACGGTTGGCATGTCGCCGACTGTTGCTTGAGTGACAGCCTGAACTGGCGCCCAACCTACTCCCCGAGCAGCTTCAAATCAACCCGGAACACGCATGAGCAGCACTGAAACAAAACCCGCCCGCTTCTCGCACGAGAAGATCGAAACCAACAACTTCTTGATGATCGTGTTGATCTTGCTGGTGGTGGCCGTGGGCGGCATTGTGGAAATCGTGCCGCTGTTTTTTCAGCGCTCGACCACCGAACCTGTGCCCGGCCTCAAGCCTTACACCGCGTTGCAGTTGGCCGGCCGCGACATCTACACCCGCGAGGGTTGCTACAACTGCCATTCACAAATGATTCGGCCGCTGCACGCCGAGGTGCTGCGCTACGGCCACTACTCCATGGCGGGTGAGTTTGTGTACGACCACCCGCACCAGTGGGGCAGCAAACGCACCGGACCCGACCTGCACCGAGTGGGGGGAAAGTACAGCGATGAGTGGCACCGCATCCACCTGAACAACCCGCGCGACCTGGTGCCCGAATCGAACATGCCGGCTTACCCGTGGCTGCTGACCGACAAAGTCGACGACACCACCATTGCCGCCCACATGACCGGCCTGCGCCGGGTGGGCGTGCCTTACACCGATGCCGAGATCGCCGCCAGCGCGGAAGCCGTGCGCGGCAAATCCGAGATGGAAGCGATGGTGGCGTATTTACAGGTGCTCGGCACCGCTGTGAAGTGAGCCTGCAGCCATGGACGTGAACGACCTTCGAATCGCCGTGACCGCAGTGTCTTTCGTGGTTTTCCTGGCCATCGTGGTGTGGGCCTGGTCGCGCCGCAATCAGGCCGACTTTGACGAGGCAGCGCAGTTGCCGTTTCAGGAAAGCAAACCGTGAATCACCTACCCATGGGCAAGCTATGAGTGACTTTGTCAACAGCGGTTGGGCCGTCTTCGTGGCGGCCGCCACGGCGCTGGGTTTGCTGGGCTGCCTTTGGCTGCTGTGGGTGGCCAGCAAGCGCGAGCCCATGGCGGCGGACAACAGCACCGGCCACGTCTACGACGAGGACCTGGTGGAGATGAACAACCCGCTGCCGCGCTGGTGGGCCATCTTGTTTGTGCTGACCGTGATCTTTGCGTTTGGCTATGTGGTGGTGTATCCCGGCATGGGCAGCTTGCCGGGCACCTTTGGCTGGACCAGCCTGAACCAGTTGGAAGCCGAGCAGTTGCAGGCCAATGCGACCATGAATTCGGTGTACGCCAAGTTCGACGGCTTGAGCACCGAGCAGCTCAGCCGCAACGCTGCCGCCATGGCCATTGGCGAGCGCTTGTACATCAACAATTGCACGGCCTGTCACGGCTCCAACGCGCAGGGCAGCAAGGGCTTCCCCAACCTGACCGACAGCGATTGGCTGGGCGGTAGCGGCCCTGAGTACATCGCCAAGACCATCACCGGCGGCCGCATGGGCGTGATGCCGCCGATGGCCGCGGCCGTGGGCACGCCCGAGGATGTCAAGAATGTGGCCAACTACGTGCTGAGCCTGTCGGGC
>JBBRGA010000062.1:0-20080 GCA_038241115.1 Burkholderiales bacterium | reverse complement strand
AGATGGTGATGCCAGGCGACAACGTCAGCATCACGGTCAAGCTGATCAACCCGATCGCGATGGAAGAAGGCCTGCGCTTCGCCATTCGCGAAGGCGGCCGCACCGTCGGTGCCGGGGTCGTGGCGAAAATCATTGCTTGATCTGACTTCAGATTCGAAAGAAAAGCGAAGCGTCAAACACCCGCAGCCTGGAGGCGAAAGCCGGCTGCACTGCTCTTTAAGGAATCGTCATGCAAAAGCAAAAAATCCGCATCCGCCTCAAGGCGTTTGATTACAAACTCATTGACCAATCAGCGTTAGAAATTGTCGATACCGCCAAACGCACCGGTGCCATCGTCAAGGGCCCTGTGCCTTTGCCGACGCGCATGCAGCGTTTTGACATCTTGCGCTCGCCGCACGTCAACAAAACGTCGCGCGACCAGTTTGAAATTCGAACGCATCAGCGTCTGATGGACATCGTGGATCCGACCGACAAAACCGTGGACGCGCTGATGAAGCTCGACCTGCCGGCCGGTGTGGATGTCGAAATCAAGCTGCAATAAAAACGAGTCTGCGAGATGAGGCAGTTGCGCTTTCTGGCGCACCTGCTATAATCGCGGGCTTCGCTGAAGTTGGTCGAATTCAATCCGACCAAACCCAAGCAAATAAAATCGATGCGAAAGCATTGGTTTCAACAGTCAGCCCGGCCAATCGTTGTCGGGTGCATTCAACAAAGGCTCCTTCAAGGGGCTGGAGAAAAACATGAGTCTTAGCAACCGTCTCGGATTGCTGGGCCGCAAGGTGGGCATGATGCGCATCTTCACAGACGACGGCGATGCCGTTCCTGTGACGGTGCTCGATGTGTCAAACAATCGCGTTGCCCAGATCAAAACGGCAGAGACAGACGGCTACAGCGCCATTCAAGTGGCGTTCGGTTCGCGCAAAGCATCGCGAGTGACCAAGCCTGAAGCCGGCCACCTCGCTAAGGCGGGTGTCGAAGCTGGTGAAATCCTCAAAGAATTTCGTGTCGAAGCCTCCGTGGCCGCGGAGTACAGGCCTGGTTCGCAAGTGCCTGTGGGTTTGTTTGCAGTAGGTCAATTGGTAGATGTGCAGGGCACTTCCATCGGTAAAGGCTTCACTGGCACGATCAAGCGTCACAACTTCAAATCGCAGCGCGCATCGCACGGCAATAGCCGTTCGCACAATGTGCCGGGCTCGATTTCTATGGCGCAGGATCCTGGTCGCGTGTTCCCTGGCAAGAAAATGTCGGGTCAACGCGGTGATGTGACCAAAACCACTCAGAACCTGGACATCATTCGCATCGACGAGGCGCGTCAGCTCCTTTTGGTGCGCGGTGCGGTGCCGGGTTCGAAAAACGGCCATGTCGTCGTGAGTCACGCCATCAAAGTCAAAGTGAAACGCGCTGGTGAAGCCGCCGCTGCTGTGCCTGCAATCGCGAAAACTGCGAAGGGAGCCAAGTAATGCAACTCGAGCTCCTCAACGAACAGGGCCAGGCCACGTCGAAAGTTGACGCGCCCGACACCGTGTTTGCACGCGACTACAACGAAGCCTTGGTGCACCAAATCGTCGTGGCCTTCCAGGCCAACGCGCGTCAAGGCACCCGCGCTCAGAAAGACCGCGAAGCGGTCAAGCACTCCACCAAGAAACCTTGGCGCCAAAAGGGAACCGGCCGTGCTCGCGCCGGTATGACCTCGTCGCCTCTGTGGCGCGGTGGTGGACGCATTTTTCCGAACAGCCCCGACGAAAACTTCAGCCACAAAGTCAACAAGAAGATGTACCGCGCCGGTATGGCCGCGATTTTCTCGCAGTTGGCCCGCGAAGGTCGATTGGCCGTGGTGGACAGCCTGACCGTTGATTCGCCGAAGACCAAATTGCTGGCTGCCAAGTTCAAAGCCATGGGTCTGGACTCGGTGCTGGTGATCTCCGATCAGGTGGACGACAACATGCTGCTCGCTTCGCGCAATCTGCCGAATGTGTTGGTGGTTGAGCCTCGTTATGCCGATCCTCTGTCATTGGTGCACTACAAAAAGGTGCTCGTGACCAAGGCAGCTATGGAACAAATCAAGGAGATGCTGTCATGAGTATTTCCAACGGAAACACCGCGAAATTCAATGCCAACCGTCTGGCTCAGGTTTTAATCGCCCCCATCGTGAGCGAGAAAGCGACGATGACGGCGGAAAAGCACAACCAGATTTTGTTCAAGGTTCTGCGCGATGCGACCAAGCCTGAGATCAAAGCCGCTGTCGAGTTGCTGTTCAAGGTTGAAGTCGAGTCTGTGCAAACCGTGGTTCAAAAGGGCAAGGCCAAGCGATTTGGTCGTTCTATGGGTCGCCGCGACCACGTCAAAAAGGCGTATGTGTCGTTGAAGGCGGGCCAGGAGCTCAACTTTACTGGGGAGGCCGCGTAATGGCCGTTATCAAAGTCAAGCCAACCTCGCCCGGCCGCCGGGCTGTGGTCAAGGTGGTGCATGCTCACCTCCACAAAGGTAAGCCTGAAGCGTCGCTGGTGGAGCCTCAGTTTCAGCACGCGGGCCGCAACAACAACGGGCATATCACGATTCGCCACAAAGGCGGCGGGCATAAACACCATTACCGCGTGGTTGATTTCGTGCGCAACAAAGATGCGATTCCAGCCAAGGTCGAGCGCATTGAGTACGACCCCAACCGCACGGCGCACATCGCTCTGGTGTGCTATGCCGACGGCGAGCGTCGCTACATCATTGCCCCGCGCGGTCTCGAGGTGGGTGCTACGCTTTTGAGCGGCGCGGAAGCGCCGATCAAAGCAGGTAACACGCTGCCGATCCGCAATATTCCTGTGGGCTCCATCATTCACTGCATCGAAATGTTGCCTGGCAAGGGCGCGCAAATTGCGCGTTCGGCTGGAACGGCTTGCACCTTGCTGGCGCGTGAAGGCACTTACGCTCAGGTTCGTTTGCGCTCAGGTGAGGTTCGCAAGATCCACATCGACTGCCGCGCGACCATCGGTGAAGTGTCCAACGAGGAGCACAGCCTGCGCCAATACGGCAAGGCCGGTGCCAAGCGTTGGAAGGGCATACGCCCAACCGTTCGCGGTGTGGCAATGAACCCGGTGGACCACCCTCACGGCGGCGGCGAAGGCCGTACCGGCGAAGGTCAGGTGCCCGTGTCGCCATGGAACACCATGACCAAAGGCTACCGCACCCGCAACAACAAACGCACGCAAACGTTCATCGTTTCGCGTCGTAAAAAGTAAGGGGCTGCTGAGATGACCCGTTCACTGAAAAAAGGTCCGTTCGTTGACCACCACCTGATGGCCAAGGTTGAAAAAGCCGTGGCGATCAAAGACAAGAAGCCCATCAAGACCTGGTCGCGTCGCTCGACGATCCTCCCCGATTTCATCGGTGTGACGATTGCGGTGCACAACGGCAAGCAACACGTGCCTGTGTACGTGACAGATCAGATGGTTGGCCACAAGCTCGGTGAATTTGCGCTGACCCGCACGTTCAAGGGCCACCCGGCTGACAAGAAGGCCAACAAGAAGTAAGGATGACAACGATGGAAACCAAATCAATCGTTCGTGGCGTCCGCCTCTCTGCCGACAAAGGCCGCCTGGTGGCGGATCTGATTCGTGGCAAGAAGGTCGACCATGCGCTCAACATCCTGGCATTCACTCAAAAGAAGGCCTCGGGCATCATCAAGAAATGTTTGGAGTCGGCCATCGCCAACGCCGAACACAACGACGGTGCCGACATTGACGAGCTGATGGTCAAGACGATATTCGTAGAGCAAGGCACCACGCTGAAGCGCTTTT
This sequence comes from Burkholderiales bacterium, assembly GCA_038241115.1. Lineage (GTDB taxonomy): Bacteria > Pseudomonadota > Gammaproteobacteria > Burkholderiales > Burkholderiaceae_C > JANYJJ01. Next base: position 16,292 of record JBBRGA010000062.1, on the reverse strand, counting down.
CTGCCCGAGCCAAAGGCCGCGGCAACCGCATTAGCAAGCCCACTGCGCACATCTACATCACCGTCGGCAACTGAGGCTCAAGGAACACCATGGGACAAAAGATTCACCCAACCGGGTTTCGCCTGCCGGTTACTCGCAATTGGTCGTCACGCTGGTACGCGAGCAACAAAAACTTCGCGACCATGTTGGCCGAAGACCTGCGCGTTCGCGAGTATCTGAAAATTCGCTTGAAGAGCGCGGCTGTTTCGCGCATCCTGATTGAGCGTCCCGCCAAAAACGCCCGCATCACGATTTTCTCGGCACGTCCGGGCGTTGTGATCGGCAAAAAAGGCGAAGACATTGAAAGCTTGAAAGCCGAGTTGACACGCCGCTTGGGCGTGCCAGTGGCTGTGAACATCGAAGAAGTGCGCAAGCCTGAAATCGATGCGCAATTGATTGCCGACAGCATTACGCAGCAGCTCGAAAAACGCATCATGTTCCGCCGGGCCATGAAGCGAGCCATGCAAAACGCCATGCGCTTGGGCGCTCAAGGCATCAAGTTGATGTCTTCGGGTCGTTTGAACGGCATTGAGATTGCACGCTGCGAGTGGTATCGCGAAGGTCGCGTGCCATTGCACACTTTGAAAGCCGACATTGACTACGGCTTTTCTGAAGCCAAAACCACCTACGGCATTATTGGCGTGAAGTGCTGGGTGTACCGCGGTGACCGCTTGGCCAACGGTGACGCGCCCGGCATCGTCACGCCTCCTGGTGCCGATGACGATCGCCGTCTGCGCCGCAACGCACGTCCTGGAGGAGCGCCTGGCGCGCCGGTTGGGCGCGGCGGTCGGCCCGGTGGTTCAGGAGGTCCTGGTGGCGGCTTGGACCGCGGCACGCCTCGGCAAGCTGCAGCGCCGGCCGACGCAAGTACAGCCAAACCAGCAGACGCCGCTGGTGACGCAAGCAAGACTCCCGCAGTGAAGCGTGTGCGCAAGGCCGCGCCGCCCACACCGGGTGAGTCCAAAGGAGAATAAGAATGTTGCAACCCGCACGCAGAAAATACCGCAAGGAACAGAAAGGCCGCAACACTGGCGTCGCCACGCGCGGCGCCAAAGTTTCGTTCGGTGACTTCGGATTGAAAGCTATCGACCGTGGCCGCTTGACCGCGCGACAAATCGAGGCGGCTCGCCGCGCGATTTCGCGTCACGTCAAGCGTGGGGGTCGCATTTGGATTCGAATTTTTCCGGACAAGCCGATCTCGCAAAAGCCAGCCGAAGTGCGAATGGGCAACGGCAAGGGCAACCCTGAGTACTACGTGGCTGAAATTCAGCCCGGCAAGGTGCTTTACGAAATCAATGGTGTTCCCGAAGAGCTGGCACGTGAAGCGTTCAGGTTGGCTTCGGCCAAATTGCCGCTCCGCACCACGTTTGTCGCACGCCAAGTGGGCGCTTGAGCCCGAACGGAGAAATTCATGACCGCATCTGAACTCCGCGCCAAGGATGTCGCTGGCCTGCAAAAGGAAGTGGCCGATTTGTTAAAGGCCCACTTCGGCCTGCGCATGCAGAAGGCCACCCAACAACTGAGTAATCACACCCAATTGGGCAACACGCGCCGCGACATTGCGCGCGTCAAAACGGTGCTTGCTCAGAAGAAGAAAGAAGCTACGAAATGAGCGAACAAAATACAGTTGCAGCAGCCGGCGCTGAAACTGCCAAGCCCGCAAAAAATACGCGCACCTTGGTGGGTAAGGTGGTGAGCGACAAGCGCTCCAAAACCATCACAGTGCTGATTGAGCGTCGCACCAAGCATGAGCTGTACGGCAAGATTGTTGCTCGTTCGAGCAAATATCATGCGCATGACGAGAACAACGAATACAAGATGGGCGATGTGGTGGAGATCTCGGAAACCCGTCCTATTTCGAAAACCAAAGCGTGGGCCGTCACCCGCTTGATTGAGAAGGCCGTCGTGGTCTGAGGTCAAACGATAGACGTGCGGCAAATGTATTGAAAGTTGCCCCGTTAAGAACGGTCGGTTTGCTTCTAAGAGCACCGGCCGTTTCCCATTTCTGAACAACTTACCAAGAGATCAGCATGCTCAAAATTGGCGACAAGCTTCCAGAAGGCCAGCTCCAAGAATTCATCGAAGTTGAAGGCAATGGCTGCACCTTGGGGCCCAACAGCTTCAGTGTGCAGAAGCTCACTGCCGCGAAGAAAATCGCCATCTTTGCGTTGCCCGGTGCCTACACGCCCACCTGTTCGGTGCAGCATGTTCCCGGCTTCATTCAGCACGCTGAAAATCTCAAAGCGGCGGGTGTTGATGAGATTTGGTGCATCTCAGTGAACGATGCGTTTGTGATGGGCGCCTGGGGCCGTGAGCAGCAAGCCCAAGGCAAGATTCGCATGATGGCCGACGGCAGCGCAGACTTCACCAAAGCAACAGGATTGACGCTCGACTTGATGGCTCGTGGCATGGGCCTGCGTTCACAGCGTTACTCCATGCTGGTCGTTGACGGAACCGTGAAAACATTGAACGTGGAAGCGCCCGGCAAGTTCGAGGTGAGCAATGCCGAAACCATGCTGAGCCAGGCTCAAGCGCATTGATCTGCCCAACCTCGCAATTGTTGAAAGAAGTGCTTGACGGAACCTTAAAAAGCAAGGCATAATTGAAAACTTCGCTGGAAATTTCTGCCCGTCTTTTACCGGGTACGGAACCCAGATCCGCCCAACAGAAAGTTATCGCTTCGCGGTAATCGACTACGGGCCCAAGACTGATCGCAAGAGAGCCCCTTAGACGGGCAGTCAAGCGGTACAAGTTGGGGACATAGAACATGATTCAAATGCAGTCGCGACTTGATGTCGCAGACAACACCGGTGCCAAATCCGTCATGTGCATCAAGGTGCTCGGCGGTTCCAAGCGCCGTTACGCCGGTATTGGCGATGTCATCAAGGTCAGCATCAAAGAAGCTGCGCCTCGGGGCCGCGTTAAAAAAGGCGAGGTTTATAGCGCCGTGGTGGTTCGCACCGCAAAAGGTGTGCGCCGCCAGGATGGCTCCTTGGTCAAGTTTGACGGCAATGCGGCCGTTTTGCTCAATGCCAAGTTGGAGCCGATTGGCACCCGCATCTTCGGGCCCGTCACGCGTGAGTTGCGCACTGAGCGCTTCATGAAAATCGTGTCATTGGCTCCCGAAGTTCTCTGAGCCTAGATTGAGAAACGGCAAATGAACAAGATTCGCAAGGGCGACCAGGTCATTGTGTTGACCGGCCGAGACAAAGGCAAACGTGGCACTGTGACCGAGCGCGTGGACGAGCAGCGCGTGATGGTGGAAGGCGTGAATTTGGTTAAAAAACACGTCAAACCCAATCCCATGAAGGGGACCACCGGCGGTGTAGTCGACAAGACAATGTCAATTCACCAATCCAACATTGCGATCTTCAACGCCGCTTCCGGCAAAGCCGACCGCGTCGGTATCAAGCTCCTCGACGACGGCAAGAAGGTACGCATCTTCAAGTCCAGTGGCGAGCAGATTAAAGCCTAAGGGGTTACTGACATGGCAGAACAACAAATAGCGCGCCTGCATGCGGTCTACCGCGACAAGATCTCCGCCGAACTGGTGGCCAAGTTTGGTTACAAATCGGTGATGCAGGTGCCGCGTATTAGCAAAATCACACTGAACATGGGTGTCAGCGAAGCGGTTTCGGACAAGAAGGTCATGGAGCACGCGGTCAGCGACTTGACCAAAATTGCTGGTCAGCGTCCCGTGGTGACCAAATCGAAGAAGGCCATCGCCGGATTTAAGATTCGCGACGGGGTGCCCATCGGTTGCATGGTGACACTACGTGGAATCAAGATGTACGAATTCTTGGATCGTTTCGTGACCATCGCCCTGCCGCGCGTGCGTGACTTCCGCGGAATTTCGGGTCGGGCCTTCGACGGCCGCGGCAATTACAACATCGGCGTGAAAGAGCAAATCATTTTCCCCGAAGTTGAATACGACAAGGTGGATGCATTGCGTGGTCTGAACATCAGTATCACGACCACGGCCAAGAGCGATGAAGAAGCCAAAGCGCTTCTCGCGGCTTTTAAATTTCCGTTCAAGAATTGAGGCGCCCGTGGCTAAAACTTCCCTCATTCAGCGCGAGCTAAAGCGCACCCTCTTGGTTGCCAAGTTCGCGAAGAAATACGCCGAGCTCAAGGGCACAGCGAACGACGCTAAAAAGTCCGACGAAGAACGTTACGCCGCACGTTTGGAGTTGCAACGGCTGCCGCGCAACGCCTACCCGACTCGTCAACGCAACCGATGCGAGTTGACCGGTCGCCCGCGCGGTACTTTCCGCAAGTTCGGCTTGGGCCGCAACAAGATTCGTGAACTCGCCTTCAAGGGCGACATTCCCGGCATCGTCAAGGCCAGCTGGTAAGCCAGCTTGACCACGCACGATCAGGAGATTTATTTATGAGCATGAGTGATCCCATCGCCGATATGTTGACCCGTATTCGCAACGCGCAAATGGTTGAGAAGCCAACTGTGTCAATGCCGGCATCCAAGTTGAAAATTGCCATCGCCCAGGTCTTGAAAGACGAGGGATATGTCGACGGATTTGCGGTTGTTGGTGAGGCCGGAAAGCCGCAGTTGGAAATTTCGTTGAAGTACTACGCGGGAAAACCAGTCATTGAGCGTATTGAGCGCGTCAGTCGTCCTGGTTTGCGTGTTTACAAGGGCTGCCACGACATTCCCAACGTGATGAACGGTTTGGGTGTCGCCATCGTCACCACGCCCAAGGGCGTGATGACTGACCGCAAGGCGCGTCAAGCCGGTATCGGCGGTGAAGTGCTCTGCTACGTCGCATAAGAAAGGGAAAAGAAAAATGTCCCGCGTTGGAAAAATGCCCATCTCTTTGCCCAAGGGTGTGGATGTTGCTGTGTCCGCTGAGCAGATCAGTGTCAAGGGCAGTCTCGGCACACTGAGCCGCCCTGTGAATGTGCTGGTGACCGTTGGTCATGCCGACGGAAAGCTGACTTTCACTCCAGCGAACGAAAGTGTCGCTGCTGATGCCATGTCCGGAACCATGCGCGCCCTTGTGGCCAACATGGTGGACGGCGTGAGCAAGGGTTTTGAGAAAAAACTCAGTTTGGTCGGCGTCGGCTACCGCGCTCAGGCGGTGGGATCTAAGCTGAATTTGCAGATTGGTTTTTCTCACCCTGTGGGTAAAGACATGCCCGAAGGCGTCAAAGTTGAGTGCCCGACGCAAATCGAAATTGTGATTAAGGGCTCAGACCGTCAGGTGGTAGGCCAGATCGCTGCGGAAGTGCGCGCCATCCGTCCTCCTGAGCCGTACAAGGGCAAAGGCATACGCTACGTCGGCGAAAAAGTCTCAATCAAAGAGACCAAGAAAAAGTAAGGGGCGAATGACATGCTGAACAAAAAAGACCAAAGAATCCGCCGCTCGCGCCAGACTCGCGCTCGCATTGCAGTGCAACGAGTGGCCCGTTTGACGGTGTTTCGCACGAATCTGCACATCTACGCGACGGTGATCTCTGATGACGGCACCAAAGTGTTGGCCACAGCCTCAACGGCCGAGGCAGAAGTGCGCAAAGAGATGGCTGCTGGCTCGCCTGCCGATGGCAAGAGCGCTGGCAGTGGCAAAGGCGGCAACGTCGCGGCTGCAAGCATCATCGGCAAGCGCATCGCTGAAAAAGCGAAGGCGGCCGGCGTTGAGAAAGTTGCATTTGACCGTGCGGGTTTCGCCTACCACGGTCGCGTCAAAGCGCTCGCTGAGGCTGCTCGCGAAGCGGGCCTTCAGTTCTAAGCAACTCGCTGAAGCGCGAGAGCATAGACATCCGCGACGACAAGGAATAAAAAAATGGCAAAATTTCAACCCCGCATGCAGACCGAAGGCAACGACGACGGCCTGAAGGAAAAGATGATCGCGGTAAATCGTGTGACCAAAGTGGTGAAGGGTGGCCGCACGCTGAGCTTCGCTGCGCTGACCGTTGTTGGCGATGGTGACGGCCGCATCGGTATGGGCAAAGGCAAGGCCAAAGAAGTGCCTGTGGCTGTCCAGAAAGCCATGGAATCTGCTCGTCGCAACTTGACGAAGATCTCCTTGAAGAACGGTTCTATCCACCACAAGGTGGTGGGTGAGCACGGTGCTTCGCACGTCTTGATGGCACCTGCACCAGCAGGCACCGGCATCATCGCTGGTGGCCCGATGCGCGCAGTGTTCGAAGTCATGGGTGTGACCGACATTGTTTGCAAGAGCTTGGGTTCGTCCAACCCTTACAACTTGGTGCGTGCCACTCTGGATGCGCTGAAGCACACCAGCACGCCAGCCGACATTGCGGCCAAGCGGGGCTTGACGGTTGAACAAATCTTCAACTGACCTGCTTGGAACGGAGAAAAACATGACCGATAAAAAAACGCCATCGACGGCCTCGGCTGCAACAGCAGTTGGCACACTGACAGTCAAATTGGTTCGCAGCATCGCCGGCACGCGTGAGTCTCACCGCGCGACGGTGCGTGGCTTGGGTCTTCGTAAGTTGAACAGCGAATTCACGCTGGAAGACACGGCTGCCGTGCGCGGCATGATCAACAAGGTTTCGTACCTTGTGAAGGTGTTGTAAGAGCGATTGCTCCTGCGTACTCACCCATTAAGGACAAATATGGAACTGAACAGCATCAAGCCAGCCGACGGCTCGAAACACTACAAGCGTCGTGTGGGTCGTGGCATTGGCTCTGGCATAGGCAAGACTGCCGGTCGTGGCCACAAAGGCCAGAAATCTCGTGCGGGTGGTTATCACAAGGTGGGCTTCGAAGGCGGACAAATGCCTTTGCAGCGTCGTTTGCCCAAGCGTGGTTTCAAGTCACAGTTGCTCAAGTTCAATGCGGAAGTGACCTTGACCGACCTAGAGCGTTTGGGCGTCGATGAGATCGACCTGCTGACGTTAAAGCAGGCTGGGTTGGTGGGTGAGATTGCCAAGGTCGTGAAAGTGATCAAAACCGGTGTGTTGACTCGCAAGTTGACGCTCAAAGGCGTTATTGCAACCGCTGGCGCGAAAACGGTGATTGAAGCCCTGGGTGGTTCAGTCACTTGATTTGCGAAGCTTTGATTTTCCTGAACTGACTTTTCTTAATTGATATTGAGCTGTGGTAACGAACGCGAACCAATTGGCAAAGAGCGGCAAGTTCGGTGACCTGCGTCGCCGCCTGACGTTTTTGTTGCTCGCCTTGGTTGTGTTCCGCTTGGGTGCGCATATTCCAGTGCCTGGCGTTGACCCGAATCAACTCGCCCAATTGTTCAAGGGTCAGGCTGGCGGCATATTGAGTCTATTCAATATGTTTTCCGGCGGTGCGCTTTCGCGGTTCACTGTGTTCGCCCTGGGAATAACGCCTTATATCTCTGCATCGATCATCATGCAGTTGATGACCTATGTGGTGCCGACGCTCGAAGCGTTGAAGAAAGAGGGTGAATCGGGTCGCAGAAAAATCACACAGTACACCCGATATGGAACGTTGCTGTTAGCGCTTTTCCAATCCTTGGGTATCGCCCTGGCACTCGAAGGATCGCAAGGCTTGGTCATAAGTCCCGGCTTTGGATTCAGACTGACGGCTGTGGTGAGCTTGGTCGCTGGAACTATGTTTTTGATGTGGCTTGGCGAGCAGATTACCGAGCGCGGTTTGGGAAATGGTATTTCGATACTTATTTTTGCAGGCATAGCGAGCGGTCTGCCAGGCGCGATTGGCGGTTTCTTTGAGTTGATCCGTACAGGTGCGATGAGCATCATCGCTGCAATGTTGATACTGGCGGTTGTGGCCATGGTGACTTTTGTAGTCGTCTTTGTCGAGCGTGGTCAAAGAAAGATTTTGGTCAATTACGCCAAACGACAGGTAGGAAATAAAGTGTATGGTGGGCAGTCATCGCACCTCCCCCTGAAGCTGAATATGTCGGGTGTGATTCCGCCGATATTTGCTTCGTCCATCATACTTTTACCAGCGACCGCTGTAGGATGGTTCGCCACGGGCGATGGAATGCGTTGGCTCAAGGACTTGGCGGGCCTGCTTTCTCCAGGTCAACCGATTTATGTGTTGCTTTACGCGGCAGCTATTGTTTTCTTTTGTTTCTTCTACACGGCCTTGGTCTTCAATAGCCGTGAGACAGCAGACAACCTGAAGAAGAGCGGTGCTTTCATCCCAGGGATTCGGCCGGGCGAACAAACGGCAAAGCACATCGACAAGATACTTTCAAGATTGACATTGGCGGGGGCCATCTACATCACTGCTGTGTGCTTGTTGCCCGAGTTTTTAGTTTTGAAGTACAACGTTCCCTTCAATTTTGGTGGAACGTCGTTGTTGATTATCGTAGTAGTAACGATGGATTTCTGGGCACAAGTTCAAAGTTATGTCATGAGCCAGCAATACGAATCATTGCTTAAAAAGGCTAACTTCAAGGCAACTTGAGCGAGCCCATGGTGCACCGAAGTTAAAACGCAGAGAAATAGAAACGAACGCATGGCGAAAGACGACGTTATCCAGATGCAGGGTGAGATTCTTGAGAATCTTCCCAACGCTACTTTTCGAGTGAAGCTGGAAAACAGTCACGTTGTGTTGGGTCACATTTCGGGAAAGATGCGCATGCATTACATACGTATTTTGCCGGGTGACAAAGTAACCGTTGAGTTGACGCCTTACGATTTGACTCGTGCACGTATAGTATTCCGGGCAAAATAAATATTGAACTCCGTTGTGGGTTTTGTTGAATTGATCGATGTAGTGCCTTGAACAGGCTCAGGAGAAAAGTATGAAAGTTGCAGCCTCTGTAAAGAAGATGTGCCGGAATTGCAAGATCATCCGTCGCAAGGGTGTGGTCCGTGTGATTTGCACAGACCCACGTCACAAGCAACGTCAAGGCTAAAACGAAGTCGTCTCTGGCTTAGATTAGCTTGTCACGCAAAGAACGCAATAGAGGACGCCCATGGCACGTATCGCTGGTATCAACATTCCGCCCCACAAGCACACCGAAATTGGTCTGACTTCCATCTACGGCATAGGCCGCACCACAGCGCAAAAGATTTGCGTTGCCAGCGGTGTGCCCTTAGATCGCAAAGTCAAAGACTTGACGGACGGCGACCTTGAAAAGATTCGGGAAGAAATTGGTCGCATGACCATCGAAGGCGATTTGCGCCGCGAGATGTCCATCAATATCAAGCGGTTAATGGATTTGGGTTGCTACCGCGGCTTTCGCCACCGCCGTGGTTTGCCAGTGCGTGGTCAGCGAACCAAGACCAATGCGCGAACACGCAAGGGGCCTCGCAAATCTGGCGCTTTGGTGAAAAAGTAGTCGCCAACTCCTGCCGGTAATCTGTTTGATCGCTTTTCCAGCTTCGGTGCTGTGAGTCCAGACAGAGTCCCAGGCGGCAGTCGGGCCTAGATTTCAGTTAAAAAGACAAGTCAAAGAGAGCGTCCATATGGCTAAAGCCCCAAATACCGCCGCCCAACGCGTGCGCAAAAAAGTCCGCAAGAACGTTGCAGACGGCATTGCCCACGTCCATGCGTCGTTTAACAACACCATCATCACCATCACCGATCGCCAAGGCGGAGCGCTTTCGTGGGCATCGAGCGGTGGCCAGGGTTTCAAAGGGTCTCGCAAGAGCACGCCTTTTGCCGCGCAGGTCGCCGCTGAAGTCGCCGGCCGTGCGGCTCAGGAGCAAGGAATAAAGAATCTGGATGTGCGTATCAAGGGCCCCGGCCCTGGTCGTGAGTCATCGGTTCGCGCTTTGGCATCGCTGGGAATTCGAATCAATCTGATCTCCGATGTCACGCCGGTTCCTCATAACGGTTGCCGTCCGCAAAAGCGCCGTCGCATCTGAATCTGTTTCACCTTGTCGGCCTGCCTTAGCGGCAGTGCCGACATTTTTCCGTGGCTCCACTCAAACGGGTGAGTTGCGGTTGAAGCCCACCGTCTGAGCGCCCATAAGAACACTCGCCAGACTCGCGCAAGCACCGCACTTCGGTCTGTTGCCTGCGTCAGAACAACCAAGGAAGCAACGTGGCACGTTATTTAGGCCCCAAGGGCAAACTCTCACGCCGTGAAGGCACCGACCTCTTTCTGAAAAGTGCTCGGCGTCCTATTGGTGACAAAGTCAAATTCGACAGCAAGCCAGGCCAGCACGGCCGTACATCGGGCACGCGTACTTCGGACTACGGTTTGCAGCTTCGCGAGAAGCAAAAAGTCAAACGCATGTACGGCATTCTGGAGCGCCAGTTCCGCCGCTACTTTGCAGAGGCCGAGCGCCGCAAAGGTAATACGGGTGCGAATCTGTTGATGCTTTTGGAGTCCCGTCTGGACAACGTGGTGTATCGCATGGGTTATGGCTCAACTCGCGCCGAAGCTCGTCAACTTGTTTCGCACAAGTCGATCACAGTCAACGGGGAAGTTGTCAACATTGCATCTTTCCTGGTCAAAGCTGGTGATGCTGTGTCGGTTCGCGAAAAGGCGAAAAAGCAACTCCGTATCGCAGACTCTATCAAGCTGGCGGAAGGTCAGGGAATGCCGGCCTGGGTTCAGGTCGATGCCTCCAAGATGGAAGGGGTTTTCAAGAAAACACCTGACCGCGATGAATTTGGGGCGGATATCAAAGAAGCTTTGATCGTCGAGCTGTACTCCCGCTGATGTTTGATTGTGTTGTGCGGGTTTCCTTCGGCGACCCCGCACGGCCTCATGTTTTTAGTTCGGTGGCGCACGCGCCATCGCCCATCGGTCCCTCAGCCTTATCGGTGTAACGATCCGAGGGTATTGAAAGAAAGACCTCATGCAGACAAATTTGCTCAAGCCCAAAGCCATCCACGTTGAACCGCTCGGATTGAACCGCGCGAAGGTTACGTTAGAGCCGTTTGAGCGAGGCTACGGCCACACTCTCGGTAATGCGTTGCGCCGAGTCTTGTTGTCATCGATGGTTGGTTACGCGCCTACCGAAGTGACAATTGCGGGTGTACTCCACGAATACTCAACTGTCGATGGTGTGCAGGAAGATGTCGTACACATCATGCTCAACCTGAAGGGTGTGGTTTTCCGTTTGCACAACCGCGACGAGGTCACTTTGGTTTTGCGCAAGGAGGGCGAGGGTCCGGTGAAGGCGGGCGACATTCAGACGCCTCACGACGTCGAGATCATCAATCCTGATCATGTGATTGCCCACCTTTCGCACGGCGGCAAGCTCGATATGCAGATCAAGGTCGAAAAAGGACGTGGTTATGTTCCCGGTACGATGCGCCGCTTTGGTGACGAGCCCACCAAGTCCATTGGGCGCATTGTTTTGGATGCGTCGTTCTCGCCGGTGGCTCGCGTTAGCTACACCGTCGAGACCGCACGCGTTGAACAACGTACCGACCTTGACAAGCTGGTGATGGAGATCAACACCAACGGTGCAATTTCACCCGAGGAGGCTATCCGGGCATCTGCCAAGATTCTTGTAGAACAGCTGGCGGTGTTTGCGCAATTGGAAGGCAGTGACCTCGCGGGCATGATCGAGCGTGAAAGTCCACGCAGCACGCAGTTCGATCCAATCTTGCTGCGGCCTGTTGATGAGTTGGAGCTGACCGTACGTTCGGCCAACTGTTTGAAGGCCGAAAACATTTATTACATCGGCGATCTGATCCAGCGCACCGAGACAGAGCTTCTCAAAACCCCCAATTTGGGTCGCAAGTCGCTCAACGAAATCAAAGAAGTTTTGGCGTCTCGCGGGCTGGCCCTTGGTGCACGCTTGGAAAACTGGCCTCCTCAGGGCTTGGACAAGCGCTAATTTGAATATGGCAGTGTGGTCGCATGTAACAAATCGACTGTTAAATGTGGCGACCAAGAAGTAGTTGCCCAGTAAGCAGACTACACATCAATGACAGACCAGCGAGAAATCGTCGACACATACACAAGTCGACGAAGAACATGCTGAGTTTGATCTTGCAAACACCGGTACCTGATACGGCCGGAGTTCAATAAGTTAGTTATCAAGTAAGCAACAGGAAACAAAACCATGCGTCACCGTCACGGACTCCGCAAACTCAATCGAACCTCCTCTCACCGGCTTGCGATGTTGCGCAACATGTGCAACTCGCTCATCACGCATGAGGCGATCAAAACCACGGTGCCAAAAGCCAAAGAGTTGCGGCGTGTCGTCGAGCCGTTGATCACCTTGGCCAAAGAGGCGACGCTGGCGAACCGTCGTTTGGCTTTTGACCGCACGCGGGATCGCGATGTGGTCGTCAAATTGTTCAACGTCATCGGGCCCCGTTACAAGACCCGACCAGGCGGTTACACGCGTATCCTGAAAATGGGTTTCCGAGTTGGTGACAACGCCCCCATGGCGTTTGTCGAGTTGGTTGACCGGCCCGAAGCTGCCGCGACCGAAGGTGCTGAAGAGTCGGCCACTTAGTCCAGTCGCGTCACACGAATCAGATCGAAATAATCGGCAAGACGCGACAAATCGGAAAGGCCGGCAAATGCTGGCCTTTTTTCATTGGGCCGACGTTTCACTCGGCTTCCGTCGTGTGTTCACCGCCAAAATGGAACCCACCTCCGCGTCCAGGGTCTGTCATACATGAAGAGTTTCAGCGCCGTGAAGAAATACATTGTGGTGGCCGTCTGCTTGTTGGCCGGTGCTGCTGCATGCGCGGCGGATGATTTCTTAGCGCCTGAAGTGGCCTTCAAATCGACCGCGCGCGTGCAAAGTGAGCGCGTGGTCGAAGTGGAATTTCAGGTTGCGCCGGGCTACTACCTTTATCGAGAACAGTTCCGGTTTGAAGCCATCGACGCCACTTTGAGTGCCGCGCAAGTTCCGCAAGGCAAAGTTAAATTTGACGAGACTTTTCAGAAGCAGGTGGAAACCCATCGCGACCTGATCCGCATCGCCATCCCGGTGACGCAGGCTGCGCCTCGATTCAAATTGACTGTCACGTACCAGGGTTGCGCCGACAAAGGTCTGTGCTATCCGCCGTCTCAGATGACCGCTGATGTCGGTTTGATTGGCTTCGGTGGAGACGGGAGCGTCACGGTCAATTCGGGACGCGATGTAACTGCTTTTTCCAGCATTCAAACATCGAGCGACCCAAAGGTCGCGCCTGTCGGCACCGCTGGCATCAATACCGCTTCTGCAACCGACAGTTTGCTTATCGACCAGGCTCTTGCTTCGGGCCGTTTCTGGACAGTCATCGGCGTCTTTTTCGTCGCAGGTGTTTTACTGTCGCTGACGCCTTGCGTTTTGCCGATGTTGCCCATCTTGTCGGCGTTGATCGTCGGACAGGGCGCTTCTGTATCCCGTCGCAAAGGTTTGCTGTTAGCCACCAGTTACTCCTTCGGCATGGCTGCGGTCTACACGGGTCTGGGTGTGGCGGCAGGACTCGCCGGCGAAGGATTGGCTGCGGCCCTGCAAAACGTGTGGGTTCTAGGGGTGTTTGCAGCCGGACTCGTGTTGTTGTCGATGTCGATGTTTGGCGTTTACGAACTGCAATTGCCTGCGGGTCTCACGGGTCGGTTGACGCAAGCATCCAATCGCCTTCCTGCAGGCCGTGTCGCGGGCGTTTTCTTGATGGGCGGCGTATCGGCCCTCATCGTCAGTCCTTGCGTTGCCGCACCCTTGGCAGGGGCGCTGGTCTTTTTGAGCCAAACCAAAGATGTCGCTTTGGGCGGTTCGGCATTGTTTGCCTTGGCGAGCGGCATGAGCGTGCCTCTGATTTTGCTCGGAGCTTCCGCAGGTGCCTGGTTGCCTAAAACCGGCGCGTGGATGAGCGATGTGAAGCGTTTCTTTGGGCTCTTGCTTTTGGCGGTGGCGGTTTGGACGGTGCAACCCGTGCTGCCCTCGTGGATGTCGATGGTGCTGTGGGGCGCTTTGGCGTTGACGGCGGCGGCCTTACTTTGGCGCGCGACGCACACAGGTGCGCGCACTGCACGAACAGCGATGGCGGTGACTCTGGCTGCTGTGGGACTCTTGCAATGGACATCTGCAGCCAGTGGTGGCGCCGATCCGTTGCGGCCGTGGTCACAGTGGATGGACAAGTCATCAACCCAGGGCGCCTTGTCATTCACCAAGGTGCGCAGCGTGAACGAGTTGGACGCCGCCCTGACCGCTGCCGCCAGACCAGTCATGCTGGACTTTTATGCTGACTGGTGCGTGTCGTGCAAAGAAATGGAAGCGTTCACATTCAGCGACCCGGCGATCCAAGCGCGACTGCGTGGCGCCATCCTGCTGAAAGCCGACGTCACTCAAAACAACCCGGCTGACCGCGAGTTGCTAAAGCGATTTGGCTTGTTCGGTCCGCCGGGCATTTTATTTTTCGATGCGCAGGGACAAGAAGTGAAAGTGGCACGTGTCGTGGGCTATCAAGACATCCTGCGATTCGGTCAGACGCTGCAAGCTGCGGGACTGTGAACTCAGCACGCACGCTGAACTACTGCTATACTCATAGGCTCAGTCGCGGGGTGGAGCAGTCTGGTAGCTCGTTGGGCTCATAACCCAAAGGTCGTAGGTTCAAATCCTGCCCCCCCAACCACAAAAAGTGAAAAGCAAAACGCCAGCCGACACGGTTGGCGTTTTGCTTTGCGGCACACACAACACTGTTGTCGCATGAATCTAAAAACAGGTTGTTCATCGATTTTTGATGCTCGATGACTCCATGTGCGCTTAACGGTTTCTCAGCTTGGCTCCATCTCGTACTTCGCTTGTTTTTCAGTTCAGCTTTGTGCGTGCCGCTTATTTCAAGCCTTCGCGTGCCGCGCTCAGCGCTTTCCAAAACCGTGCTTCTTGCGTGGTGGCAAAGTTGACTCGCATCAAGCTTGTCGGTCTTGGCGTGGCGTAAAACAACGAGCCAGGGGCCAGAAGCCAGCCCGACTCGCCCATCGCTCGCGCGAGTCGCTCGGTGTCGGCACCCAAATCCACCCAGCCAAACAAACCACGCGCTGGTGCGGCAAAAGTGCAGCCGTGGGCCTGTGCCAATTTCACGACGCGGGCGCGCGCCGCGTCCAAGCGCAGCGTCACGCGTTCGGCATGGCGGCGCAGCAGTCCGTTCTCTAGACACTGCGCCAACGCTTGTTCGGTGATGCTGGGTGTGGTCAGCGTGCTGAGCAATTTGGTGTCCACAAACCTCTCGGTCAGATGCGGCGGCGCGGCAATAAAACCGACGCGCCAATTCGGGGCCAAAATTTTAGAAAAGCCCGAGATGTAAATCGTCCGCTCCAGCGCATCCAGCGCCGCTAAACGCGGCAGGTGTTTTGACGCCAAATATGCGTAAGTGTCGTCTTCGACGATGTTCAGATTGTTTTGTTTGGCCAGCTCCAACACGCGGTGCGCAGCAGCCAAAGACAGCGAAGCGCCGGTCGGGTTGTGCATCACCGACACCGTGATGTACAGGCGCGGTGGGTTGGCGCCGTTCGCGTCGATGTGCTTTTGCATCACTGCCAGGTCGGGCCCTGCCTCATTGCGTGGCACTGGCAGCACGCGCAGGCCCATGGCCGACAGGCGCGCGTACTCCACCGGCCAGCCGGGCTCGTCCACCAGTACACAGTCACCGGCGCGGAGCAAGGTGCGCGTCACCACATCCAACGCATGAATGGCACCCAGCGTGGTGATGATTTGATCGGGTTGCGCCGTCACACCCAATTCAGCCAGTTGCACCGACAACGCGCGGCGCAGCCTCATGTCGCCTGCCGGTTCACCGTATTGCAAGCTCAGTGGGCCAAGCAACGTACCTGCGGTGACGCGCTTTAGAGCATTGCTCAGCAAAGGCAGATCAAGCCAGTCCGCGGGCAGGGAACCCAGCCCGGGCATGGGCAACGCACCCGGCGGCTGGAACATGCCGCGCACCAGGGCGGTCGCGCTCAGCGGTGGTGGCAGGAGGCGTGGCAAGAGCGGTGGCGACAGCGGCGGCGTTGGTTGCGCGTGTTCTGCGTTGAGCGCACGCAGCGCCGTGGCGGCTGATGAAGGTCGCGTTTCACGAACATAAAAGCCTCGCTGCTTGCGCGCCTCTACCAAGCCTTGCGCCAGCAGCTGGTCGTACGCCGCCACCACGGTGGACGCGCTCACGCCGTGCTTGCGTGCGCATTCACGCACCGAGGGCAGTCGCGCACCCGGCGACAACAGGCGCTGGCGTATCGGATCGGCAAACCGGGCAGCGAGCTGCTCGGTCAGCGAGGTGTCGGCCCGACGCATCAGCGCAAGCGGCGACGCGGCGTTGTGTGTCGCGATGAACTTCATGTACTGATATTGTCATCGGTACAGATTAGATTCCGCAAGCATCATCTGTACTGTCGATGTACTGGAGGCTGCGCTAGACT
>JBBRGA010000061.1:0-20114 GCA_038241115.1 Burkholderiales bacterium | reverse complement strand
AGTTTTGCAGTGGTCACGCTGCTGACCAAGAACACCTTTGTCGAAGAGATTCGCAAGCAGTATGTGTTGGTGGCGCGCGCCAAGGGGTTGAGCCAGCAGCGGGTGCTCTACAAGCACATCTTCCGCAACGCGCTGATCCCGCTGGTCACCGGCTTTCCGGCGGCGGTGGTGGGCGCTTTTTTCACCGGCGCGCTGCTGATCGAGACGCTCTTTTCGCTGGACGGCCTGGGCCTGCTGGCCTATGAAAGCGTGGTGCGGCGCGACTACCCGGTGGTGCTGGGCTCGCTGTATCTCTTCACGCTGATCGCGCTGGTGGTGAAGCTCGTGTCCGACCTGCTGTACCTGGTGGTCGACCCCCGGGTGCAGTTTGGCAGCGTGGCCAAGTAAGGAGCGAGTGCATGAGTTCTGTTCTGTCTCCCGGCGCCACGCCGCTGAACCCGGCCGCCGACCCGCTGCCCGCGGCCCCGCCGATGTCGCCCAACCAGCGGGCATGGGCGCGTTTCAAGCGCCACCGCATCGGCTATGTCTCGCTGTGGCTCTTTGTGGCGATGCTGGTGACCGCCACCTTTGCAGAGCTGCTCAGCAACGACCGGCCGCTCGTCGCGCGCATCGGCGGCCAGTGGTACGCGCCGATGTTCAGCAACCCGACCGAGCAGACGCTGGGGGGTGACTTCGGCACCGCCACCGACTGGAAAGACCCGTTCATCACGCAACTTCTGGCCCAACCCGGCAACTGGGCGCTGATCACGCTGAACCCGCATTCGGCCACGTCCACCGATTACTTCGACAACGCGTTGCCGCCGGCGGCACCGACTGGCGCCAACTGGCTGGGCACCGAAGGCAACGGCCGCGACATGGTGGCGCGGCTGCTGTACGGGTTTCGGGTCAGCATCTGGTTTGCGCTGGCGCTCACGCTCACCGGCACGCTCATTGGCATGGCCGCTGGTGCGGTGCAGGGTTACTTCGGCGGCAAGGTCGATTTGGTGTTGCAGCGCTTCATCGAGATCTGGGGTTCAGTGCCCGAGCTGTACCTGCTGATCATCTTCGCGTCGATCTTCGAGCCGTCCCTGCTGCTGCTGCTGGTCTTGCTGAGCCTGTGGGGCTGGATGGGGCTGTCGGACTACGTGCGCGCCGAGTTTTTGCGCAACCGGGGGCTTGAGTACGTCAAGTCGGCGCGCGCCCTGGGCCTCAGCAACACGCAGATCATCGTGCGCCACGTGCTGCCCAACTCGCTGACGCCGGTCATCACCTTCCTGCCCTTTCGCATGAGTGGCGCGATTCTGGCGCTGACCTCGCTGGACTTTCTGGGCCTGGGCGTGCCGAGCAGCGTGCCGTCGCTCGGCGAGCTGCTCAAGCAGGGCAAGAACCAGCTCGACGCGTGGTGGATCATCGCGCCGACCTTTGTGCTGCTGGTGCTGACCATGCTGCTGCTGACCTTCATCGGCGACGCGCTGCGCGACGCCTTCGACACCCGGAAGTCCTGAGCATGGCCGCACCCTTGTTGGAAGTGGATCGCCTGACGGTGCGCTTCGGCGCCAGCACGGTGGTCAACGACGTGTCCTTTGCCATCGCCGCGGGCGAAAAGTTCGCGCTGGTGGGTGAGTCGGGTTCGGGCAAAAGCATCACCGCGCTCAGCGTGTTGCGGCTGGTGGATGCGGCTACCACCACGGGGGCCATTCGCTTCGACGGGCAAGACCTGGTGCAGGCCACCGAGCCGCAGATGCGAAGCCTGCGCGGCAGCCGCATCGGCATGATCTTCCAGGAGCCGATGACCGCGCTGAACCCGCTGTACACGGTGGGCAACCAGATCGGCGAGGTGCTCGAGCTGCACGAGGCGCTGCGCCCCAACGCCGCGCGGGCTCGCGCCATCGAGCTGCTGGCGCGCACCGGCATCCCCGAGCCCGACAAGCGGGTCGACGTCTACCCGCACCAGCTCAGCGGCGGCCAGCGCCAGCGCGCAATGATCGCCATGGCGCTGGCCTGCCGGCCCCGGTTGCTGATCTGCGACGAGCCCACCACCGCGCTGGACGTCACCATCCAGGCACAGATCCTGGCCCTGCTGGACGAGCTGCAGGCCGAGATGGGCATGGCGCTGCTCTTCATCACACATGACTTGAACCTGGTCCGCCGCTTCACGCACCGCGTCGGTGTCATGGAGCGTGGCAAGCTCGTGGAGCAAGGCGCCACGGCCACGGTGTTTGCGGACCCGCAGCACGCCTACACGAAGAAGCTGCTGGCCAGCCGCCCAGAGCGTGTGGTGCAGCCGGTGGCGGACGATGCGCCGGTGCTGGTGCAAGCCGACGCGCTGGCCGTGAGCTTTGCCTTCAAGGAAGGTTGGTTTGGCACGCGCCAGTTTCAGGCCGTCAAGGGCGCCACGCTGCAGCTGCGGCGCGGCGAGACGCTGGGCATCGTCGGCGAATCGGGCTCCGGCAAGACGACGTTGGGCATGGCCCTGCTGGCCTTGCAGGGGCTGTCATCGGGCTCGGTCAGCCTGGGCGGTGAGCGCATCGACAACGCCGACCGCCGGCACCTGCGGGCCATGCGCAAGCGCATGCAGGTGGTGTTTCAAGACCCCTTTGCGAGCCTGTCGCCGCGCATGAGCATCGGCCAGATCGTCGGCGAGGGTCTGGCGCTCCACCAGCCCGAGCTGGACAAGGCTGCGCGCACGGCGCGGGTGCTGGAGATGCTGGACGAGGTGGGCCTGTCAGAGCGCTTTGGCGTGGCCGGCGTGCTGCCACGCTACCCGCATGAATTCAGTGGCGGCCAGCGCCAGCGCATCGCCATCGCCCGCGCCGTGGTGCTGCAGCCCGAGGTGCTGGTGCTGGACGAGCCCACCTCGGCGCTGGACGTGTCGGTGCAGCAGCAGGTGCTGCGGCTGCTGGCGGATTTGCAGCGCCGCTACGGCATGAGCTACGTCTTCATCAGCCACGACTTGGCCGTGGTGCGCGCCATGTCGCACCGCGTGATGGTGATGAAAAACGGCGACGTGGTGGAAGAAGGCGAGTCCGAGGCGCTGTTTGCGGCGCCGCAGCAGGCGTATACGCGGGAGTTGCTGGCGGCGGCGCACTTGGGTTGAGCCGGGCGACGAGGCTGCAGCACCCCTCATTTGCACCACTGTCCGGTTAGACCAGTCATACCGAACCGATTCGCAAGCACTGGTGTGATCTATCGGTCGATTTGGTTTGGGGCCGATTTGCACGTCGATCTGGCAAAACCGCTTACTTTCCCGGGCGATGAGTCCAAAACTGAACAAGCCGACGACGCGAAGCAGTTGAGTTCGTTCAACTTTTAACCCGACAGTGGTGATGCCCGCCACAAAATAGCTTGTCCGCGTTGAGGGGCGTCCTAGCCCGCCTTGCGCAAGCTTTCCAGCATCGTGTCGCTGACGTTGATGCCACCCGTTTCGGCCGCGCGTCGCAGCGCCTCGCGCCGCGCTCCGGGCAATCTCACGCCGTCGTCCCTGAGCATTTCAGCCACCAGCACTTCCATCCGGTCCAGAAAATATTCCCGGCCCGCCATCGCGCCCGGGTCGATGACGATGAAGGTCTGCCCGATGCGCGGGCGGTTACCGGCGTCCACAAAAAAGCTCGACGCTTCGAAGCCGAACTGTGCGCCGATAAGTGCCGTGACCAGCAGTTCCACCATCAAGGCCAGCATCGCGCCTTTGGGCGATGACGCCGCGCCCAGGGGCAGCATCGATCCGTCCATGCCGGCTTGCGGGTCGGTGGTGGGCTGGCCGTTTTTGTCAAGCGCCCAGCCCATTGGGATGGACTGTCCGGCCTTGGCCGCCACCATCAGTTTGCCGCGTGCCACTTCGCTCAGGCTCAGGTCGATCATCAGCGCATCGGCACCGCGCCGCGGGAACACTGCGGCGACTGGATTGGTGCCGAAAATCGGGTGCTTGCCGCCTGCTGCGGGCATCGCTGAAGGCGAGTTGGCAAAACCCAGGCCGACCATGCCGGCGTTGGCCGCGGCACGCAGGTGGTCCACCACCACACCGCAGTGGTGGCTGTTGGTGACGCCGACGATGGCAATGCCGCATTCACCCGCGCGGCGTATGGCCTCGGCCACCGCAAGGTCGCACGCAGCAAATGCCAGGCCCTCCTGAGCATCAACGATGGCGGCTGCGGCCTTGCCGTTCAACACCGCAGGGACGGCTGCCCCGTTGGCGCGGCCATTGCGCAAGTGCGTGCTGTATTGGCCTACGCGACTTAAGCCGTGCGACGCCAAACCCTGCGCTTCGGCCAACACCAAAGCGCGTGCAGTGGAGTCGGCCATCTGCGGATTTGCGCCTGCTTTTCGCAGTGCATGGCTGACAAGGGTTCGGGCTTCTTCGAGAGTGATTTGGGGCATGGGAATCCTGATTTTTTAGCGGCGCATTCGCCTTTTGGTGGGCAAGGAAAAAGCTGGCTCAGGGCCGCCTTCGACACCTCAGGTCAGATGGGAAAACCATCTCCGCCTGAACTCAGTCTTTTTCTCGTTCTCGGGGCAGAGAAAACTGTTGGCGCTAAGCCAGGGCTTGCAACACCCGACTGGCAATCATGCTGGAAACTCGCTCATTCGCCTCGGCTGTCACGCCCGCAATGTGCGGCGTCAAGATCAGGTTGGGGCAGCCTGCGAATGCGTTGCTTGCTGCTACAGGCTCGGTGCCAAACACGTCCAAGGCCGCGCCGCCCAGGTGGCCCGATTTCAGCGCCGCGGCCAAGGCCTCCTCGTCCACCACACCGCCACGCGCTGTGTTGATGAGGACCGCGCCTGGCTTCATGGCGGCAATGCGTGCCGCATTGAAAAGGTCGCGCGTGGAAGGCAGCAAGGGCACGTGCAGACTGACGACGTCGGCCGATGCGGTGAGCGCGTCCAGGCTCAGGCACTGCACGCCAGTTTGTGTAAATACAGGATGCTCTGCGTTCATCACCGGATCGAACGCGACCACGCTCATGCCCACTCCCTGGGCCAGCTTGGCGGTGAGTTGACCGATGAAGCCAAAGCCCACCAGGCCGAGCGTTTTTCCGCCTGCCTCGCGGCCGCTGCTCAGCGCATTGCGCGGCCACAGGCCTGCCGTGACGGCGGGTGTGCTTTGGTAGGAACCGCGAAGCAACATCATGGCGCTGGCCACCACGTATTCGGCAACGCTCAAGGCATTTGCGCCGGTGGCAGGAATCACCTGCAAGTGGCGCGCCTCGCAGGCGGCCACGTCGATGTTGTCCAAACCCACGCCCAAGCGGCCCACCACTTTGCAATGCTTCAGCGCATCCAAAAGTTCGCCTCGAACCTGGGTTCGGTTGCGCACGATGAACGCATGCGCGCCTGCAGCTTCAACCAACATGCGCGCCACGTCATCGACCAGCTTCGGGTCGTACAAGACGTCGTGCACAGCCGCGAGTTGCGCCACGGCCGGCCCGTCCATGAATTCGGTGATGACGATGCGCATGGGTTGGCCGCCGGCTGAGCTCATGCGCTCTCGAACAGGCGCGTCAAAACAAACTCGCGGTGTCCCAAGGCTTCAGCGGCCGTAAGGCGTCCGTTGGCGGTGCGCAGCATGCATTCCAGCAATTGGTCGCCGGCTTGGTCGAGCGTGATTTCGCGTTGCAACAGGCCCGAAGTGTCAACGTCAACGTGCTCGCTCATGAGTCGCACGGTGCGCGGGTTGGCGCAAATTTTGATGACCGGCACGATGGCGTTGCCGATCACATTGCCTTGGCCAGTGGGGAACAAATGCACCGCAAAACCCGACGCCGCGCACAGCGTGACCATCTCGGCGGCTGCGCTGCTGGAGTCCATGAACCACAGGCCGGGGTGCGTGGGCGGCTCGGCCTTGTCGATGACGCCGTCAACCGTGCACTTCTTGCCGATTTTCTGGATGTTGCCGAGTGCCTTTTCTTCAATGGTCGTCAAGCCACCCGCGATATTGCCTTTGGTCGGCTGAGAGTCGGACAGATCGCTGGTCTTATGGCGGTTGATGACGTCTTGATAGCGGTTGAACATGAACATGAATTGCTCACGCACTGCATCGGTGGCGCAACGCGCAGCGACGATTTGCTCGCCGCCGGTGAGCTCGGTGGTTTCACCGAAGCACAACGTGGTCTTCAAAGGGTGCAACTTGTCAAACGCGTTGCCCACGGTGGGGTTGGCACCGCATCCGCTGGTGGTGTCACTTTCGCCGCATTTGGTGGACACCCAGAGCTCAGATATGGCGCACTCTTCGCGCTGTTTCTCGCTGGCCCACTGCACGTAGTCGCGCGCAGCTTTGCTGGCACGAAGAATGGTGTCGTGGTCGCCGTGGCCTTCAATGCCGAAACCGATCACTGGCTTGCCGGTGGTCTTGATGCCGTCCACCACTTTTTGCGTCCAGCCGTCTTCAATACCAATCACGACCACGGCCGCGACGTTGGGGTTGCAGCCTGCGCCAATCAGCGTGCGGAAGTGCAGGTCCAGGTCGGCACCGAATTGCAGGCGGCCGTACGGATGGGGGATCGCCATCGCGCCCTTGATGTTGTGCGCCACCGCTTCGGCCGCGGCGTTGGACAGGTCGTCCAGCGGCAAGATGATGACGTGATTGCGGATGCCCACGCGGCCGTTTTCGCGCCGGTAGCCGAGGAAAGTTGTGTCTTTGGAAACGATGGACATGAGGTGCCTTTTTTTACGTGACTTGGCGGTCGCGTTGCCGCGTTGCCGATGTGCTGCTGGTGTGTCGCTGACGCGATGGAGCTTGTGGCCCTGCGAACTGCGCCGCTTGGCGCAGAGGGTTCACCAACGCTTGGTCTTGATGTTTTGCACGTGCGCGTGCTCGCCCTTTTTGATGGGGGCCACCACCTTGCCCATGTCAATGCCGTACTTCAGCACGGTGTCGCCGGTGGCCATGTCGGCCAGTGCCACCTTGTGGCCGATGGGAATGTCTTGCAGTGCGTTGACTTGAATCATGCGGTCGTCGTCCATGACCCAACCCGTCATCGCGGTGCCCGCTTTGACGCCTTCCACCACCACCACCGCGACTGTGTCGCGCGCGTCGTGCAGTACAAAATGAATCATCAAATACCTCTCTTGATTTGTGTGTGAGTTTTAAGCAGCGCAAGTTTAGTGAAGCGTTTCGCGCTGTCAAACAAAACATATAGATGAGTTGAGTGATTCAGGACAACTGAATGATTTGAATGTATATTCGAGTCCAATGCCAGCTGCGTTGTCCATTGCCGAGTTGCCGTCGTTCGCCGCCATTGCGCCTGAATCGGCTGGCATGCCGCTGTATCGGGTGGTCAAGCGCGCCTTGCTCACCGCCATTGAAGGTGGCGCTTACCCACCAGGCAGTTCTTTGCCCAGTGAAACTGAATTGGCAAGCGCGTTCGGTGTTTCCATAGGCACGCTTCGCAAGGCGGTAGATGAGCTGTCGGCTGAGCATTTGTTGGTGCGTCGTCAAGGCCGCGGTACGTTTGTGGCCAGTCACAGCGCCGACCGTTTTTTGTTCCAGTTTTTCCATGTGGAGCGAGCAGACGGCTTGCACGAGGTGCCGAGCGTGGATCTGGTGTCGTTCGAGCGCATGCGCTCCGACGAAGAAGCGGCGCAGGCTTTGCAATTGCGCGCGGGTGATGCGGTCTTTCAAATTGAAAACCGGCTGCTGCTGCAAGGCCGGGCAGTCATCTATGACCGCCTCACCATCTCAGTGGCGCTGTTCAAAGGCTTGACCGAAAAGCGCATGCGTGAGCGCAGCGGCACGATCTATCAGATGTACCAAACTGAATTCGGTATCAGCGTGGTGCGGGCGCTGGAGCGCGCGCGAGGCGTGCTGATTGACCGCCAGGTAGGCCGCGTGTTGGGTTTGCCGGCGGGGCTTCCGGCCCTGCAGGTTCGGCGAACCGCGTTGAGCTTTGGCGATCGACCCGTCGAATACCGCTGCTCGACCATCAACACTGCGCAGCATGACTACGTGCACCGCTTGTCCAAACCCAACTTGGGTTCCACGTGATGGCACACGCATCGCTCCGGACGTGGCCCAACCGACCGCGCCATGATCGACCTCAGTAAAGCCTCCAAGGCGGCCGAGCAAGCGGCTTATGCAGCGGGAACGCACCTGCTGGCCTCACGTTCGCGACTGGCCGAAGTCGTCATCACGCAAAAGCAACCCGGTGATGTGGCCAGCGAAATTGACTTTGAGGCAGAAGCGCTGATCCGTGATGTGGTGTTGAAGCACTTTCCTGACCACGGTTTTCTGGGCGAAGAAGGTGGACGCACGTGGGCGGACGCCTCGCACCACAGCAAGCCAATGTGGGTCGTCGACCCGCTAGACGGCACCGCCAATTACTTGCGCGGCTATCCGCAGTACGCCGTGTCAATCGCCCTGGTGGAAGAGGGCGAGCCTGTGCTGGGAGTGGTCTTTGATCCGTGTCGCAATGAGTTTTTTGGCGCACTTCGCGGGCGCGGTGCCGTGCTTAACGGCAATTTCATTCGCTGCGCTGCACCGCGCGCCGCAATTTCCGCCATGGCAGCCACTGTGTTTCCCAAGCCGACCAGCCCGCGCATGCCGCAGTACATGGGCGAGTTGAGCCGTGTGTTGCAAAGTTTGGGCGGCGTACGGCGCTCGGGCTCGATGGCGCTGGAGATGGCTTATTTGGCTGCCGGACGCATCGATGCTTTTTGGGAGCACGACATGGGCGTTTGGGACGCCGCTGCCGGCATCGTGCTGTTGCGTGAAGCCGGTGCCGTGGTGCACGCGCGAGATGGGCGCGGCCTGCTCGACAGCCGCTCCTTGATGGCCAGCACGCCTGCTTTGTTGGCTGACTTTGCCGCGCTGTTGGGCCCCCAGGCACACGACCGCGACAAGCCCCACAGCCGTTAAGCTTTCCTTCATGGACATCAAAACTGAACTCACCGCTCGCAACTTCCCCAGCGCGCAAGAAGACGTCGGCAACGCCGCCTCGACCTCACGCTACAAAGGGCCAGAGAGCGCCTACAACCTGGCCTTTACCGACACCGAGTTTTTGTTGCGCGATGAGCTTCGCCCGGTGCGCATGCAGCTCGAGCTGCTGAAGCCAGAACTGATCCAGCGCGAGCAAGGCATTGAGTCGACCATCGTGATTTTTGGCAGCGCGCGGATTGCTTCGCACGAAGCCGCTGCTGCGCTGTTGGCTCAAGCTCACGCATCGATCCACGCCCCCGACGTGAAGCTCGCCGACATCAAGCGCGCTGAGATGCAAGTGCAGATGGCGCACTACTATGAAGAAGCCAGGCGCTTTGCCGCCATCGTCACCAGCCGCACGCGCGACATGAGCACGCCCGTGCACGTGGTCACCGGTGGCGGTCCCGGCATCATGGAGGCCGGTAACCGCGGCGCATTTGAAGTCGGCGGGCGCAGCATCGGCTTGAACATCGTGTTGCCGCACGAGCAAGAGCCCAATCCTTACATCACGCCGGAACTGTGCTTTCAGTTCCATTACTTTGCGCTGCGCAAGATGCATTTCTTGATGCGCAGCATCGCGTTGGTTTGCTTCCCGGGTGGTTTTGGCACGCTCGATGAGTTGTTCGAGACCATGACGCTCATCCAGACAGGCAAGTGCCGCCGCCGACCCATCTTGCTGTTTGGCCGCGATTTTTGGACACGCCTGATCAACTTCGATGTGCTCATTGAGACCGGCATGATTTCAGCGCACGACGTTCAGTTGTTCTGCTTTGTTGAAACCGCCGAAGAAGCGTGGGACGTGCTGTCGGCCGAATACGGATTTGATGCGCCGCCCACGCAGACGGGTGAGTTCGCTGTTGATATTTGAATCCAAATCAGCCCCGAGAGAACGCGCTGACGGAACACTCGACGAACACTCAGTCAGCACTCAATGAACATGCAATGAGCAATCTATGAACACCCAGATCAGTCTCATCGGCGCACCCACCGACATCGGCGCGGGCAGTCGCGGTTCCAGCATGGGACCCGAGGCACTGCGCGTGGCCAATATCGTCAGCGTGCTGCAAAGCCACGGCCTGGAAGTGCTGGACAGAGGCAACCTCAGTGGGCCCGCCAACCCTTGGTTACCGCCAGTGGACGGCTATCGTCACTTGGCAGAAGTGGTGGCCTGGAACCGCGCCGTGCACGACGCGATATACGCCGAATTGACGCTTGGCCGCTTGCCTGTCTTGTTGGGTGGCGATCACTGTTTGGGTGTCGGTTCCATCAGCGCGGTGGCGCGCCATTGCCGCGACGCTGGCAAGAAGCTGCGCGTGCTCTGGCTAGACGCGCACGCCGACTTCAACACCAACATCCTGACCCCCAGCGGCAACACCCACGGCATGCCGGTGGCCTGTCTGTGCGGCCACGGCCCCAAAGAGTTGATAGAGATCGGCGGCGTGGTGCCGGCCATCAATCCCAAGTGGGTGCGCCAAATTGGCATACGCAGCGTCGATGCGGGTGAAAAGCGCTTCGTGCACGCCATGGATCTGGAAGTGTTCGACATGCGCTACATCGACGAGATGGGCATGCGCCACGCCATGGAGTTGGCCTTGGCCACGTTAGATGCCAACACGCATTTGCACGTGAGCTTTGACGTTGATTTTCTCGATATCTCGATCGCCCCCGGCGTGGGCACCACCGTCAAGGGCGGCCCGACTTACCGCGAGGCGCAGTTGTGCATGGAGATGATTGCCGACACTGGCCGCCTCGCGTCGCTGGACGTGATGGAACTCAACCCGGCGCTTGACGTTCGCAACGCCACCGCCGAAGTGGCGGTGGACTTGGTCGAGTCGATGTTCGGCAAGAGCACCTTGATGCGGAAGTAGTGTTCATCAGTAAAAGACCCGACTATTTTCCAGTCAGCGCTGAAATAGTCATCCCTGATGCAGGGGCGCCCAAATCGCGCCTGGTGGTGTTTGATGAAATCCACAAATTGCGCGAATGAAAAAACTTCCTGAAGGGCGCGTGGGATGGCCGCAGTGAAGGCCAGGCGATGCTGGTCACTGGCAGTGCGCGCATGACACCTTTCGTCAGGGCGGTGAGTGGTTGGCGGGGCGTTATTTCAGCAGGCGTCTGCATCCTTTTTCTGTTCGCGAGCTGATTGAAGTGCAAGGCGTTAGGGCCCTGCAAGCCATGGCGCGTGTGATGACCCGAGGCGGGTTTCCCAAACCTTGTTTGGCGGCAACAGACTTGGACGCCGACCGGTGGCGCGCGCAGTACGCCACTGACTTGGTGCGCGAAAATGTGACGAACTTTTCAGGCGTTCACGAAGTGCGCAGTTTTGCTTCGGCCAAAGCGTCGCAGGCTGTGGCCAGCATGCGAAACCTTGCGCAGCATGGTCGCGTGGGAGTGACCCATGCCGATACATGGCTGGCGACTTTGGCTGCCTAGACAGCGCAGCGGCCTCAAAGCAGCCAGGTGCGCATCGTCTTAAAACTCGTAACTCACCGCCACGACTCCCGACACAGCCGACTTGCTGCGCACCACCGGGCTGTCTTTCGCGTCGCCCAACAAAGCGCTGGCACTCACGGCGGCGGTGATCGCCACTTGACGGCTGAAGAAGTAGTTGGCCGAGGCGCTGATGCGGGCGTCGCGCAAACCAGCACCTGGGCTGTAAGGCGCGTAGCCGCTGGTGATTGATTGAGCGGGCGTCACGCCGAAGCGGCTTTGCATGGAGTTGCTGTTGGCGAACGTGGTGCCGACGCCTACTGCGCCGCGCCACTGTGGTGCAACCTGCATGGAGTAGTTGGCCCCCAAGTCAACCACCATCCCTTTGTTGTCGTTGCCGGAGCCATAACGCAGCGACGAGGTGAGTGAGATTTGCGGTGAAACAAAATAGTTGAAGAAGCCGCCGAACTCGGCTGCGGCGTCGATGTCGCCCATGCCGGCCAACGCCGGAGATCTGCTCTCTTTTCGCCCAAAGTCTGCCGTGACGCGCAGCCCGTACTGGATGTCGGGCGCGGTGCTGAACAAATAGCCAACGCCGTTGGTGGTGCCTGCGAAAAAGCCGTTTTGCCAGCGGTAATCCAGCAAAGGCAGCAGCATGGTTCTGCGTTGCTTGGAGCCCGTAAATTCGGGGCTGTTGATGACCGCCGCACCAATCGTGCCCTTGCCAGCGGCGTCGACCGGTCCGAAGATGCGAACCGCATCAAACGCCTGCGCCTGCGCGGCTGTGCCGGTGAGCACGAGCAAAGCGCCAAAGAAAATTTGTGAGGTTGGAATGAGCTTCATTTTTGAACTGCTTTCGTGATGACTTGAGTAGGCTGAAATGGCGTTGAATCAACTTGATCAGCGCTGCGAGACAAGTTTGCATTCAAGGGCCTGATCCAAGCCCACCGCAATGTAGCCGAGCCAGATAGCGGCAGCTTTCTGCTTGACTGAACTCGTCATCCACAAGGTCCGTGCGCTTTGCGGAACCAGCGCGGTTCCTGGGCCGAAGGGTCTGCGAACAAACCGAGCCCAGCGGTTTTTGCTTCTTGCTCTTGTTGTGCATAAGGCCCAGCGCTGCGCCGGTAGCGATAGCTCCATGCATGACCTTGGCTCACCATCCACGCGCTGATGTCTTCGCCTTGCAAACGGATATTTCCCAGCGTTCGGTCGTGGTCGTCTTTGCTGCGGGTTTGAACCTGAACGCGTTGGTGCAGGACTCGCTCGGTCAGTGCCGATGTGGCCTGATGGCCCCAGGCTTGGCAGCTCTCAGGCGCATCGATGCCTTGCAGGCGCAGCTTGAACGGCTTGGCCGCTTTACCGTCTGAAGTGGCGTTGGCCTGCAGCCAAACGGTGTCCCCGTCGACCACGCGCGTGACGGTGGCCTCAAGTTCTGCGGCGCGCAACGACGCAGCGCACAACATCAGACTCAACATCGCCACGGCATTGCGTTGGCTCGCGTTCATGGTGCGACCAGCAAGCGAAGCACCCACCACCCAAACAAGCCAATCGCCAGTGCCCAAATAAGCACGATGGCCGCAGCGCCCCACCACATGCGCGGCAGTTTTTCTTTAGAGCTTTCGGCTTCACGAAGGCAGGCTTCCCACAGCGGTTTGGGTGTGAGCTTGATGACCATCGCCACGCCGAGCGGGACCAGGATCAGGTCGTCGAGCAGGCCGATCACCGGAATGAAATCCGGAATCAGGTCAATCGGGCTGATGGCATAGGCCAGCACCGCGATGGCCATCCACTTGGCAGCGCGAGGCGTTTGCGGATGCTTGAAAAGCCTCCACAGGGCCATCAGCATGATCTTGAGGCGCGCCGGTTTGGTCAGGCGCAACAAGTGAGTGAGTTTGTTCATGTGTGGTGTCATTTTCAGATGGCGCATGCCCACAGGTGGAACGCTCGAGTCCGCTCCCATCTGCAGAGTTTTATTTGGCCGGCGCTGGCAGGCCCGCAGCCTGCTTCTGGTCTAGAAAAGCGCGCAGCGGCACCAGCGACCGCGCCGGGTCTTCTTCGTGCGGTAAATGACCCAAGCCGGTCAACCGAACCAACCTGGAGTCGGGCAGGGCGCGGGTGTAGTCGGCCGCATTGGCAATCGGAATCAGCTTGTCGTCTTCGCCCCACAGCAGCAGCGTGGGTGCGGTGATTTTTTGCAGCCAGGGCACCGGGTTCTGCAGCACATGCTGGCGCATGCGTTGCAGCATGGCTTCGCGCGCGCCGGGCGCTCGCAGCAGGTCGAAATAGCGGTCGACGAGTTCGTCGGTGAGCGCCTTGGGGTCGGCGTAGGCTGGCGCCAGATTCATGCGCAACACGGGGCGCGGCAAGACCTGCCGCATCAAGCCCAACACCGCTGGCACTTGAGCGGGCTTGTCGTAAGCAAAACCCTGGCTCTCGAATCCGTCTGGCGATATCAACACCAATTGATTTACACGCTGCGGCTGTCGCGCCGCAAAAGACCACGCGATACGACCGCCCATGGAGTTGCCCACCAGCGTGGCGCGCGGCACCCCCAATTGATCCATCAACGCTTCCAACAATTGCAGTGCACGAGCGTCGGTATAGATGCCGGTGGCGTCGGGCGGGCTCAATCCGCTGCCGGGCTGGTCGTAGCGGATCACGCGCCAGTCCGCCGCCAAGGCCTGGGCCCACGGCTCCCAGGTGTGCAGGCTCGCGCCAAAACCGTGCAGAAAGATGATGGCAGGCGCGGCCTTCGGGCCGTCGTCTCGCACATGCAGTTGCGTGCCAGCCACGTCCATCAGGTCGGCTTTGGAGCGCAGGTATTTCTTTTCCAAAGGTGCGCGCTTCAGGTCAGGTGTCCACAGCCAAAAGGCAGCAGCCAGCAAGGCAATAACGGCGACGACGGCCAAGGTGGTTTTCATGTTCGGGGGCGGTGCGGTGGGTTGAAAAAAGCTCGGTCGGGAATTGAGCGTGAGACTGTAGGCCACCAAGCGCTGGCTCGGAGGGCATGTGGCCATCACGTGGCCATCACGTGACCATCACGCCCAACGCCCTCAGCAGGGCGCGAGGCACTCACAATCAAAGCCCATGATTGATTTCTTCAGCCGCGCCTTTGGCCCTTGGGTGCGCGGCGTTTCTTCCACGACGCTTCGGGCCGATTTGATTGCCGGCATGCTGAGCGCGCTGCTGGTTCTGCCGCAGGGCTTTGCGTTTGCCTCTCTGGCGGGTCTGCCGCCGGAGTACGGTCTGTACACCGCGCTGTTGCCGTGCGTGGTGGCCGCGCTGTTTGGCTCGAGCTGGCACATGGTCACGGGTCCCACGAATGCCAATTCATTGGCGCTATTTGCCACGCTGGCGCCGCTGGCAGTGGTCGGCTCACCGGCCTATATCCAACTCGCATTGATAGTCACCTTGATGGTCGGCGTGATGCAGTGGCTGGTGGGCGTGTTGCGCTTGGGATCGGCCGCCAATTTCATTTCACCGTCAGCGCTGCGCGGCTTTATGACGGGCGCCGCGGCGTTGATTGCAGTGCACTCGCTCACCGACTTTTTTGGCTTGGCTTCGCCGGCAAAGCACGGAACCGCTGGTTTGCTGTGGCACCTGCGCGAGAACTTGGGGTCCGCCGCATCATCGTCCTTGCTCGTGGGTGCAGGCACTTTTGCCTTGGCGGTCCTGATGAAGCGCCTGCTGCCGCGCTGGCCCTTCATGCTGATGGCACTGGTCGCCGGCAGCGCGCTGGCCGCTTGGCTGAACAGCAGTGCGCTGCTCGGCGGCGGGGTCAAAGTGGTCGGCCCCATACCGGCCATTTGGCCCACCTTTCATTGGCCCGGGGTCAAGCTCGACAGCCTCTTCGAGCTGCTGCCCATCGCCTTCGCGTTGACCATCGTGGCGCTGGGGCAGTCCATTTCGGTGGCCAAAACAGTGGCAATGCGTTCGGGCCAAGCCATCGATGCCAACCGCGAATTTCGCGGGCAAGGCGCGGCCAACATCGTGGGCAGCTTTTTCTCTTGCTACGTGGCTTGCGGGTCCGTGAACCGGTCCATGCCCAACCTGGAGGCTGGCGCGCGCACACCGTTGGCGGCGGTTTTCTCGGCAGTGCTCCTGCTGCTGTTGTTGGCCTTCACCGCGCCGCTGTTGTCGCTGATTGCCTTGCCTGCGATTGCGGCGCTGCTGCTGCTGGTGGCGTGGTCGTTATTTGACGTGCCGGGCTGGAACAAGCTGTGGCGGCAAAGCCATGCCGACTTTGCCATTGCCGCCATGACCGCGCTGGCCACCATCAGCATCCGCTTAGAGATGGCCATCTTGCTGGGCACCATGTTGTCGCTGGTGGTGTATTTGCACCGCACCTCGCGGCCACCCATTCGCGTGATGGGGTTTGATGCACCGACAACACCGGTAAGTGCTGGCGTGTCCGGCACGTCTGGCATGCCCGGCACGTCTGACCGGCCCTTTGTGGTGCTGGGCACTGACACCACAGCGGCGCCCTCCAGCAATGCGCTGGCCGAGTGCCCGCAACTCAAGATGATCCGCATGGAAGGCGAGGTTTACTTCGGTGCGGTGCCGCACGTGTCAGACGCCCTTCGGGAGTTGCGCTCGCGCCCTGGTGCTGCGAAGCATTTGCTGGTCATGGCGAAAAGCATGAACTTCATTGACGCTGCCGCTGCCGATCTGTGGCACGCCGAGTTGATTGCGCGGCGCGCACAAGGCGGTGACCTTTACTTCCACCGCCCGCGCCCGGAAGTGCTGGCGTTTTGGAAGCGGGTGGACTACATCAACGCGCTGGGCGCAGACCACATTTTTGCCACCAAACGCGCCGCCATTGCCACCATCTTCACGCGTCTGGACAAAGACGTTTGTGCGCGCTGTACCGTGCGGCTGTTCGACGAATGTCAGTCGCTGCCGCCCCCATTGCACTGAACTGATCGCAGCCGGGTTGTGACGCGCGCAAACAAGTCCAGTTAAAAGTGAATCCCGCGCATCATCTGCGCCATCGCAATGGCCTCGGGTGACAGCGTCACCTTGCCGGCCTTGTCGCCCTTGGCCGCCGCGCTGTCGGGGAACATGCGGAAGGTGGTGTTCATCAAAATCTGCGTGATGCGTGGCATCGCAGCGTGCAGCAACTCGACCGAGATGCCCAAGCGCGTGGCCACGCGCACGGGTTTGTCGACGCAGGCTTGCACGATGAGGTCGCTGGCTTCGTCCGTGCTCAGCAGAGGCATGTTGTCGTAGATTTTGGTGGGCGCGGTCATGGGGGTGCGCACCAGGGGCATGTTGACGGTGGTGAAGGTGATACCTTGGTCGGCAAATTCGCTGGCGGCGCAGCTGGTCCAGGCGTCAAGCGCGGCTTTGCTGGCCACGTAAGCCGAGAAGCGCGGAGCGTTGACCAGCACGCTGATCGAGCTGATGTTCACCACGTGGCCTTTGCGTTTGGCCACCATGCCGGGCAGCAAACCCATGGTGATGCGCAGCGCGCCAAAGTAGTTGAGCTGCATGGTGCGCTCATAGTCGTGAAAGCGCTCGTAGCTGGCCTCGATGGCGCGGCGAATGGACCGACCGGCGTTGTTGATGAGGTAGTCCACGCCGCCGTAATCGGCATTCAGTTGCT
The DNA here is from genome assembly GCA_038241115.1 of Burkholderiales bacterium. Taxonomy (GTDB): domain Bacteria; phylum Pseudomonadota; class Gammaproteobacteria; order Burkholderiales; family Burkholderiaceae_C; genus JANYJJ01. The sequence continues at coordinate 3,192 of JBBRGA010000061.1, read as the reverse complement.
CGACAAATGCTTTGCAGCTGACCTCATCGGCAATGTCGGCCGAGTACGTGACCACTTTGGCGTCTTTGCCCGCGGCGGCCACGATTTCGGCTTTGGCTTCGGCCAGTTTTACCGGGTCACGCGCGCAGATCACCGTGATGGCACCAGCCTCGGCAAATTTGGCGGCTGCCGCCAGGCCGATGCCCGATGAGCCGCCGGTGATGAGCACCACTTTGCCACCGACCGCGCCGCGCAGCGACTTGTCGATCAGCAGCGCCGGGTCGAGGTGGCGCTCCCAGTAGTCCCACAAGCGCCAGGCGTAGTCGCCCAACTGCGGGCATTCAATGCCGCTGCCTTTGAGCGCGGCGGTGGTTTCGCGGCAGTCATAGCGGGTGGGAAAGTTGATGAAGGTGAGCATGTCGTCAGGCAGGCCCAGGTCTTTCATGACGGCGGCGCGAACGCGCCGCACAGGGGCCAAAGCCATCAAGCCCTTTTTCACGCTTTTCGGGATGAAGCCGAGTAGCGCGGCATTGATGAACAGGTTCATCTTCGGCGCGTGCGCGGCTTTGCTGAAAATGTCCAGCACGTCGCCCACTCGGTAGCCCTTTGGGTCTACCAAGTGGAAGCACTTTTTGTTGAGGTCGTTCTTTTGGTGGCTGATGACGTTCAGCGAGGCCACCACAAAATCCACCGGCACGATGTTGATGCGCCCGCCCTCCAAGCCCACACTGGGCATCCACGGCGGCAGCAACTGGCGCATGCGCTGGATCAGTTTGAAGAAGTAATACGGGCCGTCGATTTTGTCCATCTCGCCGGTGTTGCTGTCGCCCACGACCAGGGCAGGTCGATACACCGTCCAAGGCACTTTGCATTCTTTGCGGACGATTTTTTCGCTCTCGTGTTTGGTCATGAAGTAAGGGTGCTCAAGGCCCTCGGCTTCTTCGAACATGTCTTCGCGAAACACGCCCTCGTACAGGCCGGCGGCGGCAATGCTGCTGACGTGATGCAGGTGGCCCACATCGATGGCCTTCACAAACTCGACCATGTTGCGCGTGCCGTCAATGTTCACCCGCACTTGGCTTTCTTCGTCGGCGCTGAGGTCGTACACCGCGGCGAGGTGATAGGCGTGATCGATCTGGCCCTTCAATGCGCGCGTGGCTTCAGCCGACACACCGAGCTTCTTGCTGGTGAGGTCACCGTAGACCGGAATCGCGCGCGACTTGCTCACGCCCCAATATTCCAAAAGTGCCGGTACTTTGCCTTCGCTTTCTGGGCGCAGCAGGTAGTGCACCACCGCGCCGCGGCGCTCCAGCAAGGTTTTGACAAGGCGTTTACCGATGAAGCCGGTGGCTCCGGTCACGAAATATTGCATGGCTGCTCCTGGGGTGGCGGGCTTGGTTTTGTGGTTTGTCGCAGCATGATTCTTGACCAAGGGCCGCGACACGGCGGTGCGCGATTACCCGGTGTTTTTACGACCGACAAAGCAGGAGGTGAAGGCGCACACTCGAAGTTGCTGACCGATGTGAATCAGCATAGAGACGTCTCACTAGCCCATTAGAAGCTTGCACCCAGCCGCACAGCGACTTCGCTGCGTACAGTTGATGCCCGGGCACTTGCACCATGTGAGTCGCCATCACCCACTTGAAGGAAAAGACACCATGGTCAAGAAACTCAAACAAATGGCAGACAAAAAAGCAGCTTCTGCGGGCGGCCTGTTCGACAGTGCTCTGGCGGCCACCGTGAAAGACTCGGCCCAACAAATTTGGTTGGCCGGTCTGGGCGCATTTGCCAAGGCCCAAGAAGAAGGCGGCAAAGTGTTTGAAGCCCTCGTCAAAGAAGGCACTCACCTGCAAAAGAAAACCCAAGGTTTGGCCGAAGACAAAATCAGCGAAGTGACCCAGAAAATGAGCAAGATGACCAACATGGCCGGTGATGTAAGCGCCAAAGCGGGCCAGCAGTGGGACAAGCTGGAATCAATTTTTGAAGAGCGCGTCTCCAAGGCGTTGAACAAGCTGGGCGTGCCTTCGTCGAAAGATGTGGACGCGCTGATCGCTCGCATTGACAGCCTGAGTGCACAAGTTGCAAAGATGGGCAAAACATCTCCCGCGCCCAAAGCGGCGCCCGTCAAAGCGGCTCCCAGGCCCGCTGTCAAGGTTGTCAAGCCGGCCGTGAAAGCGGCTGCCAAGGCAGTCACCAAGCCAGCGGCTGGCAAATCTGCTGCGGCCAAACCAGCGGCCAAGCGCGCCGCTGCACCCGCGCGAGCCTGAATCGTCAAATCGGTAAGTTCAAAGGGCGCTGCGGCGCCCTTTTTGACGGATTGAATTTGTCCTCTTTCGGAGTTTCGAAGTTCGACCTGTTTGCATCACATGACCAAAGCCAATTCCAAAATTCGACCCACTTCTCCCCGCATCGCTGTCGCCCTTGCCGGTGGCGGACCATTGGGTGCGATTTACGAAATCGGTGCTTTGTGCGCACTCGACGAAGCGCTCAGCGGTTTGAAGTTCAACGAGCTTCACGCCTACATTGGCGTGTCGGCCGGCGGCTTTATCGCTGCGGGATTGGCCAACGGAATCACGCCGCGCGAGCTGTGTGCGTCGTTTATTGAAAACACGGGCAGCCGCGCCGATGTCTTCGACCCAGCAGTGCTGGTGCGTCCGGCTTGGGGCGAGTACGCCAAGCGGCTGTCCAAGCTGCCTTCGCTGGTTGCCCAAGCTGGCTTGCGCTACGCCTTCAAACGGGGCTCGCTGATGGCCGCGTTTGAGCGCCTGGGCAGCGCTTTGCCCACCGGCATTTTTTCTAACGCCATGATCGATACGCAGCTGCGCCAGCAATTCAGCGCGCCTGGCCGCACCAACGATTTCCGTCGGCTCAAGCGCAAGTTGGTGCTGGTGGCCACCGACCTGGACAGCGGCGACTCTGCAGAATTTGGCCAGCCCGGTCTGGACCACGTACCCATCTCGAAAGCCGTGCAGGCCAGCGCTGCAATGCCAGGCTTGTTCCCGCCTGTCGAAATTGACGGTCGCTTTTACGTCGACGGTGCGCTGAAGAAAACTCTTCACGCGTCGGTGCTCTTGGACGAAGGCTTGGATCTGTTGATCTGTTTGAACCCGCTGGTGCCTTTTGACAGCACGCGTGCGCCTGCGCGCAGGGTTTTGTCCAGCGGTGAAGCGGTGATTCCCAAACTCACCGACGGCGGCTTGCCAGTGGTTTTGT
>JBBRGA010000060.1:0-20268 GCA_038241115.1 Burkholderiales bacterium | reverse complement strand
GGTTCCCGACCGGCGACGTCGCGACGATCGACGCCGACGGCTACATGCACATCACCGACCGCAGCAAAGACGTCATCAAATCAGGCGGCGAATGGATAGGTTCCATCGACCTCGAGAACATCGCCATGGCTCACCCCAGTGTGGCGATGGCAGCATGCATTGCCGCCTTTCACCCCAAGTGGGATGAGCGCCCCCTGCTGGTGGTGGTGAAGAAGCCCGGCGCCGATGTATCACGCGGCGAGTTGCTAGCTTTTTTTGAAGGCCGAATAGCCAAATGGTGGACGCCCGACGACGTGGTGTTTGTGGATGCCATTCCTCTGGGCGCCACCGGCAAGATGCTGAAAAATCGCTTGCGTGAGCAATTCAAAGCGCACGTGCTGCCCGCGGCCTGACGCCCGTGCCGCCAGAAAAATCAGCGCCAGTCGCCAGTCCCCCGCTCCCCGCTCACAAACGCCGCGTTCGTTACCAGGGCACGCACCCTAAAAAGTTCGAGGAAAAGTACAAAGAACTTGACCCCGCCGCGAATGCGGACGAGGTGCTCAAAGTCATGCAGCGCGGACAAACACCGGCCGGCACGCACCGCCCGATTTGTGTTGCGCAAATTTTGGGTGTTTTGCGACCGCAGCCAGGCGAAACGGGTTTGGATGCGACGCTCGGTTTCGGTGGGCACACGCAGGAACTGCTGCCGTTGGTGGCGCCGAATGGCCGCGTGTTCGCGCTGGATGTCGATCCCATTGAGCTGCCGCGCACCGAAGCACGGCTGCGAAAACTGGGGCACGACGAAGCCGCGCTCACGGTCATGCGCATGAACTTTTCTGGCATTGAAACTTTGTTACCGCAGGCAGGAGGCAGCTTCGATTTCATCTTGGCCGATCTGGGTGTTTCGAGCATGCAGATCGACAACCCGGCGCGCGGCTTCAGCTTCAAACTCGACGGCCCACTCGACTTGCGGTTGGACCCGTCGCAAGGTGTCAGCGCCTTCGAATTTTTGCTGGCCGTTGGTCGCGCAGAGCTGCGTGAGCTGTTGATTGCCAACGCCGACGAGCCTTACGCCGTGACGCTGGCGGCCGCCTTGCAAGGCCAATACCTCCGCACCACTTCAGAGTTGGCTGAACTGGTGCGCCGTACGCTCAACGCCCACCTGCCGCTCAAGCTGCCCGAGGGCGAGCGCAAGGTCGAAATCAAAAAGGCACAGCAGCGCACGTTCCAAGCGCTGCGCATCGCGGTGAACCATGAGTTCGCAGTGCTCGATGCGTTTTTAGCGGCGCTGCCTGTGTGCCTGAAACCAGGCGGGCGCGTGGCGATTTTGAGCTTTCACTCGGGTGAGGACAGGCGCGTGAAAAAAGCTTTCCAAAGCGGCGAACGATCTGGCGTGTACGCCGCTGTGGCACCTGAATTCATCCGCCCTTCATTCGAAGAACAGCGCGCCAATCCGCGCTCCAGCTCGGCCAAATTGCGCTGGGCGGTACGGGCTTGAAGTGCTTGCGTGGTCACAAAAATCGTTGCCAAAAAATACATCTCCCAACCTGAACTTTCTTGCCCAGAGCGAACTCTATGGGCCGCAGGGTTTTACTTTGCAGTCCCTTAATTGTTCTCATGGAGTTTTTATGAAAAAGCTGTTGGTTATATCTGCCCTGACGCTCGCTGCCCTGTCGGCCCAGGCCAAAGACATCGTTGACACCGCCGTTGGCGCGGGCACCTTCAACACCCTGGCCACTGCCTTGAAAGCAGCCGGCCTGATCGACACCTTGAAGGGCCCAGGTCCGTTCACCGTGTTTGCGCCCACCGATGCCGCCTTTGCCAAAGTGCCCAAGGCCCAGCTCGACGCGCTGCTGGCCGACAAAGCCAAGCTCACCGCAGTACTGACCTACCACGTGGTGCCAGGCAAAGTCATGGCCAAAGACGTGAAGGCCGGCAAGGTCAAGACCGTGCAGGGTTCAGAGTTGACCGTGACCACCGCCAACGGCGTGATGGTCGATGGCGCCAAAGTCACCGCCACTGACATCGTGGCTGACAACGGTGTGATTCACGTGATCGACAGCGTGATCATGCCGAAATAACTTCTGTACCTGATGAACCTGCGCAAATGCTGTGCTGGTTCATGCTCACCGAAAAGCGCCAGTCATGCTGGCGCTTTTTTTATGGCGGTCTCTTTCGAGTTCAAGCTCAACAACTGAGCCACCGCTGCCACCGCGATCACTTCGGGCTCTTTGCCGGTGATGCCAGCAATTCCGATAGGGCAGGTGATGCGTGCAATCTGCTCGGGCGCGATCCCTCTGGCCTCGAAGCGGTGAACAAAACGCTGGTGCTTGGTGTGTGAGCCAATCAGCCCCAAAAAGCCGAAATCGCCTCTGCGCAAAATGGCCTCAGTGATGCGCATGTCCAGATCATGCTGGTGGGTGAGCACCAGATAAAACGCATTTGCCGGAGCGTTGCGCACCTCGCCTTCGACGGCGTCCACTGCCACCTTTCGGATGTGTGGTGGCATCAAAGTTGACGGGAATTCATCCTCGCGCTCGTCTATCCAATCCACGCTGACGTTCAGCGTGCTCAGCAAATTGGCAATGGCTCGGCCCACATGGCCCGCTCCGTACAGCTGCAAATGAAAGCGTGGCGCGGTGCGCGGCCACACGTTGAGGTGAGCCTGCGTGAGCAATTCAAAACTGAGTGTGACTGCCCCGCCGCAACATTGGCCCAGCGCGGGGCCCAGTGCGTAATGCTCAAGATGCTTTTGAGAGTGCCCGGGCTGCTCAGCGTGTGATGGTGCGCTTGCGACGATCAACATCTGTCTGGCTGTGGCGATCGCCTTCCATTCCAGATGGCCGCCGCCGATCGTGCCAAACGTTGAATCTGCGCTGACCAGCATGCGCGTTCCAGCTTCACGCGGCACCGAGCCCCGCGCGTCGCTGACGCCAATGAGCACTGCGGGCTGGCCGCGCCCGAGCAGCTTTTGCGCCTCAGCAAACGTGTTGCTGACGCTGGGTAAGTGCGTCGACGAGGGACTCAAACACGCGTCCGGACGGCGTTCACCGCATTCAATATCGACTCTCCGGTTGCGGGAGCTGAAAGCGGTGGGTCGACTAGGTGATCGCCTGCGGCCGACACCGCGTCACGTATCGCAAAGAACACCGAAAACGGCAGCAACAAGGGCGGCTCACCGACTGCCTTGGACCGGTGAATCGTTTCTTGCACGTTGTCGCCGTCAAACAGGCGCACGTTGAAAACCTCGGGGCAATCGTTGGCGGTGGGAATTTTGTAGGTGCTCGGTGCGTGCGTGCTCAGTGCGCCGCTTACCGGGTGCCACACCAATTCCTCCATCGTCAACCAACCCATGCCTTGAACGAACGCCCCTTCAATTTGGCCGATGTCCACGGCGGGGTTGAGCGATCGGCCCACGTCGTGCAGCACGTCGGCGCGCAACAATTTCCACTCACCGGTCAAGGTGTCCACCACCACCTCGCTGACTGCCGCGCCGTAGGCAAAGTAGTAAAACGGATGGCCCTTCAGCGTTTGCTTGTTCCAGTGCAAATTGGGCGTGGCGTAGAAGCCGTCTGACCACAGCTGCACGCTGTCCAGGTAAGCCATTTGCACCAACTCCGCGAAGCCCAACGCCACACCGTTGACGCGAACTTCGTCGTCAGCAAAGCGCACTGATGCCGCATCACCACCGCGGTGCCGCGCCGCACAGGCGGCCAAGCGATCGCGAATTTGTCGCGCCGCATCTTGCGCTGCTTTGCCGTTCAAGTCGGCTCCGGTGCTGGCGGCGGTGGCCGATGTGTTGGCCACTTTTTGGGTGTCGGTGGCCGTCACGCGGACGCGCTCGAAGTGCACGCCCAATTCGTGCGCCACCACCTGTGCCACTTTGGTGTTCAAGCCCTGGCCCATTTCGCAGCCACCGTGATTCACCAGAATCGAGCCGTCGGCGTACACATGCACCAGCGCACCGGCCTGATTGAAGTGCTTGACGTTGAAGGAAATACCGAACTTCACCGGCGTCAGCGCGATGCCACGTTTCAGCACTTCGCTTCGGGCGTTGAAAGCAGCCGCCCCTGTGCGCCGATTTCGGTAGTCGCTGCTGATTTCAAGCTGGGTGGTCAGCGCATCGACGATGTTGTCGGTGATGGTTTGGTCGTACGGCGTGACGTTTTTTGAGTGGATGCCGTAGAAATTGGCGCGTCGCACATCAAGCGCATCCAGCTTCAAGCGCCGCGCCACGGTATCGAGAATGTTCTCGATCACGATGGCACCTTGCGGCCCGCCAAAGCCGCGAAACGCGGTGTTGCTCTGGGTGTTGGTGCGGGCACAGTAGCCGTGCAGCGCCACGTCGGGCAGCCAGTAGGCGTTGTCTATGTGGCACAGCGCGCGCGTCATGACGGGGCTGGACAAGTCGGCCGAATGGCCGGCGCGTGAAATCAAACTCACCTCCAAACCGAGCACGCGGCCCGCCTCGTCAAAACCGACCTGGTAGTCGTATTCAAAACAGTGTCGGCGGCCGGTGATCATGAAATCATCGTCGCGGTCCAGGCGCAATTTCACCGGCTTGTTCAGCTTGCGTGCGGCCACTGCGGCGATGCACGCAAACGGTGCCGACTGCGACTCCTTGCCGCCAAACCCGCCGCCCATGCGACGGCATTCCACTTGCACGTGGTGGGCTTGCAGCTTCAGCGCGTGGGCCACCAAGTGCTGCATTTCGCTGGGGTGCTGCGTCGAGCAATGAACCAGCATGCCGTCGTTTTCTTTCGGCACGGCGTAGCTGATCTGGCCTTCCAGGTAAAACTGTTCTTGGCCGCCCACGCTCAGCGTGCCTTGCAGTTGGTGAGGCGCTGCGTTGATCGCAACCGCCGCACCGCCCGCCGTGTCGCGGCTCAGGTGCATCGGCGGCACCACGTAGCTGCCCTGCGCATGTGCCGCGCGCGGCGTCAGCACGGCGGGCAAAGGAGTGATGGTCAGCGCAGTCTTTGCATGCGCTGCGGCTCGCCTGGCCGCATCGCGCGTTTTGGCAATCACCGCAAACACCGGTTGGCCCAAGTAGCGCACCGTGCCTTCGGCCAGGATGGGTTCGTCGTGAATGATCGAGCCGCAGTCGTTGGGCCCCGGAATGTCGGCGGCCGTCATCACCCACACCACGCCGGGCAAGGCGCGAATCTTCGCCACGTCAATGGCCAACAACTGGCCATGTGCGACCGGCGACAAGCCCAAGGCCACGTGCAAGGTGCCGGCCAGTTCAGGCAGATCGTCGATGTAGGCCGCTTCACCGGCCACGTGTAAATGAGCCGACTCATGCGGGCGGCTGATGCCTACCTGCGCGCCAGTTTTCGGGGCAACGGAGTCAGCCAAGAGGGCAGGGGGCATCGGCGCGTTCACAGCGTCACCTCATCGGCCAGTCGCGCCGCCGCCATGTCGTTCCAGACGCTGGTTTCAGTCGACGCCAGAGGCTTGCTGCTGCGCGTTTCCAACCAAAAGCGCTGCAACAGGTTTTGCGCCACCTGCATGCGGTAGGCCGCGCTGGCCCGCATGTCGGACAGCGGTTCGAAGTCTGCGAGCATCGCGGCCTTCGCGATGTCCACCGTGCGCTGATCCCAAGCCATCCCCAGCAGCGCCGCTTCGGTGGCGGCAGCGCGTTTCACTGTGCCCGCCATGCCTCCAAAAGCAAGTCGAATGTGGGCGACGGTGTTGTCGCGCAGCTCCAGCGCAAAGCCTGCGCAAACAGCCGAAATATCGCAGTCAAAACGCTTGCTGATCTTGTAGGCGCGCAATGTTTTTTGGAATGCCGACACCGGCACCGCCATGCCCTGTACGAACTCGCCGGGGGCCAATTGGTTGCGCATGTAGCCGGTGTAGAAGTCTTGCAGCGGCATGCGGCGAACTTGCTCGCCGCAGCGCAGTTCGATCTGCGCGTCCAAGGCCATCAACACTGGCGCAGCGTCGCCAATCGGCGAGCCGTTGGCCACGTTGCCGCCCATGGTGCCGGCGTTGCGGATCAGCGGTGAAGCGAAGCGCATCCACACATCGGTGAGCGATGTCGCGTGCCGAGCCAAGGCGCGCCAACCGGCTTCCAGCGACGCACCCGCACCGATGAAAAGTTCATCTTGCGTGAGTGTGACGCGCTTCAACTCGGCCACGTCACCCACGTAAACGATGTCGCCCACATTGCGGAATTGCTTGTTGACCCACAGGCCCACGTCGGTGGAACCGGCGAGCAGTTGCGCATTCGGATTGGCACGGCGCAGCCGTGCCAGTTCAGCCAGAGATTTCGGTGCGTGAAAGTGGTGGCCGCTTGCATCGGCGGCGTAGCTGAAAGTGGCTTCGTCTGCCAACGTCTTCAATGCGCGCAGCACCGGTGCGGTGTCGAGCGCGACAGTGGGCAAGGCGAACATGCGCTGCCCAGCGTCGAGGATCGGCCGGTAGCCGGTGCAGCGGCACAGGTTGCCCGAGAGTTCGTCGGCAAGTTGTTGACGGCTGGGTTGCGTTGCGCAGGCCTGATGGTGCTCATAGGCCGACCACAGCGACATCACGAAACCGGGGGTGCAGAAACCGCATTGCGAGCCGTGGCACTCGACCATGGCTTGCTGTACCGGGTGCAGCTGGTCTGCGTTCATGGCGCGCAGATCTTCCACGGTGAACAGCGCCTTGCCGTCCAAGGTGGGCAAGAACTGGATGCAGGCGTTGACACTGCGCAGGCTCAGGCCGCGCACAGCGGCTGGATCGCCGGGCGCGGCTGTCTCGCCAATGACGACGGTGCAGGCGCCGCAGTCGCCCTCATTGCAGCCTTCCTTGGTGCCGCTGCACAGTGCGTCTTCCCGTAGCCAATCAAGCACGCTGCGGGTAGGGGAGACGCCGCTCACCTCGGTGATGGCGCCGCGGTGGAAGAAGCGAATAGGGCGTGTAGACATAGGGGCTCGACGGGGTGAGACGACGTACGAAGTTAGCCGATTTCCGAGTTCAGCGTATACAGTCAAGCGCATACCGCGTATTCAAGGTGGCGTATGACGCAACGTGTGGACTTCGACAAGATCGAGATCTTCCTCATTCGGGTGCTGAAGACCTTGATTACCGAGCGCAGTGTTTCTCGGGCTGCCATGCGTTTGCAAAGTACGCAGCCCGCCGTGAGTGCCCAGCTGAAGCGGCTGCGCGCGCTGACCGCTGACCCGTTGCTGGTGCGCGCCGGTAATGCCATGGCCCCGACCGAGACCGCACTGCGTTTGCTCGAACCCGCCACGCGCATCCTGCAAGACGCAGATCGGCTTTTCAGTCCGCGTGCCCATCAACGCGGCTTCGAGGCGCTGGACAGCAGCGCCACTTTCCGCATTGCCGCCAGCGACTACCTCGACCCGTTGTTCCTGCCGGAACTGGTGGCGCATCTGAAGCGGGTGGCACCGAAGGTGCGCATCGAGCTGATGCCGCTGTCGGGTGAGTTCGACTACCGCCGCAGCTTGGCCGCCGCCGAAGTCGACCTGGTGATCGGTAACTGGCTCAAGCCACCGGAAGAGCTGCACCTGGGGCGGCTGATGTCGGACGAGATCGTCTGCCTCGTCGCCGAAGACCACCCGCTGCTTCGCACATCGACCACCCGTGCCTGGTCACCGGAGCGCTACCTGGCCTGTGAGCACGTGGCTCCGATGCCGTTGCACGCGGGCGTGCACGGTGCGTCGCCCGGCGTGATCGATGAGCACCTCGCTTCGCTCGGCGTGCGGCGCGACGTGATGGTGCGCAGCGCGCATTTCAGCTTGATCCCTCTGATGGTGGCGCAAAGCTTGCTGGTGTTGACTACAGGCAAACAGTTTTGCTCGCGTTACATCGACGCGCTGCCAGTGCGCATCGTGCGTTGCCCGGTGCCTTTTCCTCCTTTGACCTATTACCAACTCTGGCATGAACTCACGCACGCTTCCGCTTCGGGCCGCTGGCTGCGCGAGCAGGTGCGCGATGTGGCGCGCCAGCTCCCCAGCCGCGGCATGCCTCGTCGCGCCGAGGCGCATTGAGGCATTTGCATGGTGAAGACTGCGCACACCGCCAAGCCGCCCGCCCGCCTCGCGCTGCGCGGTGACTTGCTCGACTTCACCGCTGCGCCGGTCTGGGGCGCGATCGATTCCGCCGCGGTGCGCTGGCGGCCCGACCACTGGCTGCTGATTGAAAACGGCCGCATTGCGGGCGCGCAACCGCAAGCGCCCGATGCCAGCTGGACACAAGAAGACCACACCGGCCGTCTGATCCTGCCCGGCTTCATCGACACCCACGTGCACATGCCGCAGCTTGAAGTGATCGCAAGTTACGGCACCGAGCTGCTCGATTGGCTGAACACTTACACCTTCCCGGCCGAAACGCGCTACGCCGACCCTGAATATTCGCGCGCCGGTGCCGAGCTGTTCGTCAATGCACTGTTGGCCCACGGCACGACGGCGGCGGTGGCATTTCCCACCGTTCACAAAACCTCGGTCGAGGCACTGTTTCGTGCGGCGCAAGCGCGCGGCATGCGCTTGATCGCCGGCAAGGTCTTGCAAGATCGCCACTCGCCCGACGGCCTGCGTGACGACGTGGCGCAGGCCGAGCGCGACTGCATCGATCTGATCGACCGCTGGCACGGTGTGGAACGCCTGGCGTATGCCGTGACCGTGCGCTTCGCGCCGACCAGCACACCCGAACAACTGGCCATGGCCGGCGCACTGTGCCGGGCTGATGCAAGCCTCTATATGCAAACCCACGTTGCCGAGAACCGCGCTGAAGTGGCTTGGGTGCGCGAGCTGTTTCCACAAGCGCGCAGCTACCTCGATGTGTATGCGCGCGCAGGCCTGCTACACCGCCGTAGCGTGCTGGCGCACGGCATCTGGATCGACGACGCCGACCGCGCCGCCTTGCGTGCGTCTGGCTCGCAGATTGCGCACAGCCCATCGTCCAACCTGTTCCTTGGCAGCGGCCTGTTCGACTGGCGCGCGGCCTCAAGCGGCGGCGCAGCCGTCAGTCTGGCCAGCGACGTGGGTGGTGGCACCAGCCTGTCGATGCTGCGCACGATGGCCGATGCCTACAGGGTGCAGGCCATGTCCGGCCAGCGATTGACGGCCTGGTGCGCGCTGCACGCTGCCACGCTGGGGGCAGCGCAGGCGCTTGACCTGGCCGATGAGATCGGCTCGCTCGAAGTTGGCCGCGTGGCCGATGTGTGTGTTTGGGACTGGGCTGCCGACCCTGTTGCCCGGCGCCGCATTGGCGCAGCGCGTGGCCTGCACGAACGCGCCTTCGCTTGGATGTTGCTGGGCGACGACCGCAACCTGGTGGCGACTTACGTGGCGGGCGCGTTGCGCCATGCCGGGGCTGCGCATCCATCTCGCGCGGCCCAATTGAATTTTTAGTCTGCAAGGAAGACCATGCTGCGCCTTGAACTCGTGAACATCAGCAAGCAGTACCCGGCCGTCAAGGCCAACGACTCGGTCAACCTGCGGATACAGCCCGGCGAGATTCATGCCGTGCTCGGCGAGAACGGCGCTGGCAAGTCGACGATGATGAAAATGATCTACGGCGCAGTGCGGCCCGATGAAGGCGAGATCCGCTGGAACGGTCAGGCGGTGCAGATCGCGAGCCCGGCCCAGGCGCGCGCCTTGGGCATCAGCATGGTTTATCAGCACTTCTCGCTGTTCGACACGCTGACAGCGGCCGAAAACGTCTGGCTGGGTCTGGACAAGTCGCTCACGCTGACCGAGGTGACGCGGCGCATGACCAAGGTCGAACAGGAATACGGGCTGGACGTCGAGCCGCAGCGGCCGGTGCACACGCTGTCGGTTGGCGAGCGGCAGCGGGTCGAGATTGTTCGCGCATTGATGACCGATCCGAAGTGCCTGATCCTCGATGAACCCACCTCGGTGCTCACGCCGCAGGCGGTCGAGCGGCTCTTCGTCACGCTGCGCAAGTTGGCAGACGAGGGCACGAGCGTGCTCTACATCAGCCACAAGCTGGACGAAATTCGCGCGCTTTGCACCAACTGCACCGTGCTGCGCGGCGGCAAAGTGACCGGCACGGTCGACCCGCGCCTTGAGACCAACGCCGGCCTCTCGCGCCTGATGATTGGTGCCGAGCCGCCGCAACTCAAGCACGTGCCCACGCAGCCCGGCGCGGTGGTTCTGGAAGTGCGCGGGCTGACGCTGCCCAAGGAAGACCATTTCGGCATGAACCTGGCCGACATCCGCTTCGACGTGAAAGCAGGCGAGATCGTCGGCATTGCCGGCGTCTCGGGCAACGGCCAGCAGGAGTTGATGGCGGCGCTGTCGGGAGAAGACGCACGCGCCCCGACCGACTCGATCCGCATGTTCGGCAAAGACATTGCCAAGCATTCGCCGCGCCGGCGACGCAAGGAAGGCCTGCATTTCGTGCCCGAGGAACGGCTGGGGCGCGGCGCGGTGCCAAGCCTGTCGCTCGCGGCAAACACACTGTTGACGCGCACCGAGGCAGTCAGCGCGGCCGGCTGGATCGACACCCATGCAGTGACGAAGCTGGCGCAAAACCTGATTCAGCGGTTCAACGTCAAGACTGGCGGGCCGCAGGCTGCGGCCAAGAGCCTGTCGGGCGGCAACCTGCAGAAGTTTCTCGTCGGCCGCGAGATTCAGGCCAACCCGAAGTTGCTGATCGTGTCGCAGCCAACTTGGGGCGTGGACGTGGGTGCAGCAGCGCAGATCCGCGGCGAACTGCTTGCGCTTCGAGACAAGGGCTGCGCGCTGCTGGTGGTCAGCGAGGAACTCGACGAACTGTTCGAAATCTGCGACCGCCTGGTGGTGATCGCGCAGGGCAAGGTGTCGCCCAGCACCCCGACTGCGCAGGCAACGATAGAGCAGATCGGCGAATGGATGAGTGGCTTGTGGAACAAGGACGCTGCGTCTGTCAGCGCAAGCGCCAGCAAGGAGAAACAGCATGCTCAAGCTTGAAGCGCGCCCCGAAGCATCGAAGGTGATGTCGATGATGTCGCCGGTGCTGGCACTGGCCATCACCGTGGTCATTGGCAGCGCCTTGTTCGTGCTGCTTGGCAAAGATCCATTTCGCGGTCTTTACGTTTTCTTCGTCGAGCCGCTCAGGAGCATGTATGCGCTGACCGAACTCGCGATGAAGGCGACGCCGCTGATCCTGATCGGCCTCGGCCTGGCGGTGTGTTTTCGCTCCAACGTCTGGAACATCGGTGCCGAAGGGCAGTACGTGCTCGGTGCGATTTTCGCCAGCGGTGTGGCGATGACGGCTGACAAAAGCACCGGCGCCTGGTTCGTCATATGGGTGTTGCTCGCAGCGGTGGTCGGCGGCATGCTGTGGGCGGCCATCGTTGCGCTGCTGCGCGACCGCTTCAACGCCAACGAGATTCTTGTGAGTCTGATGCTGGTCTACGTGGCCGATCAGGTGCTGGGTTACCTTGTCTACGGGCCCTGGAAAGACCCGGCCGGCTACAACTTCCCGCAGACGATCACCTTCCTGAAGTCGACGCAGATGCCCAAGCTGTTCGACGGCTTTCGCGTCAATGCGGGTGTAATCATCGCGCTGCTTGCGGTTGCCGCGTTCTGGGTGCTGCTGTTCCGCACCTATGCAGGGTTTCAGCTGCAGGTTGGCGGTCTCGCTCCAGCGGCGGCGCGTTATGCAGGCTTCTCTTCGCGCAAAGCGCTGTGGACGGCGCTGCTGCTGTCGGGCGGCATGGCGGGTCTGGCCGGTGGGTTGGAGGTCGCTGGCCCGCTGGGCCAGCTCACGCCTTACGTGCCTGCAGGCTACGGCTTCGCAGCCATCATCGTCGCGTACGTGGGCCGTCTGCACCCGGTGGGCATCGTGTTCTCGGCAATTCTGATGAGCATGTTCTACATCGGCGGCGAGCTTGCGCAATCGCGGCTGGGTTTGCCAAAGTCACTCACCGGTGTGTTCCAGGGCTTGCTTCTGTTCACGCTGCTGGCCTGCGACACGCTGATCCACTACCGCATCTGCTGGCAGGCCGCGCGCCCGGCGCCGAAAGCGTCGAAAGCGTCGAAAGCGACGACCGCAACGATCACCTCCACGGCGTCTGCCGCCACCACCGAAAAGGTCGCCTGATGGAATCCTTTGCGCTCCTCCTCGCCGCCACGCTCAGCGCTGGCACCGTGCTTGCATTCGCTGCGCTCGGCCTGCTTATCAACGAGCGGGCCGGCATCGTCAACCTCGGCGCGGAAGGGATGATGCTGGTCTCGGCGGTCGCCGGCTACGCCACCGCCGTGCACACGGGCAACGACTGGCTTGCTTTCGCTGGCGGTGCGGCGGCCGGTGCCTTGCTGGCGGCCGCGTTTGGCGCGCTCGTGATCTGGCTCAACACCAATCAATATGCAACCGGCCTGGCGCTGAGCCTGTTTGGTTCGGGCTTTTCGGCGTTCGTCGGAATCCGCTACACGCAAGAAAAGCTGACTGAGCGGCCGAGTTTCAGCATCCCTTTTCTGTCCGACCTGCCGTTCGTTGGCCCGGCCTTCTTCAAGCAGCACCCGATGGTCTACATCGCCATCGGCTTGACGATCGCGTTGGCCTGGTTTTTGTATCGCTCGCGCGCCGGTCTGGTGCTGCGCTCGATCGGCGAGTCGCCCGAATCGGCGCATGCGCTGGGTTATCCGGTGCGGCGCATTCGCATGCTGGCGGTTGTCGTTGGCGGCGCGTTGTGCGGCCTGTCGGGTGCCTATATTTCGGTCGTCTACACACCGCTGTGGGTCGAGGGCATGGTCGCCGGCAAGGGTTGGATCGCATTGGCCCTCACCACGTTTGCCACCTGGCGCCCGGCACGTGTCTTGCTCGGTGCATATCTGTTCGGTGGTGTGACGATGCTGCAATTCCATTTGCAGGGCGAAGGGGTAGACATCCCCAGCCAATTCCTGACCATGCTGCCGTATTTGGCCACCATCGTGGTGCTGGTGCTCATCTCTCGAAACGCCAATTTCATCCGCGTGAACATGCCGGCCTCCATAGGGAAACCCTTCTTTCCTGGCGGCTGACGCGACGCATTCGGTGAAGGTGGCTGACCCATAATTCGCCGGGTCACCAGCTCGTTTTTGTCGTTAGTTTCTAAAAATGGAGAAGATCAATGGAGAAGAAGCACATGTCCCTGAATTCCAAAAGGCAGCTGTTGAAAACAGTCGCGCTGAGCTCGCTGGCCGCTGCTGCGGCACTGTTGGCGGGCTGCGGTAAAAAGCCCGAGACCGCGGTTGCTGCTGCGCCCGCATCGGCTGCGCCGGTGGCTGCTTCGGCACCTGCCAAACCCGAGCCGCTGAAGGTCGCGTTCGCCTATGTCGGCCCCCCTGGCGACGGTGGTTGGACCTTCGCACACGACAACGCCCGCAAGGCTGTCGAGAAAGAGTTCGGCGACAAGATCGTCACCAGCTTCGTCGAGAAGGTGCCCGAGGGTGCCGACGCCGAGCGCGTATTCCGCGACATGGTCGGCCAGGGCAACAAGCTGGTCTTTGGCACCACCTTCGGCTACATGGAGCCGATGCTCAAAGTGGCTGCCGACTCGAAAGACGTGAAGTTCGAGCACGCCACCGGCTACAAGCAGGCCGAGAACATGCGCACCTACGACTCGCGCACCTACCAAGGCGCGTACATGGCTGGCGTGATCGCTGG
The DNA here is from genome assembly GCA_038241115.1 of Burkholderiales bacterium. Taxonomy (GTDB): domain Bacteria; phylum Pseudomonadota; class Gammaproteobacteria; order Burkholderiales; family Burkholderiaceae_C; genus JANYJJ01. The sequence goes on along the minus strand of JBBRGA010000060.1, from coordinate 6,684 downwards.
CGGAATGACCAAGACCAACACCATCGGCGTGGTGGGCTCAATCCCTATTCCCGAAGTGATCCGCAACATCAACAGCTTCACCATGGGTGCGCAGTCGGTCAACCCGAAGATCAAGACCAAAGTGGTTTGGATCAACGAGTGGTTCAACCCGCCGAAAGAAACCGAAGCCGCGCAGTCGTTGCTCAACGCGGGCGCGGACGTGCTGATGCAAAACACCGACTCATCGGCCGTGTTGCAAACCGCCGAGAAAGCCGGCAAGTACGCATTTGGATGGGACAGCGACATGACGGCCTACGGCCCGAAGGCGCACCTTGGCTCTGCCGTGATCAACTGGGCTCCGTACTACATCAAGGCTGTCAATGAGGCGCTGGATGGCAGTTGGAAAGGTGGCACTGGGGCCTGGTGGGGTGTCAAAGAAGGCGCGATTGACTTCGTTTCGATCTCTGACAAGGTACCTGCAGAATTGAAAGCCAAAGTCGAAGCGGTGAAGGCCGGTTTGAAGGACGGCACGTTCGAGATTTGGAAGGGCCCGATCGTCGGTCAGGACGGCAAAGAAGTACTGAAGAAGGATGAAGTCGCCGACGACAAATTTTTAGGTGGCGTGAAGTTCTACGTCAAAGGCGTTGAAGGCAAAGTGCCTGGCGCTGACAAAAAGTAAATCGGCGAGATGAACTTTGTCGAAACTCGGCGCGTCCAGATTGGCGCGTCGAGTCGAGATGTAGCAAGGGCCGCAATCTGCGGCCCTTTTCTATTCGGAGCGCGAATGAGGCGGTTTGACCACATCACCCAGCAAGACTTGCCCGACCTGCTTCGGCGCATGCCCAAGTGCGAGCTGCACATCCATATTGAAGGCTCGTTAGAGCCCGAGTTGATTTTTGCTTTGGCGCAGCGCAACGGCGTCGTTCTGCCCTATGCCAGCGTTGAAGAATTGCGCGCTGCCTACTCGTTCACCAGCTTGCAAAGCTTTCTCGACATCTACTACGCCGGTGCCAGCGTGCTGTTGAAAGAGCAAGATTTCTTCGACATGGCCATGGCCTATTTTCGACGCGCCGCCGCCGACAACGTCGTTCATGCCGAGCTGTTTTTCGATCCGCAAACCCACACCGACCGAGGCGTGCCGTTTCAGGCCGTCATTCAAGGCTTGAGCAGGGCCTGTGAAGTGGCGCAACGCGAGCTGGGCGTGAGCGGGCTGCTGATCCTGTGCTTCTTGCGTCACCTCAGCGAAGAGTCTGCGTTCGAGGCGCTTGCGCTTGCGCAGCCCTACAGACAATTCTTTGTCGGCGTGGGTCTGGACAGTTCAGAACAAGGTCACCCACCCGAAAAATTCAGCCGCGTGTTTGCGCGCTGCCGCGAGCTGGGCTTGCATGTGGTGGCGCATGCAGGTGAAGAAGGCCCTCCGGCTTACATCTGGAGCGCGCTTGACGACTTGAAGGCGCAGCGCATCGACCACGGCGTGCGCTGCCTGGAAGACGCGGCATTGGTCGCGCGCCTGGCTCGTGACCGCGTGCCCCTGACGGTTTGTCCTCTGTCCAATCTGAAGCTCTGCGTCACGCCAAGCCTCGCCGCACACCCGCTGCCGGCCATGCTGGACGCTCATCTGTGCGTGACCATCAACTCGGACGATCCGGCTTACTTTGGTGGCTACATCAACCAAAATTTCGTTGACACATTTGCCGCGTTGCCGCAGCTGGGTGCTGCACACGCTCATGTTCTGGCCAGCAACAGCATCGAGGCCAGTTTCATCACTGAGGCAGAGAAACAGCGCCTGACAGCAGCCCTTCATGCTGCGTTTGCCCCCACTTAGAATTCGCCCGCCACGTTCGACGTCTTAAATTTTTGATGGATTTGGATTCTTCCCATGCTTGAACTTTTCTCCGATCCGCAAACCTGGATCGCGCTTGCCACGCTCACTGCCCTTGAGCTGGTGCTGGGCATCGACAACATCGTTTTTATCTCTATCCTGGTCGACAAACTGCCCAAGGCGCAGCAGGAACGCGCGCGGCGCATTGGCCTGTTCATGGCCATGTTCATGCGCATTGGTTTGCTGATGGTGCTGGCCTGGATTGTTGGTTTGGTCGCACCCATGTTCACCGTGCTGGGCCAGGAAATCTCAGGCCGCGACCTGATTTTGATCTTGGGCGGCTTGTTCCTCATCTACAAAAGCACCGGTGAAATCCATCAGTCCATGGAAGGCGTGGAAGGTCACAACGCTGCCGGTGCCGTCAAGGCCACATTCACCGCAGTTATTTTGCAGATCATGGTGATCGACATGGTGTTCTCGCTCGACTCGATCATCACCGCCGTGGGCATGGTCGACCGCATTGAAATCATGGTGGCCGCGGTGGTTTTGTCGGTCGGCATGATGATGTTGTTTGCCTCGGCCATCGGCCGTTTTGTGTCCGACCACCCGACCATCAAGATGCTGGCGCTGGCGTTCTTGGTGGTGGTGGGCGTGGTGCTCATCGCTGAAGGTTTGGACTATCACGTGCCCAAGGGCTTCGTCTACTTTGCGATGGCTTTTTCACTGGGCGTGGAACTGCTCAACATCCGCATGCGAACTCGGGCCAAGAAGCCTGTCCAGATGATCTCGCCGTACAAACCCGACGGCGAATAGGCCAGCCCAAGCTGCGCCACAGTCCACCCTCAAAGCGGCAGTGCTCCCTGCCGCTTTGTCTTTTCAACCGGAGCCATGTAGAGGACCACCATGAACAAAAACCTCGCCCGTGGCTTCATTGCCGCGACCCTGCCTATTGCGGCGTTTGTATTTTTTGCCAGCGAGCCCGCGCATGCTCAAACAGCACCGCCGCTCAAAGTCGCCTTCGTCTACGTCAGCCCCGTAGGGGACGCGGGCTGGACCTACCAACACGACCTGGGTCGCGCGGCCATGGAGCGGGCACTTGGCGACAAGGTCAAAACCACGGTGGTGCAAAGCGTCAGCGAAGGCGCCGATTCCGAGCGCGTGATGCGTGACTTGGCCCAGCAAGGGCACAAACTGATATTTGCGACCAGTTTCGGTTACCTGGAGCCCGCGCTGCGCGTGGCGGCTGAATTTCCTGATGTGAAGTTTGAGCACGCCGGCGGCTACAAAACCGCCGCCAACCTCAACACCTACAACGCCCGCTACTTCGAGGCGCGCTACTTGGCGGGCATGCTGGCGGGCAAAACAAGCGCCTCCGGCACCGCCGGTTATGTAGCGGGTTTCCCTGTGCCCGAAGTCATACAAGGTATCAACGCCTTTAGCTTGGGCATGCGCTCGGTCAACCCCCAAGCGCAGGTCAAAGTGCTGTGGCTGAACACCTGGTTTGACCCTGCGCGCGAACGCGAAGCTGCGCAAACCCTGATCAACCAAGGTGCAGACGTGCTCACCAACCACAGCGGCTCCAGCGCCGTGGCGCAAACCGCCGAAGACAACTTCAAAACCAAAGGCACGCGCGTAGTGGCCTACCAAAGTGACATGCGCGCTGTGGCGCCGAACGCCCAACTCACGGCCATCGTCCACCAATGGGGCGGCTACTACACGGCCGTCGCCACGGCGGTGATCAACGGCACCTGGAAACCGCAACCGGTGTGGGGCAGCATGCAGCAAGGTTTTGTGGCGCTGAGCCCGTTGTCAGCCAGCGTGCCGAAAGACGTGGCGGCGATGGTGAATGCCAAGCGCCTGGAAATTGAAGCCGGCAGCTTCAAGCCGTTCAGCGGCCGCTTGGTGGACGTTGACGGCGTGGTTCGTCTGACGGGTGGGGCCATGCGCGACGCTGACATCGCCAGCATGAACTGGTTTGTGCGGGGCGTGGTGGGCAGCTTGCCCAAACCTTGATCGGCAGCCAGCCGCAGCTCACTTGATCAGGTGATCAGGTGATCAGGCGAGCAGCGACCGCGCCGTCCCTCCAAACCCATACGCATCCATTCCCAAGCAGCCCATGCTCACGCCGCTGTGCAGGCGCAACGGAGCATCGCCGCGGCCGCCCGCACCGGCTGCCACGAACCAGGGCAACAAGTGTTCGTCGGTGGGGTGCATGTCGGCGGCGTGAGGCGCCAACGCGCGGTAGTTGAACAACGCGTCCCAGTCGCACGCGGCGCTGCGGTCATGCATCCACTGACGGAATTCGGCGCTCTCAGCGATTTCGGGCGCGTCTTCGCTGGGCATGCCGCCGCTTCCAAAAACGCGCCCCAGGTTGTGGGTGATGCCGCCGCTGCCAATGATCAGTACGCCGTCGCTCCGCAGCGGCTGCAAGGCCTGCCCCAACTCAAACTGCTGCGCTGGGCTTTGGCTGGGTACAAAGGCCAAAGGCAAGACAGGGATGTCGGCCTCGGGGAAAAGGTAGCGCAGCGCTGTCCACGCGCCGTGGTCCAGCCCGCCTTGGGGCAGCACGTGATGCGGCAGCGAGGCCTGCGTCAGCAAGTCGGCCACTTGCGCCGCCAGCGCAGGATCACCGGGCACGTCGTAGCGCAATTGATTCAGGCGTGGATCAAAGTTGCCAAAGTCGTAGTCCGCCTGATGCTCGGCAGCCGCCAGCAGCACCGGCCTGCGCGCGGTGCTGTGCGCTGACACCACCAAAACAGCGCGTGGCTTGCCAAAGGTGGCGCTGATGTCCAGCCCCAGGCGGCGCATGAAGGCACCTGCTGCGCCGGGGTTGAGGGCGATCATGGGAGAGCCGTGCGAGACGAACACAGAAGGAAGATTCATTCTTTATTGAAGCAACTTTGTGCCGAGTTGGGGTTCTTATTTTTTGTCGCCTGCGTTCAGTCAGTTCTGAACGGGTCGTCGATCGCACGGGTCGACGCACAAATCAGGCAAAAACAAATCGCATAAGGTGCGCAGATGAACAAACTCCCTCATCCCATCCACCTTGCCTGGCGCCAATTGGGCCGTGACTTCCGCGCCGGTGAGCTTCGCTTGCTGGTGGTGGCGGTCACCTTGGCCGTGGCAGCGCTCACGGCCGTGGGCTTTTTTGCTGACCGCATGAGCCACGGCCTGGCGCGCGATGCGCGGCAGTTGTTGGGCGGTGATGCCATCGTCTCCAGCGACCAACGTGTGCCTGCCTCATTCACCCTGAAAGCCCGCGAACTGGGGTTGAAAGTGGCCACCACCACCAGCTTTCCGAGCATGGGCCGCGCGCCAGACGACAAGGGCGGGGCCTCGCGTTTGGTGGGCGTCAAAGCGGTGAGCGACGCTTACCCACTGCGCGGCCAATTGCGCCTGAACAGCACCGGCCAGGCGTCGGGCGAAGTGAATGTGGCCAAGGCACCCGAGCCCGGCACGGTGTGGGTAGACGCTGCCTTGCTGGATGCCATTGGTCTGAAGCTGGGTGACAACTTGCTGCTGGGTGACGCCGTGTTGCGCATCACGCAGGTCATCGTGATCGAGCCCGATCGGGGAGCAGGCTTCACCAGCTTTGCGCCGCGCGTGATGCTCAACGAGGCCGACCTGGCCGCCACCGCGCTTGTCCAACCGGCCAGCCGCATCACCTACCGTTTGGCTGTGGCCGACATGTCAGGGCGCGACACCGCAGCCGCCGCGTTCACAGCCTGGGCCGATGCGCAGATCAAAACCCAAACGCTGCGCGGCGTGCGCGTGGAGTCGCTCGAGGCCGGCCGGCCCGAGATGCGTCAAACGCTGGACCGCGCCGAAAAATTTCTGAATCTGGTGGCCTTGCTGGCAGCCCTTTTGGCCGCGGTGGCGGTGGGCATCAGCTCGCGCGACTTTGCCAGCCGCCACCTCGACGACTGCGCCATGCTGCGGGTGCTGGGCCAGTCGCAGCGCAGCATGGCGTGGCAGTACGGCATCGAGTTTGCGATGGTGGGTTTGCTGGCCAGCGCCGCCGGCGTGGCGTTGGGCTTTGCGGTGCACTACGTGTTTGTGTGGTTGCTGGCCGGGCTGGTGAATGCGTCGTTGCCCGCGCCCACCTTGTGGCCCGCGCTGTTTGGTCTGGGTGTCGGCGGCACCTTGCTGCTGGGCTTCGGCTTGCCGCCGGTGCTGCAGTTGTCGCAGGTGCCGCCGCTGCGCGTCATACGCCGCGATGTGGGCGGCTTGAAGCCCGCCTCGATCTTGGTTTTAGCAGCCGGTGCCCTGGGCTTTGTGGCGCTGCTGATGGCGGTGGCCAGCGACTTGAAGTTGGGCCTGATCGCGGTGGGCGGCTTCGCTGCTGCGGTGGCGCTGTTTGCGCTGTGCAGTTGGGCGGCGGTCAGTTTGTTGGGCCGCCTGGTGCCCCGCAGCGGCGGGTCCAAAGCGGCACCGCGTTGGCTGGTGCTGGCCACGCGTCAAATTGCGGCGCGGCCTGGTTTTGCGGTGCTGCAAGTGTCGGCCTTGAGCGTGGGTTTGCTGGCGCTGGTGCTGTTGGTGTTGTTGCGCACCGACCTGATCAGCAGTTGGCGCCAGGCCACTCCGCCCGATGCGCCGAACCGCTTTGTGATCAACGTGCAGCCCGAGCAAGGCGATGCCTTCAAAGCGCGCCTGACCGAAGGCGGCGTGAAAAACTATGACTGGTACCCGATGATTCGCGGGCGCCTGATCGCCATCAACGGCCAAACCGTGATGCCTGAAGGCATGGCTGACGACCGCGCCAAGCGCATGGTCGAGCGCGAGTTCAACCTGAGCCACGCGGCGCAGCTGCCGGCCCACAACATCGTCAGCGGCGGCGTGTGGACACCCGACGAAGCCGGCGGCCTCAGCGTCGAAGAAGGCTT
>JBBRGA010000059.1:0-20312 GCA_038241115.1 Burkholderiales bacterium | reverse complement strand
TGTTTGACACGGTGGTGGCCGCCGGGGGACTTTTTCGACGCCCTTTCAACATGGCGATTCCGGCAGAAGTGCAGTACGTCGCCCAGGCCGTCGCGGTGAACGAGCACCGCTCGAGATTTGCGCTTGAATCCATGAGTGACGGTCAACCTGAAACAACTTCGCGTGGATGGCACATCGAACGCGGCTTCGTCGGCGCGCATTCCGATGTCGGCGGCGGCTACAACGGCACAGAAGGCGGCGACACCGGTGACTTGTCAGACGTGGCGCTTAACTGGATGATGGAGCAGGCAGAAACTGCGGGCGTCAAACTCAAGGACTTGGAAGCGCAGTACAAAACGGTCAGCAATCCCGTCATTCACAACGAGCGCAACACCTATCCGTTTTGCTCATGGATAGGAGGAGCGCCTTTGTCGGGGCCCCAAGACAGAGACGTTCGCTACCCAGCCGGTGGGCCGCTGACGGCGCGCATGACAAGCGCACCGATTGCGGGGCTGAGCAACAGCGGCTCGCAAAGCTTTATCAACTGGGACACCACCAAAGCGCAAGACCCAGCGTGCTTGGGTCAGAACAGCCAAGCGGGTACGGTGAACATGGTTGAGTACAACAAGTGGCTGGAAACTCAATACCAAGTCAAGATGAGCCCGGGTTGAAGGAAAAAATGACGAATACAGCGACTTGGAAGCAGTTTGCACTAACAGGCGTTGCGGTTTTCGCGGCCGGTTGTGTGACAGCGAGTGACGTTTACGGTGGAGAAGGATTTGGAATCGGTGCGATCAATTTCGGAAACTCTGAGGTCGAACAAATCAAGGTTTCGGGGGTTGGCGACGATCGGCGGCAATATCACGCGCAGGCGGGGCAGCGTCCGTTTCGAGGTGCACGTCCTGCATTTCCACGCTCTAGCGTCTCTCAGGACAACGAACAGCGAATCCCTGAAAAGGTAAGCGTCGTTTGGCGAGATTTGCCGCCGCAAGGGCAGCCCAGTTACACCGGAGCTCAGCACGGTCCGTTCGTCATTGACATACGGCCACGAATCCCGGTGGAAGTCTTGAGTAAGGCGCGAACAAATGGCTTTTTTATCGAAGTCGGCCTTGAAATAAACGACGGCCCGATCATCATGAATTGGCAACTTGTGGAGTCGAAAAGCATCACCAAAACCGGCAACGGGATTGCCGTGATACGCCAGGGCGGCGATTCGTTCAAATAACCGTCGCAAGGCCGGGGCTGAGTAACAGCGGCTCGCAAAGCTTCATTAACCGGGACACCACCAAAGCGCGGGACCCAGCGTGCATGGGTCAGAGCAGCCAAGCAGGTACTGTGAACATGGTTGAGTACAACAAGTGGCTGGAAACCCAATACCAAGTCAAGATGAGCCCGGGTTGAAGGAAAAAAATGACGAATGAGGCGACTTGGAAGCTGTTTGCACTGATGGGCGTTGCGGTATTCGTGGCCGGTTGTGTGACAACGAGTGACGTTTATGGTGGCGAGGGATTTGGAATCGGTGCGATCAATTTCGGAAACTCTGAGGTGGAACAAATCAGGGTTTCGGGGGTTGGCGACGATCGGCGGCAATATCACGCGCAAGCAGGACAGCGTCCGTTCAAGGGTGTAAGACCTGCTTTTCCTACTGCGGACAATTTCCAAGACAACAAACGGCGGATACCAGAGGCGGTGAGCGTTTCTTGGAGGGACTTGCCGGCGCAAGGTCAGCCGAGCTACACGGGCACGCAACGAGGGCCGTTCGTCGCGGCCATCCGGTCGCGCATCCCGTTGGAAGCGCTGAAGAAGGCTCAAGCGCGGGGGTTCTTTATTGAAATCGGATTGGCAATCAACGACGGCCCCATCGTTGTGAATTGGCAGTTAGTTGATTTCGAAATGGATAAAGCGAATGGTCAAAAGACGGTGATCAGCCGTGGCGGCGATTCGTTTAAATAACCGTTGCAAGGCCGGGCTGAGCAACAGCAGCTCGCAAAGCTTCATCAACTGGGACACCACCAAAGCGCAGGACCCAGCGTGTTTGGGCCAGAACAGCCAAGCAGGTACGGTCAATATGGTTGAGTACAGCAGGTGGCTGGAAAGCCAATATCAAGTGAAGATGAGTCCGAGTTAAAGGAAAGCAGAGATGACAAAAAACGCACCTTTGAAGCTCTTTGTATTCGCGTGCGCCGCAATATTCGTAGGGGGTTGTATGACGACGAATGACGTTTACGGCGGCGAGGGATTTGGAATTGCTGCTGGTAATTTTGGCAAAACCGAGATCGAGCAGGTTCGGATATCCGGAGTTGGCGATGACAAAAGACAGTTCGATGCAAGCGCGGGTCTGCGCCCATTTTTAGGCGACAGACTAAGTTTTGCTAGAGCCAGCACGCTCCAGGACAACAGGCAACGTATCCCCGAAAAAGTCAGTGTCATATGGCGAGAAATGCCTCCCGCGGGACAACCAAGTTACACGGGTCCGCAGCGGGGTCCTTTCGTGATTGACATCCGCTCTCGCATCCCCCCGGAAGTGTTGAGAAAAGTTCGCTCTCGCGGATTCGCTATCGAAATTGGCGTGGATATCAACGACGGCCCCATCAACATGAACTGGCAGCTTGTTGACTACCAAACGGAAAAACCGAATGGACAAAAAACGGTTGTGCGCCAGGGCGGTGATTCGTTCAAGTGACCCTTGCAGATGCATTTCTTCGAACCCAGCGGAGAGCAGCTTGAGGAATCGTTGTCCCGTGTGTTCATTTCTGCGGCGCGGGCTGCAAAAACCGTCAGCCAAGTTGATGCCAACAACAAAGCCAATCGAAACGCTGACAACAATTGCGGCAGCACCACAGGCTTGAGACAGTCAGGAAGACGCAACACACGCCCACATTCAGTGCGCCCACCTCCCTCCCGCACCAATTTGTAGCCATCAGCGCGGTCACTGCTTGGCATCTCACTTGCTTGCTTGGTGCATTGCACAACATTGACCGAGGGTGGGCATGAAGAAGATGAAGCTGGTGATGGTCGGCAACGGCATGGCAGGCGTGCGCACTTTGGAAGAGCTGCTGAAGATCGCGCCCGAGTTGTACGACATCACCGTCTTCGGGGCCGAGCCCCACCCCAATTACAACCGCATCTTGCTCAGCCCCGTATTGGCGGGTGAGCAGACGCTGGACGAAATTGTGTTGAATCCGCTGAGCTGGTACTCCGAGAACGGTATCAATCTGCACTTGGGTAAAAAGGTGGTCAGTATCGATCGCAATCAGCGCATCGTGCGCGCTGAAGACGGCACCGAAGAAAGCTACGACCGCCTGCTGATGGCCACAGGCTCGCATCCTTTCATATTGCCGGTGCCGGGCAAAAGCCTGGACGGCGTGATCGCTTACCGCGACATCTTTGACACCAACACCATGATCGCGGCAGCTGACAGGTTCAAGCACGCGGTCGTGATCGGCGGCGGCCTGTTGGGCCTGGAAGCGGCCAACGGTTTAATGCTGCGCGGCATGCAGGTCACCGTCGTTCACATCATGTCGTGGCTGATGGAACGACAGCTGGACGAGATGGCGGGCAAGCTGCTGCAAAAGTCTTTGGAGGCTCGAGGGCTGAAGTTTTTGATCGGCGCGCAAACACAAGCGCTGGTTGGTGATGAAGACGACGGCAAAGCGGGCCGCGTCATGTGCGTCCAGTTCAAGGACGGCAGCGAGATACCGGCCGACCTGGTGGTCATGGCCGCAGGCATCCGCCCCAACACCGATTTGGCGGTAAGCATGGGCCTGCACTGCGGTGTGAACAACCGCAGCGGCATCGTCGTCAACGACACCATGCAAACCATCACAGACCCGCGCATTTACTCGGTGGGCGAATGCGCAGCGCACCGCGGCACGGTCTACGGCCTGGTGGCGCCGCTGTTTGAGCAAGGCAGAGTCTGCGCGACGCATTTGGGCCAGTTCGGCATCGGCCGCTATCAAGGCTCGCAAACCAGTACCAAGCTCAAAGTCACCGGCATCGATTTGTTCAGTGCGGGCAACTTCACAGGCAAGGCATCCGGCAAAGCCGAAGACGCAGACTGCGAAGAAATTGTCATGTCCGACCCGTTTGGCGGCGTTTACAAAAAGCTGGTGATTAAAGACGACAAACTCATCGGAGCCTGCCTTTACGGTGACACGGTGGACGGCAGCTGGTACTTCAAACTGCTGCGCGACGGCCGCAAAATTTCTGACATTCGCGACAAGCTGATGTTCGGTGAATCCAACATCGGCGACGTCGGCCATGAAGGCCACAGCAAGGCCGCCACCATGGCCGACAGCGACGAAGTTTGCGGCTGCAACGGTGTCAACAAAGGCGCCATTTGCAAGGCCATTAAAGAAAAGGGCCTGTTCACTTTGGACGAGGTGCGCAAACACACCAAAGCCAGCGCCTCATGTGGTTCATGCACAGGCTTGGTTGAGCAGTTGCTGATGTTCACTGCCGGTGGCGACTACAGCGCCACGCCGACCAAAAAGGCCATGTGCGGCTGCACCGATCACAGCCACCAGGAAGTGCGCGAAGCCATCAAAGCCGACAAGCTGCTCACCATCGCCAGCGTGTACGAAAAGCTGAGCTGGCGCACACCCAACGGCTGCGCCAGTTGCCGCCCAGCGGTCAACTACTATCTCATCAGCAGCTGGCCCAAAGAAGGCAAGGACGATCCGCAAAGCCGCTACATCAATGAGCGCAGCCACGCCAACATTCAAAAAGACGGCACCTACTCGGTCATCCCGCGCATGTGGGGCGGCGAGACCACGGCCGACGAGTTGCGCCGCATCGCAGACGCAGCCGACAAGTACAAAGTGCCCACCATCAAAGTCACTGGCGGACAGCGCATCGACTTGCTTGGCGTGAAGAAAGAAGACCTGGTGAACATCTGGAAAGACATCGGTATGCCCAGCGGCCACGCATATGCCAAAGCGCTGCGCACCGTCAAGACTTGCGTGGGTTCTGAGTGGTGCCGTTTTGGCACCCAGGACAGCACGCAAATGGGCAAGGATCTGGAGCGCGCCATGTGGCGCATGTACGCCCCCCACAAGGTGAAGTTTGCGGTAAGCGGCTGCCCGCGCAACTGTGCCGAGGCCGGCATCAAAGACGTCGGCATCATCGGTGTGGATTCGGGCTGGGAAATGTACGTGGCGGGCAATGGCGGCATCAAAACCGAAGTGGCGCACTTTTTTGTGAAGCTCAAATCTCCAGCCGAGGTGTTGGAGTACACCGGCGCGTTTTGCCAGCTGTACCGCGAAGAAGGCTGGTACCTCGAGCGCACCGTTCACTATGTGAACCGCGTCGGCCTGGACTATGTGAAAAAGAAGATCCTCGACGACCACTCAGGCCGACAAGCGCTGTGGGAGCGTTTGCAATTCAGCCTGGACGGTGAGCCCGACCCTTGGTTTGAATTCGACAAGGCCTCGGTGGACACGCGTCAGTTCAGCGCGGTGCAGACCGTGATGCAGCCCGCGGTGCACGCCGAGCTGCAAACAACGGAACCGGCATGTTTGCCCAATTGAGTTGAAGAAGAGCCGATCCATATGACCGAATGGACCCCCATCTGCCACGTTGACGAAATCCCTGTGTTGGGCGCTCGCCGGGTGGCGCGCGCTGTTGGCGCGGCCGTGGCGGTTTTCCGCAACAGCGAAGACGAAGTTTTCGCTTTGCTCGACCGCTGCCCACACAAAGGCGGCCCGTTAAGCCAAGGCATCGTGTTTGGCCGCAGCGTGGCTTGCCCACTGCACAACTGGACCATCGGGTTGAACGACGGCTGTGCCAAAGCGCCCGACGAAGGCTGCACCACGCCGTTCAAACTGCAAGTCATCGACGCGGTGGTGCATCTGGACAAGGACGAGTTGCAAAGTTTGGCTATCTGTGAATTCGTGCCCGCTGCCAAGGCACCCGCCCAACCCGAGGTCACGCCGTCGGCATGATCCCGATCACCGATTCGGCCCGCGAGACTCGTTCTACCTGCCCGTACTGTGGCGTGGGCTGCGGTGTGATCATTGAGTCCGTTGGCGCCGACATCACTGGCGTGCGCGGCGATCCAGCGCATCCTGCCAACTTCGGCCGCTTGTGCACCAAGGGCAGCACGCTGCACCTCACAGCCACAAAAACCATCGCGCTGCAATCACGCTTGCTGCAACCGCAGCTGCGCCACGCGCGCAACGAAAAGCCTGTGGCCACGTCATGGTCAGCTGCGCTTGATTTGGCCACCGCCAAGTTTGCGCGCATCATCCAAACCCACGGCTCCGACGCCGTGGGTTTTTACATCTCAGGCCAGTTGCTGACAGAGGACTATTACGTTTTCAACAAGCTCGCCAAAGGCTTGATCGGCACCAACAACGTCGACACCAATTCGCGCTTGTGCATGAGCAGCGCGGTGGCTGGCTACAAGCTCACCTTAGGCGCGGACGCGCCGCCGGCCTGCTATGACGACTTGAGTGCGGCCAGCACACTGTTCATTGCCGGCTCCAACACCGCCTTCGCCCACCCCGTTTTGTTCCGGCGCATTGAAGACGCCAAGCGCGCCAACCCGGCACTGAAGATCATCGTGGCCGACCCACGCCGCACCGAAACCGCCGACGCTGCCGATTTGTTTTTGCCGCTGTTGCCCGGCACCGATGTGGCACTGTTCAACGGCATGCTGCATGTGATGTTGTGGGAAGGATTGGTTGACCAAGCCTACATCGCGCGACATACCAACGGCTTCGACGCACTGCGCCAGCGCGTTCGCGAAGACACCCCCAAAGCCGTGGCGGCCGTGTGCGGTTTGCGTGAAGACGACATCGTGCAAGCAGCGCGCTGGTTTGCCAGCGGCCCGACCTTGTCGCTGTATTGCCAAGGCCTGAACCAAAGCAGCAGCGGTACCGCGAAAAACGCGGCCCTCATCAATCTGCACCTGGCGTTAGGGCAAATCGGCAAACCGGGTGCCGGGCCGTTTTCACTGACGGGGCAACCCAATGCCATGGGCGGTCGCGAGGTGGGTGGCTTGGCCAATTTGCTCAGCGCACACCGCGACATGGCCAACCCTGAGCACCGCGCCGAAGTGGCTGCACTGTGGGGCGTGAGCAGCGTGCCCAGTCAACCCGGCAAAACAGCGGTTGAAATGTTCGAAGCCGCAGCCGACGGCGAAATCAAAGCCTTGTGGATAGCCTGCACCAACCCCGCGCAGTCCATGCCCGACCAAGCCAGCGTGCGTCGCGCGCTGCAACGCACCGAGTTTGTGGTGGTGCAAGAGGCTTACGCCAACACCGCCACCTGCGCGTTCGCCGACCTGCTGTTGCCCGCCACCACGTGGGGTGAAAAAGACGGCACCGTGACCAACAGCGAGCGGCGTATCAGTCGCGTTCGCCCTGCGGTCACGGCGCCCGGCCAAGCGCGTCACGATTGGCTGATCGCTACCGACTTTGGGCGCCGCCTGGAAGCCACTTTGCGGCCCGGATTGCCCACGCTGTTCACCGCCATCACACCCAAAGACATTTGGAACGAGCACCGCGAAACCACGCGCGGTCGCGACCTCGACATCACCGGCTTGAGCTATTGCGAGTTGGAAGCAGCGCCTGCGCAGTGGCCCTTCCCGACCGGTGCGCGCGCGGGCAAAGCGCGTTTGTATGAAGACGGCGTCTTTCCCACCGCCGACGGCCGCGCCCGCTTTGCTGACGTGAGCTACAACAGCGTGGCAGAGCTGCGCGATGCGCGCTATCCGTTTTCGCTGAACACCGGTCGCCTGCGCGACCAATGGCACGGCATGAGCCGAACGGGCGCGCTGGGCCGTTTGTTTGGCCACGTGCCCGAGCCTTCGCTCGACCTCCACGCACAAGACATGGCGCGCCTGAAACTGGCGGACGGTGATTTGGCCTACGTCACTTCACGGCGCGGCTCGATCGTGGTGCCCGTCAAATCCAGCAGCCAAGTGCGCAGCAGCCAAGCTTTCATGGCCATGCACTGGGGCGAAGAGTTTTTGTCGGGCAGCACCAGCACCGGCGAACGCATGACGGGGGTGAACGCCCTCACCTCGCCCGCGTTTTGCCCCACGTCCAAACAGCCCGAGCTGAAGTACGCAGCAATCAAAATTTTGAAGGCCGAATTGCCTTGGCGGCTGCTGGCGGTGGCGTGGTTGCCTCACGACAAAGCGCTGAATTCCCGCGAGCAACTTCGCGAGCTGATGCCGGCGTTTGCGTTTGCATCTTGCGTGCCCTTTGGCCGCGAGCGCAGTGGCGTGCTGTTCCGCGCAGCCGCGTTTGAGGCCGCACCCGATGTGCTGCTCTTGCAGATCGAAGGCATCTTGGGTTTGAGCAGCTCCGAAGTGCTGCATTACGCCGACAAAAAACGCGGGCAGCGCCGCAGCATGCGGCTTCAATCAAGCGGTGCGGGCGCGCAGCTGGACGGCTTTTTATTGGCGGGCGACATCAGCGCCGAAGCTTGGGTAAAAACCTTGTTGCAAGACGAACTGCCCGCGCAGGCTTACGGCCGCTTGCTGCTCGCGCCCGGTGCCAAAGCGCCCATCGCCATCGAAGCGCGCGGCAGGCAGGTGTGCAGTTGTTTTGACGTGGGCGAACGGCAGATTGAAGCCCTTCTGAAAAGTGCCGTTGGCTCCGAGCTGGAGCAACTCGCAAACCTGCAGAACCAACTGCGCTGCGGCACCAACTGCGGCTCTTGCCTGCCTGAATTGAAACGAATGGTTCAAGTGCAGGCCCAGCACGCACACTAGCGGCCTGAAACTTGCGGACCGCAGGTTGAAGATTGCAACCGGATCGCGACTTGCAGCGTGCAAAGCCGAGATCGCCCGACACACCATGAGCATCGCCCTTTACATCAAAGAAATCGGCCGCGGCAAAGAAGGCGCGCGATCACTGACGCAGGCTCAGGCCTACGACCTCATGAGCCAGGTGCTGGACGGACGGGCAAGCGATTTGGAGGTGGGTGCGTTTTGCATCGCGATGCGCATCAAGGGCGAAACCACCGTCGAGCTGGCTGGCTTTTTAGAGGCCGCGCAAGAGCGCTGTGTGCCGATCCCGGCTGCCCTGCATCCCAACAGTACGGTGGTGCTCTTGCCTTCGTACAACGGCGCGCGCAAGCTGCCCAACTTGACCGCGTTGCTGGCTATGTTGTTGGCGCAAAAGGGCGTGCCGGTGTTGGTGCACGGCGTGACCAAAGACGCAGGTCGCGTGACCACGGCCGATGTGTTTCATGACCTGGGACTCACCACCATGACCAGCTCTGCCCACAACATCGCCGACATCGGCCACGCTTGGTCACGCCGCGAACCGGTGTTCATGGGCATCGACACGCTGTGCCCCGCGTTGGCCAAACTGCTGGAAGTGCGCCGCGTGATTGGCCTGCGCAACCCCGGTCACACGGTGGCCAAATTACTTGACCCCACACGCGGCGGTGCGGCGCTGCGCGTGGTCAATCACACCCACCCCGAATACGCTGAAGCGCTGAGCGGTTTTTTACAGCACACCCAAGCCAACGCACTGCTGATGCGGGGCACCGAGGGCGAGCCCGTGGCCGATGCGCGACGCATACCGCGCCTGGATATTTTTGTGCGCGGCGTGCTGCAGCCTGCATTGAGCCTGCCCGCCAAAGAGGGCGTGCTCACTGATCTGCCCGTGTTGCCACGCAGCATCGACGCCGCGACCACCGCCGTTTACATTCAATCGGTGGTCAGCGGCGAGGCGCCTGCGCCCACGCCCATCAGTCAACAAGTTGATTGCTTGGTACAGACGCTGAAAAGCATGAGCTTCTAAAAAATGAGCGACAACAAAATCATTGGCAGTGTTCATCTGGTCGGCGCGGGCCCCGGCGACCCTGACTTGCTCACCCTCAAAGCGATGCGCACCATCCGTGCAGCCACGGTTTTGTTGGTGGACGATTTGGTGGGCGACGGCGTGTTGAAGTACGCGCGCAAATCCGCCCGCATCGTCTTCGTGGGCAAACGCGGCGGTTGTGCCAGCACACCGCAGGCGTTCATCGAAAAGCTGATGGCGGCCGAGGCGTTGAAAGGCGAACACGTGGTGCGCCTGAAGGGCGGCGACCCGCTGCTGTTCGGTCGCGGCGGCGAAGAAATTGAGCATTTGCAAGCGCTCGGCATCCGCGTGGAGGTGGTCAACGGAATCACCTCGGGCCTGGCCGCCGTGAATGCGCTGGGCGTGGCGCTGACGCACCGTGCGCATGCGCACGGCGTGATGTTCGTGACTGGGCACCCGCGCGGCGATTCCTCACCCATCCATTGGCCCACCCTGGCCGCCTGCGCTGCCCAAGGCTTCACTGTGGTGATCTACATGGGCATGACCACCGTGGATTCCTTGCAAAGTGGCCTGCTTGAAGGACTGCCAGCCGACACGCCCGTCGCCGTGGTGCAGCACGCGAGCCTGCCGCAACAGCGCAGCGTGATCAGCCGCCTGAGTGATTTGGCAGCGGCAGTGGACCGCGAGAACCTGGGCAGCCCCAGCGTCATCGTCGTCGGCAATGTTCTCAGTGGCTTGGCACAGACAAAGCCGGAAACCATGAGCGAGCGCAAGGAAACCGCGGCCTGAGGACGCACAGGCTGCGCACCTACGCATCCGCGCTGCAAAGTGTTTGTAGAGAGTTTGCAAAGGGCTGAAGAAGTCGGCCCGTATCATCGAAAGCAATGAACGAATTCGACGCAGTCATCATCGGCGCGGGGGCTGCCGGTTTGCACTGCGCGGGCATCGCGGGTCAATTGGGTTTGGAGGTTTTGCTCATCGACCACGCCGAAAAAATGGCCGAGAAAATCCGCATTTCAGGCGGTGGCCGGTGCAACTTCACCAACCGCGACACCACGCCTGCGAATTTTTTATCGGCCAACCCGCACTTTTGCCGCTCAGCCTTGGCGCGCTACACGCCGCAAGATTTCATCGCGCTGATGCAAAGCCACCGCATCGGCTTTCACGAAAAGCACAAAGGCCAGTTGTTTTGCGATGACTCCAGCGACGACGTGATCCAAATGCTGCTGTCCGAATGCCAGCGAGGTGGCGTGGTGCATTGGCAACCGTGCGCGGTGGGCGACGTGAGGCAAACCGCAGGCGGTTTTGAAGTCAGCACCGACCGAGGCTCGGTGAATTGCAAGCGCTTGGTCGTTGCCACCGGAGGTTTGTCAATTCCCAAAATCGGTGCCACTGACTTTGGCTATCGGTTGGCGCGCCAGTTCGGCCACCACATGATCGACACCCGTCCCGCCTTGGTGCCGCTGACCTTTGACGCCGACGCATGGCAGCCGTTTGTGCCACTGGCGGGGTTGTCGATGCAAGCCCGTCTGCAAAGTGGCCAAGGCAAAAGCCAAGGTGATTTTTTGGAAGACCTGCTTTTCACCCACCGCGGCATGAGCGGCCCGGCGGTGTTGCAAATTTCGAGCTATTGGCAACCGGGCACGCCGCTGCACATCGACCTTGCCCCAACGCACGACTTGAAGCAAAAACTGCTCGAAGCCAAAGTTCAGTCGCGCCGCAAATTAGCCAACGAACTGAGCGAACTGCTGCCGCGCCGTTTGGCTGAAACATGGCTGAGTGCACAACCCGCACTTGTCAACCAAGCGCTTGCCGACAAACCCATGGCCGAGCTGCGTGACCGCGATTTGCTGCAACTCGCGGCCGGTTTGCACTCGTGGCAGCTCACGCCGAACGGAACCGAGGGCTATAAAAAAGCCGAAGTCACCAGCGGCGGCGTCGATACCCGCGAGCTCAGTTCCAACAGCATGGAAAGCCAGCGCACGCCGGGCTTGCATTTCATAGGCGAAGTGGTCGATGTGACCGGTTGGCTGGGTGGCTACAACTTCCAGTGGGCATGGGCAAGTGCGGCAGCTTGTGCACGGGCGCTGGCGCCTTGAAGCCCGGCACTCGACCGCTTGAGCGACTTGTCGCCAGCCGAATTTTCCGGGCTATAATTTCGCTCTTTTCGGCGAACCCGCGCTGCGGTCAGTGAACTCGTTCACAAGTCCACATGCCAGACCAAGCAAAAGCCGCTTCACCCAAGTCAGAAGCTGGAATTTCTTACACCCCACTGATGCACTGAAACTCAGTGCTCAATTTCAGGATTTAACCGTTACATGACTACGATTCGCGTCAAAGAAAACGAGCCGTTCGACGTTGCCCTGCGCCGCTTCAAGCGCACCATCGAGAAGCTCGGCCTGCTGACCGACCTTCGCGCTCGAGAGTTTTACGAAAAGCCCACTGCCGAGCGCAAGCGTAAAAAAGCGGCCGCGGTCAAACGCCACTTCAAGCGCGTTCGCAGCATGCAGTTGCCCAAGAAGATGTTCTGACTTTTCCGAATTTTTTATGTCAAAAAGCCCGCGCCTGTCGCGGGCTTTTTTATGATTCAACTTTCGCCGCCAATTACTGAAAGGGTCGCCATGAGCCTCAAAGACCAAATCACTGAAGACATGAAAACTGCGATGCGCGCCAAAGACGCCGACCGCCTGCTGACGATCCGTGGTTTGCTGGCTGCGTGCAAGCAGCGCGAAGTTGACGAGCGCATCGTGCTCGACGATGCAGCGGTAGTGGCCATCGTTGACAAACTCATCAAGCAACGCAAAGACTCCATCACTCAGTTCACCGCTGGAAACCGCCCTGATCTGGTCGCCAAAGAAGCCGCTGAGTTAACTGTCTTGGAGGCCTATCTGCCCAAGCGCATGAGCGCCGATGAGGTCAACACCGCGGTTCTGGCGATCGTGGCAGAGCTCGGCGCCACAGGCCTGGGCGACATGGGCAAAGTCATGGGCGCGGTAAAAATCAAACTCGCCGGCCAAGCGGACATGGGCTTGGTGTCTGCCGCGGTCAAGGCCGCGTTGAACCGTTGATCCCAAAAAAGAACACGCACATGAGCTACACACCGCATTTACAAACACTGTCGACCCACCTCAGCGTGACCGCCCAACTCGAACCGGCAGACATGGCCTGGGCAGCAGCCAAGGGCTTTCAAAGCGTCATCAACAACCGCCCCGACTTCGAAGGCGGGGACGATCAACCGACCAACGCCGCAATATCAGCCGCAGCGCAAGCCGCTGGCTTGAGTTACGCGTTTTTGCCTGTGGATCCCGGCTTCCAAACTCCCTACGAGATTGCTCAGTTTGCCCAACTGCTGACCACCCTGCCCGGTCCTGTACTGGCGTTTTGCAGATCGGGAACGCGCTCGGGCAAGCTGTTTCACGCGATAAAAAACAGCTGAGCATCAGCGCAAACACTCAAGGATGTGGGTGTTTGGTCCACCTAAACTTATTCCGTCTTGAAAGCCGCCTCAGAGGCGGTTTTTTGTACGTGTTTCGTGCGTGTTGCCAGTTGAATCTGGTCGCGTCCCAGTTCCATCCAGGTTGATCGCCAGACTCACCAGTTTGGTCGGCAACCGTTGATCCAGGAGGCCGCCATGGGCGCGCTGTTGAAACTCTCCAAACTCATTGATGCGCTCAATGAAGGCATCGGCAAAATGGTCATGTGGCTCATCTTGGCTGCGGTGGTCATCAGCGCCGGCAACGCGATCATGCGCAAGGCCTTCGACATCGGCTCAAACGCGTTCTTAGAGATCCAGTGGTATTTGTTTGCTGCGGTTTTCATGCTGGGCTCGGGCTACGTGTGGCTGCGCAATGCCCATGTGCGCATCGACTTCATCTCATCGAATTTGTCCAAACGCACAAACACCATCATCGATATTTTGGGCATGCTGATGTTCACGATTCCGCTGTCTATTATTTTGGTCAGTCTGTCGTGGCCGGTCTTCGAGCGGGCTTGGGTTTCGGGCGAGATGAGCCAGAACGCTGGCGGGCTGATCCGCTGGCCGGTGCAACTGCTGATTCCTGTGGGTTTCAGCATTTTGTTGATCCAGTGCATTTCGGAACTCATCAAACGTACGGCGTTTTTGACGGGGCACCGTAATGAACCTTTCAGCGAGGTCGCCGAGAAAAGCGACGAGCAGCTTCTTTTGGAAGAACTTGAAGCCAAGGCCAATGCCAACATGAATATCCAAGGAACGCGCTGATCATGATGGCCTTCATTGCTCAAAATTTTGTTCCGCTGCTCTTCGCGGGGCTTTTTGTGTTTCTGCTCACTGGCATACCAGTGGCATTCGGTTTGGCCGCCACTGGATTGCTATTCGGTTTCATTGGCATTGAGGCCAACCTGTTTCCGCCCAACATGTTCAGCGCGCTGCCGCTGCGTGTTTTCGGCATCATGCAAAACGACACCTTGCTGGCCATCCCGTTTTTTACCTTCATGGGCATCATCTTGGAACGCTCGGGCATGGCGGAAGACCTGCTCGAAACCGTGGGGCAGGTTTTTGGACCGCTGCGCGGTGGTTTGGCTGTCGCGGTGATTTTGGTCGGCGCTCTGCTCGCGGCCACAACCGGTGTGGTCGCAGCAGCCGTGATTTCGATGGGCTTGATCTCGCTGCCGATCATGCTGCGCTACGGCTACAACCGAACTATTGCGACAGGCACGATCACAGCCAGCGGCACCTTGGCACAAGCCATTCCGCCTTCGCTCGTGCTGATAGTTCTGGCCGACCAGTTGGGTCGCTCCGTCGGCGACATGTACGCGGGTGCCTTGATCCCCGGCTTGCTGTTAGTCGGCCTTTACCTGCTGTTCGTTGTGGCAGTGGCCATCTTCAAACCAGACTGGGTGCCAGCGCTCCCTCCGGAGGCTCGCATTTACCGTGAAGCCAATGGCTCCAGTGGACATAAATCGCTCGTGGCGCTGCTGATGGTGTGCGGGGCAGCCGCCTACATTTGGTCTCTGAACCACGGTCGAATCATTGGCGGTTTGATCGGTCGCACCACTGAAGCGCCCGGTGACGAGACGCTGATCATGTCGCTCACAGTCGCGTCTTTTTTAGCCTTGACGTTGGCCATCGGCAACAAGCTGTTGCGCTTTGGGTTGCTCTCGCGCTTGGCTGAGCAATTCACCTTTGTCTTGATCCCGCCCCTGGTTTTGATTTTTTTAGTTCTAGGAACCATATTTTTAGGTGTGGCCACACCCACCGAAGGCGGTGCCATGGGCGCGATGGGCGCGCTCATCATGGCGTTTGCCCGACGCCGACTCGACTTTAAGCTTCTGCGTCAGGCGCTGGACAGCACCGCCAAGCTGTCTGTCTTTGTAATGTTCATCCTCATTGGGTCTACCGTTTTCAGCTTCACATTCAACGCTGCCGACGGCCACATCTGGGTTGAGCACTTGTTCGCCGGGCTGCCTGGTGGAGCGATGGGGTTCTTGATCGTCGTGAATATTTTGGTGTTCATCTTGGGCATGTTCATCGACTTCTTCGAGATCGCGTTCATCGTCATCCCGATGCTTGCCCCAGTGGCAGAAAAGCTCTTGCCAGCGTTGATGCCTGACATGCCAGTCAACGCGGTGATGATCTGGTTCGGCGTGATCATTGCGATGAACTTGCAGACCAGCTTTCTCACGCCGCCATTTGGTTTTGCACTTTTCTATCTGCGCTCAGTCGCAGCAAAGAAAGACTACAAGGATCGGGTAACGGGCGAAATCATCCAGGCCGTCACCACAGCGCAGATTTACAAAGGGTCCATCGCGTTCATCGTTTTGCAACTCATCATGGTGGGATGCGTGATCGCGTTTCCGCAGTTGGTTTCAGGTGGAATGGACAAACCCCGCCAGTCCATCGATACCGACAAAGCCTTTCAAGACATTCAAAATGGACGCGACAGCCCCAATGCAACTGCGCCTGCAAACGCTGCATCCGGCGCAGCCAAAGACGAGCCTTTCGATCCGATGAAGGGTTTGATGGACGCGATGAAAGAAGACGCCAGAGCCAAAAAGTAAATGCCGCAATGAGCGCACACGAAGTCAAATCGCTGGCGCGAAGTACACGACAGGCCTTCACGTAACAGCAAACTACGAAACAAAAAAGGCCTCGCGTTTGTGCGGGGCCTTTTTATTTTTCGAGTGGCGCGCTTGTTGCGCCAATCAGTGTCGAAGGGTTCGAATCACAAGCGTTGCTTCTGCATGAATTCGTCGAAGGTTGCTTCGGTGAAGCGGAACCACAGGTTCGAGTCGCGACGGAAGTTGGCGTAATCGTCGTAAATCTTTTTCCAACCCGGATTGGTCGCGCTGATTTCGCTGTACAGCGCCATCGCTTCTTTGAAAGCCGCCTCCATCACGTCTTTCGGGAAGGCGAAAAGTTTGGTGCCACCGGCCACCAATCGCTTCAAAGCGGCTGGATTGCGTGCGTCGTAGCGAGCTTGCATTTCGACGTGAGCGTAAGTGGCAGCCGCCTCCACCATGGATTTGTACTCAGCTGTCAAACCGTTAAAGGCCTTGTCGTTGATGTAGAAGTCCAGCTGAGGGCCGCCTTCCCAGAAGCCTGGGTAAGCGTAGTTCGGCGCTACTTTGTACAGACCCAACTTCTCGTCATCGTAAGGACCCACCCACTCGGCGGCGTCAATCGTGCCTTTTTCCAGGGCTTGGTAAATCTCGCCACCAGGAATGTTTTGAGGGATCACACCAATCCGTTCCATCACCTTGCCGCCAAAGCCGCCGACTCGGAACTTCTGGCCCTTCAGGTCGGCCAATGACTTGATTTCTTTGCGCCAGAAGCCGCCCATCTGAGCGCCTGTATTGCCGCCCGCGAAGTTGATGATGTTGTACTTGGCGTAGAACTCACGCATCAGCTTCATGCCGTTGCCTTCGAACATCCAGGCCGTCATTTGGCGTGAGTTCAAGCCGAAAGGAATGGCACAGCCGAGCGCGAAGGTCGGGTCTTTGCCGAAGAAGTAGTACGGCGCGGTGTGCGCCATCTCAACGGTACCCGCCTGCACCGCATCAACCACGCCGAAGGCGGGCACGATTTCGCCAGGGGCCGCCACTGAGATTTGAAATTTGCCACCGGACATCGCGCCGATTTCTTTGGCGAACACTTCGGCAGCACCGTAAATCGTGTCCAGCGATTTGGGAAAGCTCGAAGCCAAGCGCCAACGAATATTCGCTTGCGCGTTCACGAAGGCAGGGGCGGTGCCCGCGGCAAGCACACCGGCCATGCCGGCACCACGGACAAACAAACGACGTTCCATGTATATATCTCCTGTAAGGGTTCTGAAAGCAAACTAACTTATGAATTCTAGAAGTGGGCTGTGGGATGTTTCACAGGGACTAACCCGTGCGCAGACGGGTCAACGCCGGCTGTGAATGTTCAGCATTTCACGCTTTAGGTTCCGGCGATTTTCATTTTGTTGATGAGCACAGAACCCGAGGTTTTTCCGCCCATGGTGTAGCGGTCTGCGCCCACGGCTTGAATGCCTTTGAACATCTGCTTGAGGTTGCCTGCGATGGTGATTTCGCTGACCGGATATTTGATGCGCCCGCCCTCCACCCAAAAGCCAGTGGCACCGCGTGAGTAGTCACCCGTCACGTAATTGACGCCTTGTCCCATCAGCTCAATCACGAACAAGCCTCGGTCGAGTTTGCGCAACATTGCATCCAGATCATCAGAGGGCTGGGTCAGGCGGCTGTTGAAAACCAGGTTGTGTGAACCGCCTGCATGGCCGGTGGTGGGCATGCCCAGCTTGCGTCCGGAGTAGGTCGACAAAAAGTAGCTTTGCACCACACCGCCGAGCACCACCGTGCGCGCTAGCGTGACCACGCCCTCATCGTCAAACGGAGAGCTGGCCTTGCCGCGCGGCACATGCGGGTCCTCAAAAACGTCGATGTGTTTGGGCAGCACTTGCTTGCCCAGGCTGTCCAACAAAAAGCTGGACTTTCGGTACAGCGAACCGCCGCTGGTGGCCTGCACGTAAGCGCCCAGCAGGCCTGAGGCGATGCTTGACTCGAACAGCACCGGCACTTCGCAAGTTTTCAATTTGCGAGACTTCAGGCGCGACAGAGCACGCTGAGCCGCGTAGCGGCCCACGTCTTCTGCCGACGCCATTTCTCCCGGCGCGCGCATGGACGTGTACCAAGCATCACGCTGCATGTCGGGTTGTCCACCCTTGCCGGGAATCGATGCGATCGGTGCCACCGAAAGCGAATGCCGCGAGCTGGCGTAACCGCTCAAAAATCCGCGGCTGTTGCCTGAGATGAAATGCGATTGCTGGGCCGACACGCCGGCACCTTCCGAGTTGGTGATGCGTGCGTCCACGTCCAACGCCGCTTGCTCGCAGCGCTTCGAAATCTCGGCCGCTTGCTCGGCATTCAGGTCCCACGGGTGAAACAAATCGAGGTCAAGTTGCGCGTCTTTGCCGATGGCCAAATTGGCCACATCGGGCAGGCCAGCGGCTGGGTCTTCGGCGGTGAAGCGCGCGATGTCGTAAGCCGCGCGCACGGTTTGTTCCATCGCCGCACGCGAGAAGTCAGACGTGCTGGCGTTGCCGCGGCGCTGGCCGATGTAGACCGACACGCCCATCGATTTGTCGCGGTTGCGCTCGACGTTTTCGATCTCGCCTTTGCGCACCGACACCGACAAACCCACGCCTTCCGAAACCTCGGCTCCCGCGTCACTGGCACCGATAGTTTTGGCAAACGCCAATGCCTCTGTGACGAGCTGGCGAAAGTGGTCGGGCGAGTAAGCGAAACCGGCTTTCGCCGATGCAATGGTGGAGGTTTTTGACATGGGTGCGGTGGGTGCGATCTAGAGAGAAAAGCAGGCTGCCGAAGACAGCTTTAAGCATGCAAGCCTGGGCTTGCGGGAAGCCACCTTCGAGGTGGCCGGATATGATACTCAGGAGGCGCAGGCGAGCGCCGCGTTCAGTACCGCTGAGTCGATTCCCAGCCGGGATTTATCTTTTCATCTTGATGGTCTCAACCCGTTCGTTTTGAGATTTTGAAAGCCAGCGCAGGACTTCGATAGCTCAATCCCAGGGCGTCTTGGTTTGTGCACCATGTCAAGCAAACAGCGTCGGCCGATGACCCCTTCTGACAAGCCTCAAACCCGCGCGATCGACGGTGCCGCCGAATCGAAAGCAGCAGCGCCAATAGAGAACAAATACGTTGGCCGAGTCAGCAAAACTCAGGCGAAAAAAGCCTCGCACGATTTGCAAGACTTGGGGGAAGCAGTAGTCGCCTTGCCCGCAGATCGACTGAAGGACTTGGCGCTAGACGAAGGCTTGATGTATGCCATCGAGCAATTCAAAAAAACCAAAACCCACGAAGGCCGCCGTAGGCAAATGCAGTACATCGGAAAGCTGATGCGCCGCTCTGACCCGGCACCCATGATCGAAGCCGTGGCAGCCATGAACCTGGGGCAGGCCAAAGACGCGCTCACACTGCATCAGGCCGAACGCTGGCGAGCCGAATTGCTGGCCGACGACAACGCACTGACCAGCTGGACACAGGCGCATCCGCAAAGCGATTTACAGCAGCTGCGCAGTCTGGTCAGGTCAGCCCGAAAAGACGCATCCGCCGTGCCAGAGAAACGCAGCGGCAAAGCCGTGCGCGACTTGTTCAAATTCATACGGGCCGCGCTGCAAGCGCCTGCCGGACAGCTCGAGTCGTGACGTGACGGCGTTCGACAACCTCCGCATCGGCATCGTCTCCGTCAGCGACCGTGCCAGCGCGGGCGTCTATGCGGACCAGGGAATCCCCGCGCTGCAAGCTTGGTTACAACGCGCCGTGCGCAACCCGATTGACTGGCAAACGCGCTTGATCCCCGACGAGGCCGCGGGGATCAGTGCGACGCTGCGTGAGCTTGTTGACAGCGCTGCCTGCCACTTGGTGTTGACCACCGGCGGAACCGGCCCTGCGCCGCGCGACGTCACGCCCGAAGCCACATTGGCGGTGGCCGACCGCGTCATGCCCGGCTTTGGCGAGCAAATGCGCCAGATCAGCTTGAACTTCGTCGCAACCGCCATCTTGTCGCGCCAAGTGGCAGTGGTGCGCGGCAGCAGCCTCATCATCAACTTGCCTGGCCAACCCAAATCGATTGCAGAAACCTTGGAAGGCCTGCCTCATGCGCAACCGGCGGTGCACGGAATTTTTGCGGCGGTGCCGTATTGCATCGACTTGTTGGGCGGGCCGTACATCGAGTGCGACGCGACGGTCTGCGCGGCGTTTCGGCCCAAGAACTCGCGTCGAAGTTTTGATGCGGACCCTCCAAGCGACTCCCTGAGTTAGGGATAGCGCACGGCACCCTGCGCGGCACACTGCTGTCTCTACCCACAGCGGAGAGAGCACCATGGCCAAGCGCGCGATTTGTGTCGGCATCAACAAGTTTGCCAACTACCCGCAGTTCGCTTTGAACGGCTGCGTCAACGATGCCGCGGACATGGCGGCACTTTGCAAACAGGTGTTGGGTTTCAAGGCATCCGAAGTGACTGTGCTCACCGACGCCAAGGCCACCAAGGCAGCCATCATGGCGGCGCTGAG
>JBBRGA010000058.1:0-20490 GCA_038241115.1 Burkholderiales bacterium | reverse complement strand
GCATTTTCGATTACCTCGGCGACTCTGTTTTTTTATGACAAGGACGACCCAGCTAAAGCGACCTTGCAGCAGCTTGATTTCACTGCATCCACAACGCCTCTCGTTCTGTCGGTGAATTTACTCACACAGAACGGAATTACCAAGCTCACTGGTGTTTTGAGCGACGGTTTTTCATCAGGCGTTCGGGGGACTATCAATAACAGTCGTATCAACATCACCCCTTACCAGTTTTCTCTCAGCTTTAGTGGCAACACGACGACCGTAAATTACGGACTCAGGCCAGGGAATACTCAGATCTGCGACAAGAATCAAAACCCTTCGAATAACAACGATACGTGCGGTTTTTCGGCAACCAGCCCAACGGTGACGTTCACTCAAGCCATTCCCGAACCCGAAACCTACGCGTTGATGTTGGCTGGCCTGGCCGGCGTGGCCTTCGTGGCCCGCCGTCGCCGCGCGAACTGAGCCTCAGCCGCACACAACAAAAAACGCCGCATCCAGCGGCGTTTTTTCATGGCGCAGCGGTTAGGTCAGCAAACCAGGCGGGCCCGCTCAACCCGTCTTCAAGCCAGCGCCGATTCCTGCTGCTTTGCCAACGCGCTTTGCACGGCGTCGTCCACCGTCCATTCGCTGCCGTCGTGCCAGGCCTCGTCAAACGCCTCGGCTTGCAGCCTCGCGCGCCAGTCGGCCAAATGCGTTTGCCAAGCCGCCTCGGAACGCGCGTCACGCACCAGGTTAAGCCGGTGCCTGGAGCCAGAGGCGGCTGCGGCCAGTTGAACTGCCGCTTCGATGTGACCATCCGCGCCGATGAGCGCGGCGTGGTCTTCCAGGCAACCCAGCATTTCTTCGCGCATGTCGAACACGCGAAACGCCGCCAGCGCCTCGCCAAGCCGTTTTCGGGCAGACGCGATGTCGGCCGTTTGCAGGTCTGTTTTTCCCAGCCACCAGACGGCGTTGGCCTCGCCGCGCTTGTCCGCGGCCTCGCAGCACACCGTGAGTGAGCGGCTGAACCAGCGTCGCGCTTCTGTGGCGTCACCGCTGGCAAAACAGGCCTCGCCCTGCGCCAATTGGCAAGCACCCTCAATTTCCTGGTTCTTGATCTCGCGCGCAATCGTCAGGCAAGCCGCCAGATGCGTCTGCGCCTGCGCGTCGTCGCCCTGCACCAGAGCAATCTCGCCCAAGTGCAGCAAGCCGATGGACTCGCCCAAACGGTCACCCTGAGCGCGAAATATCTGCAAGGCCTCTTGCTCGGCCAAAGCGGCGCCGTTGGCATCACCGGCTTGCAAGCGCGCCAGCGACAACGTCGACAGCGTGGCGGCGATGTCCACCGCATTGCCCAAACGGCGGCGCAGGCCGAGGCAAATTTCCAAAATGGCGCGCGCCTCGGTGTGGTCGCTTTGGCTGGTGGCCAGACAGGCGCTCACGTAAAGCGCGTGTCCTTGTGCGAGGTCAGACGTTTGAATGGCGGGCAGCTCCAAGGCGGCCTTGACGAAGCGGCGGCCTTCTTTGATGTAGCCGCGCAGCATCCAAAAGCTCAACATGCGCACGCTCATTTTCACGGCGATGAAAGCGTCCACGCCGCCGATCAAGGTGACGGCCATGGCAGCGCGAATGTTGTCGAGCTCGACCTCCAGGCGCCACAACCAAGCGGCTTGGTCCGGGCCTTTCAGGCCTCGGTTGGCTTCGGCCGCCAAGGCCGCGTAGTGGTCGCAGTGGCGCGCCGCGATGGCCTGCGTCGCACCGCTGAGCTGGGCTTTTTCGAGGGCGTAGTCGCGGATCGTTTCCAGCATGCGATAGCGCGCGGTGTCTTCGCGTTCTTCCAGCATGACGATGGATTTTTCGATCAGCGAAGTGAGCAAATCCAGCACATCGTCGGGCGACAAGGGGTCGTCGCCGCACACGTGCTCGGCCGCGGCCAGATCAAAGCCGCCGGCGAACACGCTCAACCGCCGCAGCAATGTTTGCTCATGATCATTGAGCAACTCGTACGACCAATCGACCAGCGCGCGCAAGGTTTGCTGACGCGCTTGCAACACCCGACCGCCGCCGGTGAGCAGCTTGTAGCGGTCGGTCAGGCGGGTGTTGATCTCGGTCACCGTGAGCGACCGCACGCGCGCGGCAGCCAGCTCCAGCGCCAGCGGAATGCCTTCCAGGCGCGACACCAGTTCGGCCACGGCCTGCGCTTCGCGCGCGTTCAACACGAAGCTGGGTTTGTGCTGCTGCGCACGTTCGACAAACAAACGCACGGCGGGCGACTGCGTCAGCATTTCCAGGCTGTCACCGCGCCCCGGCACCGGCAGCGGATGCACCGGATAAGCCTGCTCGCCGGGGATGCGCAAGGCCTCGCGGCTGGACGCGATCACACGCAATTGAGGGGCGGCGCGCAGCAAAGCGTTGACCAGGTCGGCAGCGGCTTGGACGAGGTGCTCGCAGTTGTCAAAGATCAGCAGGCAGCGGCGAGACTTGAGGTGCGCGCTCACGCTGTGCAACAAACTGCGGTCAGGCTCTTCGCGCACGCCCAATACCTGAGCCACTTCGCTGACCACCAGCGCTTCGTCGCGGATGGGCGAGAGATCGATGAACCAGACCCCGTCAGGAAAATCGGCCATCAGGCCTGCGGCAACTTGCAATGACAGGCGCGTTTTGCCCAAACCGCCCATGCCCAGCAACGTGATCAGACACGTTTTGCCGAGCAAGGCTTTCACTTCCGTTTGCTCGCGCTCGCGGCCCAGGAAGGAAGTGGTTTGCTGCGGCAGGTTGTTGGCAATTTCCTTCACGCCCACCCAGCCGGCCTGGTTGCGTATCACGCGGTGAACTTTGTCCGAGTCGGGCGGCAGCGTGAAGGTGGCGTCGGGCGCGCCGACCTCAAAAAGCTCGATCGGGTCGGCAATGCCTTTCAGCAGCCAGTGGCCGTGCGACTGGATTTTCAGTTCGCCGCCGAGACCGGTTTGCAATTGCACGTGGGCCACGGCTTGCTCGGTGAGCAGGGTTTGGCCGCCCAGCGCCAGCGACATGACGCGCGCGGCCATCGGTTTGGCCAAGCCGTCTACCTCCAGCGGCTTGGCACCGCGCGCGACGTCAGCGGCG
Source organism: Burkholderiales bacterium (assembly GCA_038241115.1). Lineage (GTDB taxonomy): Bacteria > Pseudomonadota > Gammaproteobacteria > Burkholderiales > Burkholderiaceae_C > JANYJJ01. Next base: position 17,403 of record JBBRGA010000058.1, on the reverse strand, counting down.
TTGTTCTCACGCAAGATGACGGCACCGACGTGCAAGCCGGCGCGGGCCTGTAGCGGCACCGTCAACACTGCCAAGGCGCGGTGATAGGCCAAGGCGTAAGTCACCGCGTCATGGGCCGCTTCAAACAGCAACAGCATGCCGTCGGTTTTGTCGATTTCCAGGCCGCGGTGCAGCGGCAGCAAATCTCGAGCGGCGCGGTCGTGTGCGGACCACACCGTCGCCATGGCGGCGTCGCCGAGTAGCTCTGACAGTTGGGTGCTGCCCACCACATCGGTGAGCAGCAGCGCACGTGTTTGCATCTTGCGTATTGGCTCTGTGAGGTTGCGCTGCAGCGACCCGCGCGCGCGAATTTGCTCGAACCCGAATGTAATCGCGCGCGGTGTCAATCCGGAACCCCTATGAGCGATGACGCGGGCGAGAGTTAAGCTGCATCAAAGGCCCAAAACTACTGCGGGCATGAAGCCTGTTGCAGCAAGGAAAGACCGTGCCTCTGACTCAACTCACTGCCGAAGCCACCGCGCTGCTCAACTCGATGGTGGCGTCACACCAGCAGCTCGCGGCGCACCTGTTTTTAATGTTGAGTGTGCTTTTGAGCGTGGCCGGTTATCTGGTCCGGCCGATGGTGACTCTGCGCTGGCTGGCGGCTGGGGCCAGCGTGGCGCTGCTGGGTTACGGCGTGCTGCACCCGTCGATCATTTCCTGCGTGGTGTCTGCTGTGCTCTTGCCGATCAACGTCTACCGCGCACTCGAGGCGAGTCGGTTGACGCGGCGCGTGAAGCGGGCGGCGGGCGACTCCAACATGGCTGGCCTGTGGCTCAAGCCTTACATGCAGGCCAAAAAATACAAGGCCGGTCATGTGCTGTTCAGCAAAGGCGATCACGCAGACCAACTCTTTTTGCTGGTGGACGGCGAGATGACGCTGGCAGACATCGGCACGCCACTGGAAACCGGCCGCGTGTTCGGTGAAATTGCGCTGTTTTCACCCACCCACATCCGCACGCACACCGTGCAATGCACCACCGACTGCACGGTGCTGGAAATTCACGAATCCACCGTCAAGCAGCTGTACTTCGAGAACCCGACGTTCGGCTTTCACTTGATCGATTTGTTGGTCAGCCGCTTGAGCAGCGACGTTGACCGGGTCGAGCGGCAAAGCATGTCGCCCGAATCGACGCAGCAGGCCTGAGCCTGCTTTGCCGGCCGGCTCTTACTTCCTTTTGTGCCTGTTGTGATTACTGCGCCAGCAGACTGGCGCCGAGCGCCTTCACCGCTTCGTCTAACTTGGCTTTGCCCAAAGCCTGGCACTGCGCTTGAGTCGCGCCGGCCTGAGAGCCGAATGCCGTGGCCATTTTTGCGGGCTTGAACTGCAACACCTTGCCGGCACGCGGCAACATCATGGCGCGCGCGGTGATGACGCAAACCTTGGCGTCGTCAAAGCCGCCCTCCACTTCAGTGGCAAAACCCCATTGCTTCACCGGATACAACTTGACCATCTTGGCCGAGAACTGACCGGCCCACGCCGCCTTGGCCGTCGCCGCGCTCATCACGCTCTCGGTAGATTGATCGACCGTCAGGTAAGCGGCAGGAGCCGCATAAGCCGCAAAGGCCGAAAAAGCGCCGATCAAAGCGAATGCATGCGCAAAGCGAGAAAGTTTCATGACGGTCCTTGGATGGGCAAAAAAGCTGAGCGGATTGTAGAAAGGAAGTGCTGCTTTCAAACCAGCCGCGTGAGCAGCATCACCACCGTGCTGAGCACCACCGCGCTCGTGATGGGGATGAAAAACTCGCGGCCGAACAAGCGAAATCTGAAGTCGCCCGGGAGCCTGCCCAGCCCGATCTTTTCCAGCCATTTGTGCAGGTTGCTGAAGATCAGCAGCGCCAGGAAAATCACCACGAGCCAGCGGATCACGATGGCGCGTCCACGTGCAGCCAGCGGATCACAGCGTGTGTGTCCTGTCGCCCGCAGCAAACCCCAGCGGCGCGCTGGTGAAGGCCGGCTTGCAGCCTTTGGCGAAGCCGATCACCTTGAACAGCTCGCCCATTTCATGCTCGGTGAGCAGCTTTTGGGTGTTGGCAATGGTCTTGATGTCGGCGCCTTCCAGAAGCGCCATCACGCCGCAGTTCATCAAAAAACGCGCTTGGCTGGTGTAGCCCAGGATGTCCATTCCGGCCGCTTGCGCCGCCACGGCAATGCCGGTGAAATTGATGTGCGCCGTGATGTCTTTTTCGCCCACTTGCGTCAACGGATTGCCATCGGCCTGGTGTTGGTGGTGGCACATCAAGGTGCCCATGTGGCGCTGCGGGTGGTAATACTCGGCCTCGGGAAAGCCGTAGTCGATGAAAAAGGCCACACCGCATTGCAAGCGCTCGCCCAGGGTGGCAATGAAGGCTTCGGCCTGCGGGTGAATCTCGGTCACGCTGTCAGGCGGAAAGGCGGTGTCGACTTCAGATTCCGGATGGGGCGGTTTCAGATCGGTGGCGCGGTCCGCCCACTGCAGTTTGTCGTCCAGCCAGGTCACGCCCATCTCGGCCCAACGGCTGCCGTCAAAGTGCAGCAGTTGGACCGGCATGGCGTCGAGCACCTCGTTGCCCACCACCACGCCTTGCATCACATCGGGCAGCGCATCCACCCACTCTACTTTCGCTTCGAAAGCTGCCGTTGTCGCGCGCTGGCGCTCGCGCAGCACGGCGGACAACTCGACGATGGTGTAGCGCTGAACTTGGTCGCCCAGCGCGGTCAAAAGCTGCACGGCCAGCGCGCCTGAGCCCGCGCCGAACTCCCACACCTGCTGGCTGTCACAGCCGCTCAGCGCTTGGCCCACCTGTCGTGCGAAGGCTGCGCCAAACAGCGGCGACAACTCGGGTGCGGTGATGAAGTCGCTGCCGCTGTTGCTGTTGCTGGTGCTGGTGCCGACACCTCGCGGCAGGACGCCAAATTGGCGATCGCCACGTGCGTAGTAACCCATGCCGGGGGCGTACAACGCCATGGCCATGAAGCGGTCAAACGGCAACCAACCCGCACCGCGCGTGATGGCTTGACGTATCAACCGCTCAAGGGGCGTCGATACACTCGAACCTTCGATGTTTTTCGCATCTTTTGTCATCAACGCATTGTAGGAAGCATGAGCTCTGGACCCTTGAACCCACCTGCTGCCGTCGGCGTTGTGCGCCCCGTTGTTCTAGTGACCGGCGCGGCGCGCCGCGTGGGGCGCGACATCGCGTTGCACCTGGCCGCCAACGGCTTCGATGTGGCCGTGCATTACCGCGGCTCGAAAGACGAAGCGCTGGCCACCGTGGTCGACGCGCAAGCCCTGGGCGCCAGTGCGGCCGCCTTCCAGGCCGACTTGGCCGACGAAGCTGCATGCCGCGCTTTGCTGCCCGCGGTGGCGGCCCACTTCAAGCGCATCGACGCCGTGGTCAACAACGCATCGAGCTTCGAATACGACACCTCCGCCACCTTCAGCTACGCCGCGATGGACATGCACTTTCGCGCCAACACCGGCCCGGCGGTGCTGTTGGCGCAGGCGCTGCATGACCACTTGAAGGGCTGCGCTGAAATTGGATGCGTGGTCAATATCCTCGACCAAAAGCTGTGGAATCCCAACCCTGACTATTTGTCGTACACGCTGTCCAAAGCAGCGCTGCAAAGCGCCACCGTGCTGTTGGCGCAGGCGCTGGCGCCGCAGATTCGGGTGTGCGGCGTGGCACCCGGCGTGACGCTGGTGTCGGGTGCGATGACACCCGACGAATTTGAAAAATCGCACGCGCTCACCCCGCTGCACCGATCCTCCACACCCATCGACATCGCCAAAGCGGTGCGCTTTCTGATCGACTCGCCGGCCATCACCGGCACCACGCTGTTGGTGGACGGCGGCCAGCATTTGCAACCTCAGGCGCGCGACGTGATGTTCATTGCCAACCCCGACAAGTAACTTGCGCGCCCCGATTTTTCGACCTCCGATGAACTGCCAGCCCAACTGACAACGCCCCATGAACAGCTCTTCGATCGAAGTCTCCCCAGCCACCAACCTGCTCGACTGCCGCCGCTTGTTTTTGCGCAACTACACCGTCAACGTCAACATCGGCGTGCACGAGTTCGAGAAGCAGGGCGAGCAGCGTGTGCTCATCAACGTTGACCTCTACATCCCTTTAGCGATGTCCACGCCGCAGGCTGACGACTTGGCCGAAGTGGTGGATTACGACTTCATACGCAGCAGCGTCAGTGCGCGCATTTCGCGCGGCCACATCCATCTGCAGGAAACCCTTTGCGACGACCTGCTTGCCTTGATGCTGGCGCACCCGCGCGTCAAGGCCGCGCGCGTGTCCACCGCCAAGCCCGACGTGTACCCGGACTGCGAAGCGGTGGGCTGCGAAGTGTTTGGGATCAAGCCGTGAGCGCGGTGTTGGACGACGTGATGGCCGTTGATCTGACCGCCGGTCAGGCCAAACAGAAAGACACGGTTGTCGGTTCTGTGGGCAACTCTGTCAGCGTGGCCAAGCTGTCCAAACGTCTGCACCGCCTGGTGGGCCAAGCCGCCATCGACTTCAACATGATTGAAGAGGGCGACAAGGTCATGGTTTGCGTATCGGGCGGCAAAGACAGTTACGCGCTGCTCGACATACTGTTGAATCTGCAAAAGCGCGCGCCCATCAACTTCAGCCTGGTGGCCGTCAATCTCGACCAGAAACAGCCCGGCTTTCCCGAGCATGTTCTGCCTGAATATTTGACCAAGCTGGGCGTGCCGTTTCACATTGAAAACCAGGACACGTACTCCATCGTCAAGCGCCTGATTCCGGAGGGCAAAACCACCTGCGGCTTGTGCTCGCGGCTGCGGCGCGGCATTTTGTACCGCGTGGCCGCAGAGTTGGGTGCCACCAAAATTGCGCTCGGCCATCACCGCGACGACATGCTGCAAACGCTGCTGATGAACATGTTTTTTGGCGCCAAGCTGAAAGGCATGCCGGCCAAACTGGTCAGCGACGACGGCAAGAATGTCGTGATCCGTCCTTTGGCCTATGTCAGCGAAACCGACCTCGAGCGTTGGGCTGAACACCGCGAATTCCCCATCATTCCGTGCACGCTGTGCGGCAGCCAGGACAACCTGCAACGGGTGCAAATGAAACAGCTGTTGCGAGATTGGGAGCGCCAGTTTCCGGGCCGCGTGCAAAACATGTTCACCGCCATGAGCAACGTGGTGCCGTCTCATTTGATGGACAGGAACTTGCACCCGTTCGCCACGCTCCAAGCCACGGGTGCCGCCAATTCCGACGGCGACCGAGCGTTTGATGAAGACGAACGTTGCGGCGCTGAATTTGCAAATGAAAAATTTGAAAACACCGCCGCCCCGGTCATCACCTTGCATCCGCACTGAATTTGGCTCAACCGCTCAAGGAGAGTTGCCATGAGGAAGTCGATCAATTCAAACCGCAGGGTGCCCAGTTGGCGTAGCTTGCGGACCGTGTGCAGCGTGTTGGCCCTGGCGGCCCTGACGGCTTGCGCCGGGTTGAACCAGCTCAGCAGTGATGTCGCCACCTTCAACCAGTGGCCCGCAGCACGCACACCCGCCAGCTATGTGTTTGACCGACTGCCGTCGCAGCAAGCCAATGCCGATGCGCAAAAACTCCTGGAAGACGCGGCGGCGCGGTCGCTGCAAACCGCAGGCTTCACGCCGGCGTCGGACGCAAGAACGGCCGACGTCACGGTGCAGTTGGGAGCGCGTGTGAATGTGCAAGATCGCTCGCCGTTTGACGACCCGTTTTGGTGGCGCGGTGGCCTGTACCGAGGCTATTCGGCGCACGCGTTTCGGTCTGACGGCTTCGGATTTGGTTTGGGCTTCGGTCGTGGTTTTTACGGCCCACCCACTTTTGAGCGCGAAGTCGCCATCCTGATCCGCGACAAGAAAACCGGAAATGCACTTTTCGAGGCCCGCGCCGTGAACGAAGGCGCCTCGCAGTCCATCAATTCACTGCTCACCGCAATGTTCGACGCTTCGCTGCAGGGCTTTCCAGCAAGCAGCACCGCAGCAAACAGCCCGCGCAAAGTCACCACGCTGATCACGCGGCCATGACGCGGAACGCCTCGCGGCGTGAATCGGGCCGCGGGCAGCGGGCCGCGGGCCACGGGCAGCGGGCAGCGGGCCGCGGACTTTCGCCTCAGTTCGATGCCAGCACCGGCGACGCGGTCAAAGCCCGCAAGTCGTTCTCCCAGCCTTTGAGTTTTTGGGCCGCGAACTTGCGCTGAGTGCCGTTGGTGAAGTTGTGGGTTTGCGCCGCGACCATGCAGTTGTACTGCGTCAGACGCTGCTGATACGCCGAATAGGCCTCGCGCGGCGAACGCCGGCTGCGTTCCACCAGCACGCGCACGGCGGATTGAACTTGCTCGTTGCTGGCCTTCTCGAGAACCAGCTTTCGCACCGTTTGCAGCAGGTCTTGTTGACGCGCTTTGCGCTCGGCCAGCCACACGTCCGCATCAAAAGGCGAGTTGCTGACCCAGCCTGCCACCCGCTCGCGCTGTTCGGCGTCGAGCTTGCCGTACAGAGACTCAGCACGGTCTACCGCACGCTTCACTGCCAGCTTCTGGCGCTCGTCGGCGCTGGGCTGGGCGTAGTCGGCCAGGATTTCTCTATTGCCTTTGGCAAAGCGCTTTTCCAGGAGCAAAAACTGTTCTGGCGTGGCGCTGAGCACCACCTCGGCCAGGTCGGGCAAGGCACGTTCCAGCGCCACGTCGAAGCGGCTGAACACATCGTCAAACCACTGGCACGCCTGCGCCGGGGTGACGTTGCTTGCCAACTGAACTTCGGCCTTGGCCAGCAGCGCGGCGTAGTCGGGCAGCTGCGTGCTGCGGTTCCACTTGAACCATGAGGTCAGGGCCTCGCGCACTTTGGGCTTTTGCGTTTTGTTGAAGTCCACATAACCGTCCAACCACCAGTAGGCCAACTCAGGCGCCTGGCTGTAGCCCAAACGCACCGCGCTGCAGGCACTGACCAAACTCATCACCGCAACCAGTGCGCCGATAATTGCGAGTCGAGAAGTCCGGGTTCGACAAAACAAGAAAGTTCGCATGATGTTGAATGTTGTGATCATGGCCGCGGGCAAAGGCACCCGCATGAAATCGGCGCTGCCCAAGGTGCTGCACCGACTGGCGCATCAGAGCTTACTGCACCATGTTTTGGAAACGGCACTGGCTTTGAAGGCCAATCGCATCGTCACCGTCACCGGCCACGGTGCCGAAGCCGTGGAGGAGGCGGTGAAATCGACTGCACCGCAGGTCCGCTTTGCGCGCCAAATGCCGCAGCTCGGAACCGGCCACGCAGTGCAACAGGCAGTGCCTGAATTGGCAGAAGCGGGAGCGCCAAATGACGTGACCTTGATCCTCAACGGCGACACACCGCTGATACAAGCCAGCACCGCACAAGCCTTGATCGACGCCTGCGCAGGCACGCGCTTGGCGCTGTTGACCATCGTCATGGGCAGCGAAGCAGAAGCCGCCGGTTTGGGCCGCATTGTTCGAGCCGAACACGGCATTCAGGCCATCGTTGAACACAAGGACGCCGACGCTGCGCAGCGCGCCATTCTGGAAACCTACACCGGCGTCATGGCCGTGCCCACCGCGCACTTGAAGCACTGGCTGAGCCAGCTGAAAAATGACAACGCGCAGAAAGAGTTTTACCTGACCGACATCGTGGCCATGGCCGTGGCCGACCGCGTGGCCGTGGTGGCGGCGCACCCCGAAAGCGACACCGAGGTGCTGGGCGTGAACAGCCCGCTGCAATTGGCCGACCTGGAACGCCGCTACCAACGCAGCCGCGCGGTGGCGTTGATGGAAGCCGGCGTGCGCCTGACTGATGCGGCACGCTTTGATGTGCGCGGCCATCTGGAATGCGGGGTGGATGTTGAGATTGATGTGAACTGCATCTTCGAGGGCCGCGTCAGCCTGGGCGACAACGTGCGCGTCGGCCCCAACTGCGTTGTCAAAAACGCAGCCATTGCGGCCGGCACGGTCATCAGCGCCTTCACCCACATTGACGGCGAAAGGCTGGGCGTGAAGGTAGGCAAAGATGCGCGGATCGGCCCGTTTGCGCGCCTGCGTCCAGGGGCGGACTTGGGCGACGAAGTTCACATCGGTAACTTCGTGGAAGTCAAGAATTCAAGCCTGGCCAGAGGCGCCAAGGCCAACCACCTGGCGTACCTGGGTGACGCGACGGTGGGCGAACGTGTGAACTTCGGCGCCGGCAGCATCACCGCCAATTACGACGGCGTGAACAAGCACCGCACCGTCATCGGCGCCGATGTGCATGTGGGCAGCAACTGCGTGTTGGTGGCGCCGCTGTCGTTGGGTGCAGGCGCCACGATAGGAGGTGGCTCGACCATCACCAAAGACGCGCCGGCCGGTGCGTTGACGGTGGCGCGCGGCAAGCAAGTCACGCTCAGTGGCTGGGTGCGGCCAGTGAAGAAGTCCGGTTGATCGTGCGTCGTCGGCGCGCGCTGGAACCCTGGATTTGACCTCGGCCTGCGCTCAGTTCGATTCCTTGATCAAGCGCCCGCTGGCCGACTGTATGGGCCGGGCGTTCATGGGATACAGCTTCGAAAATATCGCGATCTGTTCGGCAGACAGCGTCACCGGCGTTTTCATCACCATCCACAACACGCCTTCGCTGCAAGGCGGCGTGGTGAGCGAACCCATGTAGGTGTAGTAGCTGCGGTCTGCGGGCAGCAGATCGTTCAAATCGATCGGCAAACGAGCAGTCACTTCATCGCCTTTTTCCAGGGGCAAGTTGTTCCAGATGGCTTGCACCAAAGGCTGTGCGTTGCCGCGGTCCAGCAGCACCGCCACCACCGCCAGGCGGCCCTCGACGTCTTTGTGCACCAGGTGCGCAACCATGTCGAACAGGCGGCCGTTGATGCGCTCCTCTGACGGCCGGTGGAAGTGGAATTGCAACAGCTCAAAGCGCTTGCCCGTCACCTCGATGAAGTTGCCTGGGTTCACGTTGACCTGCACGGTGTGGCCGTTGTCGAGCACGCGGAAATTGGTGGCGCGGTAGTCGAACTGCACCGCATCGAGTTGCACTTTGATGCCGTCCCGGATGTCGATAGGGCTTTGGCGTTTGCCGTTGGCACAGGTGGCAAATTCGTTTTTCAGCTGCGCCCACGCTTGGGGACCAGAGTCGCCCTGGTAGTCCCAATGCGGCGCCTGCCCAAGCGCCGAGTGAGTGCCCAGTTTGGCGGCAAGGTGCGCTTCGGCAGCTTTTTTCGCCGTGGTGTCGATTGAGCCGACAGCCTTTGCGGCGCGTGGCGCCACACGCGCACTCGAGGGCGCAGGCCCCATCACCGCGATGGCCACTGGCACTGCGGCGGGGCTGGCCATCACTCTGACCACGCTGGAGCCGCCGCTCGATTCGCTGCTTGGTCCGCTGCTTGGTCCGCCGCTGCTTGGCCCGCCGCTGCTGCCGGTTTTTCCGGCTTTCCCTGTGCTCAGCTTTTCAGCCAAGCGCTCGCGCACGATGTCCAGCGGGTCACGGCGTTCAACCAGACTGCGGCCGGTGGGCACCGTTTCCGTCGTTGCGGCCAAAGCCTCGCCCTTTGGTTTGCCTTCGGGCTTTTTCTCTGAACTTTTCTTCTCTGCGCCTTTTTCCTCTGCGTTCTTTTTTGCAGCGGTTTTATCCGACGATGCGCCGTTGGCACTCGCACGAAGTGCTGGCGACTCGGCCGAAACGTCGCTGGCGTGTGCCCAAGGACTCAGCAGCGCAGCCGCGACGGCGCAGGTCACAGCAGGGCGTGAAAAAAAAGGGGTTCGTGACGAAAACGGGTGGTGCATCTCGGATCTCCGCCGCGAAAACGCGGGTTCTCACCAGAGATATCGGCAGGCCGGCACGGGTCTTGAACCCATCCGGCGCCTGCGGGTCAAGTCACCCGCGGTTTCACCCAAAGCCAGGCAAACACGCCCACGCTCATCATCAGCGTGGAAGCCACGGCCAGCGCCACGGCCGAATGCATGACCAAAGGTGCGATCGCACCCGCCACCACGGCGTTGGCCAGGCTGGCAATGCAGGCCTGCAAAGACGACGCCATGCCGCGCCGCTCGGGCACCAGATCGAGCACCATCAGCGTGACCACGGGCACCATCAGCGCCCAGCCGAATGCGTAAATTGCCACTGGCCACAACGCCCACCAAGCGGCCGGTGTGAACAACAAATTGAGCACCAGGTTGATCACCGAGATGCCGATCATCACCACGAAGCCGTTGCGAATTTGGTGTTTGGGTTTCATGTTGCCGGCGCGCCGCCCCGAAACCCAGGCGCCCAACATGATGCCGGCGATCGTCAGCACAAAAAACCAAAAGAACTGCCCGGGCCCCAAGTGCAGGATCTCGCCCAAAAACACCGGCGCCGACAGCACGTACAAAAACATGCCGTTGAAAGGCACGCCGCTGGCCAGCGCCAGCATCAAGAACCGCGGGCTGGCCCCCAACGCCCGGTAGCCCTGCATCAAGTTGCGCACGTTCAGCGGCTGCTTTTGCGACGCATGCAGTGTTTCGGGCAACAGCTTGAAATTGACGGCCCAAAGCGCCGCACCCACCGCAGTGAGAAACCAGAAAATGCTGTGCCAGTCGGCGTGGATGAATAAAAACCCGCCCACCATGGGCGCGATTGCCGGTGCCACGCCAAAGTAAATCGTGACCTGCGACATCACCCGCTGCGCATCGGCCGGCGGAAACATGTCGCGTATCACGGCGCGCGACACCACGATGCCTGCGCCCGCCGACATGCCTTGCACGGCACGGAAAAAAACCAGCTGGCCGATGCTTTGCGACAGCGCGCAGCCGGCGGACGCCAGCGTGAAAACCGCCACACCCCACAACACGACCGGCCGGCGGCCCAAACTGTCAGACAAGGCGCCGTGGAACAAATTCATCACCGCAAAACCAAACAAATAGGCCGACAGCGTTTGCTGCATTTGCACCGGCGTGGCGCCGATGGACTGTGCGATGCCGGTGAAGGCGGGCAAGTAGGTGTCAATCGAAAAAGGCCCGAGCATGCCAAGGCATGCCAACAACACGGGCAATGCCCAGCGCGGACCTTTCCAAAGAGTTTTTGAGTCTGGGTTCAAGAGCGCTTTGTTTTCTTCCCTCTTCGACGGGGAAGGCTGAGTTTGAAAAGTGTGAAGCAAGCCGATAGGCCGGATTCTGTGCATCTTGGCCTTCTTGCGAAAGCTTCGACGTGACCGCCATTCCTCTGGGCCGTGCATCGCTGCACGGCTCGGTGCCACCTACCCGCCAGCGAGTGCGGAGCTGCACTTCGAACGCCGCGTTGCCGCGCCGTTCATGCTGGCCTATTTGGTGTTGCTGCGCGCAGAGATTGCCCGTTTCACCCATTGCGGGGCTTTGGTCCCGCAATAGGTGTCTTTTAGACCACCCAAATTGGGAACCCCGCACTGACTCGTCTCTGTTGCTCTGATCCTCACCTCGCGGTGGACAGTCGTTAGCTGCTGCGCTGCCTTGTGCAGTCCGGACCTTCCTCCAGTGCGCTCTTTCGAGACCTTGCACCAGCGGCGGTCTGGCCTGCTTCACCACCAGATTATCCCTTGCCCGATTTGCCGCCTTGAATCCTTTGTACTTGCGGCAAGGGCCTGAACACTTGCGTGTCCTGATAGAAACCGGCCGCCTCGTTCGCGGCCCACCAACCCGGCACGCCCAACACCGGCAACGGCAAATGCGGTTTGGAGGCCAGCAGCTGCGGCGTCAACACATCCACCAGATGAGCTTGCAAGTCGACGTGCTGCGGGACCACCCAGACATGCGCCGTCATGGCCTTGCGCGGCTGCGTCAACTTTTCCAACAGCGCATGGCCAAACAAAGTCAGAGACGCCTCGGCCCACACCGCGCGGTGCGTCACAAAAAGCGCCCGCCAATCGCGTGCACGCAAAGCGTCGCTGATGACGGCCGGGGCTTGCAAGACCGCCGCGTTTTCATCGAACAGCGTCAGCGCGTCGCGCACCGGGCCTCGGGTGGGCATGACGCCGTCTTGTTGCAGTTGCTGCGCCTGCAGCTCATTCAAGCGGCGTTTGAGCTGCGGAAACTTCCACCACACCAAACCGTTGAACAGGTCGTGAAGGTTGTCGCGCGTGGGCACGCAGGCGGTGCGCGCGATGAAGGCTTCGTAGGCTTCGCCGTCGGGCAAGTCCAGCTGCGGCACGAATCGCAACTGGCCCGAGCTCAAGACGACGCTCGCTTGGCGAGGCGAAACGGCGTTCAGGCCATCCGCGACAGATTTTTCGCCTCGGGCGCCAGCTTTCAGGAGCTCAATGGGTTCGCGATAAGGCCGCAACCAAGCGGGCAATTCGGCGCTCAAGCCCGCCGATTCAAGCAGCGATGCGGCTGACGCGGTCAACCGCCTGAACCTGGACCCGCAGCACCACCCGCAGCACCGCCCGCGCCGCCACCAGACCCACCCCGGTACTGCACCTTGTTGGGCGCACGTTCAGGCGTCAGCACAAACAACTCCGGGTATTTTTTGAACAGCTTGGTGGAAGGCGCGCTCTTGGCCAGCAAGCCCTCGGCGCGCAGCCGCTCAGCCGCCACGCCCAGCTGCAAAGGCTGTCCACTGCGCAGCTCGGGCAGCACGCTCATGATGCGTTGCAGGTCATCGGGCAAGGCCGTTGTACGGGCCGCCACGGCAGGCGCAGCAACCACCGGCGCGCGAGCTTCGACAGACCTTGGGCGAGGGCTCGGAGCTGATTGAGCAACTTCGCGCGGTGCGCGAGGCTGTCGCGGTGGGCGCGCTGCTGAAGCTGCAGGCGCGGCCACGGGCGCAACAGCCTCGACCGCAACCGCCCGCCCTCGCCCGCGCGGCGACGTCTTGCGCGCAGGCGCTTGCGCGTCACGGTCCACACGCTCGCTGCGCTCAGAAGTGCGCTTAGAGATGCGCTCAGAACTGCGTTCAGAGCCACGTTCAGAGCCACGCGCCTTGCGGTGCTCGATGTCCACAAACCGGTCGTAGACCAACTTGGAGTCGTCGGCCGTTTTGCCTTCCTGGCCGATGCCCTCCACGCGGCAACCTTTTTCACGCAGGCGGATCACCAGCGGCGCGAAGTCGGAGTCGGACGACACCAGCACCACCACATCAGGCCGCTCGGAGATCACCAGGTCGATGGCGTCGACCGCCAGCGCAATGTCGGTGGAGTTTTTGCCAGTGGACACATTCACGATGGGCCGTATCGACAGCGCCTTGAAGAGCTTCACATGTTTGGCCGCCAGTTCGGCGGTGCAGTAAGCACGACGCACATGGATGGCGCGCTGCTCGGCCATCACGCGCTCGAACGCCTGGGCAATGACGTCTGCCGAAACGTTGTCGGCATCGATCAACAACATGACGCGGTTTTGATCGCGGCCGAGACGGCGGTTGTTCTGCGGGTGGGGGTTGGTGTCGTCGTTCATTGCAATTTCCAATCCAGGGTTTCACCACCGCGCAGCGGCTTGAGTTGCGCCTCACCGAAGGGCAGCACCTCGGGCAGCGTCCACGCTTCCCGCTTCAGCGTGACCGTACCGGTGTTGCGCGGCAAGCCGTAAAAGTCGGGGCCGTTGAAGCTCGCGAACTTTTCGAAACGCGACAGCGCACCCGCCGCGTCAAACGCCTGCGCGTACAGCTCCAGTGCCGACCGCGCGGTGTAACAGCCCGCGCAGCCGGTGGTGTCTTTCAGGTGCGACGCGTGCGGCGCGCTGTCGGTGCCCAAAAAGAATTTGTGGCTCGCGCCAGTGGCCGCGGAGATCAAGGCCAGGCGGTGCTTTTCGCGCTTCAGCACCGGCAGGCAGTAGTAGTGCGGCCGCACGCCGCCGATGAACATGGCGTTGCGGTTGTAAAGCAAATGGTGGGCGGTGATGGTGGCGGCGGTCAAGTGCTGACCGCTTGCATCGGCCTGCGCCACGTACTGCGCCGCCTCCAGCGTGGTGATGTGCTCGAACACAATTTTCAGCGCCGGAAAATCGCGCCGCAGCGGGATGAGTTGGGTGTCGATGAACACCGCTTCGCGGTCGAACAAGTCGATCTCTGGCGTGGTCACTTCACCGTGCACCAACAGCGGCATGCCCACGCGCTGCATGGCCTCCAGCGTGGCGTAGGTCTTGCGCAAGTCAGTCACACCGGCGTCGCTGTTGGTGGTGGCGCCGGCCGGATAGAGCTTCACCGCCACCACGCCTGCGTCTTTGGCGCGAATGATTTCATCGGCGGGCAAGTGGTCGGTGAGATACAGCGTCATCAGCGGCTCAATGCTCACACCCACTGGCACCGCGGCCTTGATGCGCTCGCGGTAGGCCACAGCCTGCGCGGTGGTCGTGACGGGCGGCTTGAGGTTGGGCATGATGACTGCGCGCGCAAATTGGCGGGCGGTGTCGGGTACCACGGCCGCCATCGCCGCCGCGTCGCGCACATGCAAGTGCCAGTCGTCGGGCGTGGTGATGGTGATCGATGACAAATGCGCGTCAGCATGCATTTCTTCAGGGCTTGAATTCATGCCTGAATTCTCGCACCGGGCCTAAACTGAAGGCACTTTTTTGCACCGAGGAATCCAAGCCATGGGCCATGTTGAACTTGCCACCGACGTGCCGATTTTGAGTGGTGCGTTTGCGCCCGTTGAGCGCGAATGCGTCGTCACCGACGCCTTGGAAATAGAAGGCGAAGTGCCTGCCGACCTGAACGGTTTGTATGTGCGCACCGGCCCCAACCGGCGCTTCGAAGCGCCGGGGCGCTACCACTGGTTTGACGGCGACGGCATGCTGCACGCAGTGCGCTTTGATCGCGGCCGCGTCGAGTACCGCAACCGCTGGGTCATGACCGACGGCCTGCAAGAAGAACTGAGCGCAGGGCACGCCCTGTGGCGGGGCATCAAGGAGTCGCCGCGAATCGCCCCGCCAGACTCACTGGTCAAAACAGCGCCCTTGAAAAACACGTCCAACACCGACGTGAAGTATTTCGGCGGCAGCCTCATTTCCATGTGGTACCTGGGCGGCGACGTGTACCGCTGCGATCCTGCTGACCTGTCCACGCTCGGCAAGCTCAACGTGGATCCGCGCTTGGCAGGCGTGGCCATTTCAGCCCACTCACGGGTCGATGAACGCAGCGGCGAGCTGGTGTTTTTTGCCTACGGAAAAACCGCGCCGTACATGCACTACGGCGTGCTCGACCGGTTTGGTGCGTTGAAAACCTTCATCCCCATTGCCCTGCCCGGCCCGCGCTTGCCGCACGACATGGCCATCACGCCCAACTACAGTGTGCTGCATGACCTGCCACTGTTTCAAGACGCCGACGCACTGGCCGCAGGCCGCCACAAACTCAGGTTCCACAGCGACACTCCCGCCCGCTTTGCGGTGGTGCCGCGCCACGGCAGCGCCGATCAGATTCGCTGGTTCGAGGCCAGCCCGACTTACCTGTATCACGTGTCCAACGCCTGGGAAGAGGACGACGGCCAGGGAGGCATCGAGATCGTCATGACAGGCACGCCATTTCGCATTCCACGCGACGCGCAAGGCGGCCTGATGTTTGATGAAGTGCCGCGCCTGACCGCGCAGTTGGTGCACGATTTTTACTTCCATGAATGGCGCTTCAACCTGCGCACCGGCCGCACCCGCGAGCGTGTGATTGACGATGTGCTGAACACCGAATTTCCCGTCATCAATTCATGGATGCAAGGCTTCAAAACGCGCTACTCATGGCACACCCTGATGGGCCCCGCCGTGCGCCCGGAAGAGCCGCGCTTTTGCGGCGTGGCCAAGTACGACTTGCAAACGGGCAGCTGCCAGACGTATCACGAGGGGCCGAACAAATGGTGGAGCGAAGCACCGTTTGCGCCGCGCGATCCAGCGACAAAAACTTCGGCCGCCGAAGACGACGGCTACCTCGTGGGCTTCGTCTGGGACTTTGACGCGCAAAAGTCGAAAGTGGTGGTGATGGACGCGGCCCACATTTCAGCCGGCCCGATCTGCCGCATCACCTTGCCGGTGCGCGTGCCGAACGGCTTTCATGCGACCTGGGTGAGCACGCTGCGTTTAAAACGCGGCTACTGAACACTCCGCGCCTGGAGCGCCCGCAAGTCAAACGGCGCCCAAGCCCTTCAAGGCTTGCTGCACAGCCTCACCCGCTTGCGTGACCACTGCGGTCTTCCAGTCGTCGGTGTCGGTATAAAACGCATCGCGAATTTGGGTTTTGATTTGCAGGCGCTGCGCCTCGGGCGCATCAGGATGGTTTTCCAGCCACTGGTCGGCACGCAGCGAGGCCAGCATGTCCAGCGGCGGCACAGTGCCGTACTCCATCGCAATGCCGGTGTACTGGGCTTGAGGGCATTCTTGCGACGCCGCCGACCACATCAAACCAGTGAGCCTGGATGACGACGAACTGCCGTCATAAATGGAAGTGACGTGCTGACTGCCTTGACCCCACCAAGTGCGCGCCCTGGCGATGGCCTGTGCATCGTCATGCCCGGCGAAGATGCGCTCGGCCACGCCGTTGGGGCCAAGGCCGGTGTGCAGGTCCACCCAGCCCAGACGCTGGCAGCGTTGGCCGCGGTCGCGCAGCACTTGGCGCAGCGTCAAGTTGCTCCAGGTCGGGTTCACACCGCCGTAAAAAATGCCTTGCGGATGTTTGTACTGCCCGCCGGAAATGGCCGCTTGCAAAGCCAGCTGTCCGTGGTCCTGGATGTACTGCTGGGTCAGCGCGTCCACGGCGTCTGACGGTGGCCACGCCTGAGGAACCACCCAGCCGGCGATCTCGTCGTAAGCCTTGTTTTCGGGCAGCGGCTGCGTGAAATCCTGGAAGTTGCGGTTCAGGTCGACGTTTTCGTGGGTGGTGCGGCGCCACCAGGAAAAGCCGTGGGGATTGAGCGCGTGAATGAAAAGAACCGCAACGCCCGAGGCGCGCTGAGCCGCCAAAAAATCAGCGTCATTCAGCAACGCGGTTTGCACGCCCGAGCCGCAAAAACCTTCAACGCCGTGACAGGCGCTGCTGACGATCAGCAGCCCGGCAGCGTCTGGGTCGCCCATCAGCGCCACATCCATCGCCAGTGCTTCGCCGTCGCGCCCACGCAAAGGGTGAATCTGGGATTGCACGTGAACCCCGGCGGCTTCAGCGGCGCTTAAAAATTGTCCGCGCGCCTGCTCGTACGTTTGGGAAAAATGGCTCGGAGCTGACATCGCGCGCATCAAAAAAGGTTTCAGGTGGCTGGGCGTTTCGCAGCGTGGGCGCTTTACTGGGCCGGGCGCGGCGCGGCCAACCAGGCTTCGGCCATGCGCACCCACAACGTGGCACCCAGCGGAATCAGCTCGTCGTTGAAGTCGTAGCTCGGGTTGTGCAGCATGCACGGGCCCATGCCGTGCCCACCTTCGCGGTGGCTGCCGTCGCCGTTGCCGATCAAGAAGTA
>JBBRGA010000057.1:0-20502 GCA_038241115.1 Burkholderiales bacterium | reverse complement strand
GATGCAGGCCAACGCAATGGCTACATATACGCCGCGCTGCAGCACGCACCAAGGGCAGGGCTGCATGTCGTAAACATGCTGCGACACCAGTGCGGCAGCCACAGCGCCAAGGCTGAGCAAGGCGATGGCAGACAGCCACGGTATTGAAGGGCCTGGTTCTGGCGGCGGTTTGGGGCGGTCGAACCGCGTCATTTCACTTCCACGATCATTTCAATTTCAACGCAGGCGCCCATGGGAATTTGCGCAACGCCGAAGGCGCTGCGCGCATGCGCACCTTGGTCACCAAACACTTCCGCCAACAGCTCTGAACAGCCATTGGTCACCAGGTGCTGTTCGGTGAAATCGGGCGTGCTGTTGACCAGGCTCATCACCTTGACGATGCGCGTGACTTTGTTCAAGTCGCCCACAGCCGCGTGCAGCGTGCCGAGCAGGTCGATGGCAATCGCGCGCGCTGCCAACTTGCCAGTGGCGGTGTCGGTGTCTTTGCCCAGCTGACCGACCCAGGCTTTGCCTTCGCGCTTGGCAATGTGGCCCGATAAAAACACCAAGTTGCCGGTGCGCACAAAGGGCACGTAGGCGGCAGCGGGAATGGACACGGGCGGCAGCGAGATGCCCAGCGATTTCAAGCGGTCGTAAACAGACATGGTGTGGCTTCGTAGAGTGGGATGGACGTGCTTTGAATCCTACACTTCAGCCATGGAGGACAAAGACCACGGCTGGCGTCTCACCGCGCTGGCAACGGCGTGGTTGCTGGGCGTGGCGGTTCAGTTGCAAGAACGCGATTTGATGGCATGGCAGGCTTATGTGGGCATCGCCGCAGCAGGCTTGATGTGCTTTGCGCTGCGACTCTGTTGGAAGCCGCGCGGCAAGCTGGTTTTGTTGGCGCTGGCCATGGCCTTGCTGGGGTTCAGCGCCACAGGTGGCCGGGCCTGGTTACACCAGGTCGACACACTTTCCGCTCAGCTGGAGGGCCGCGACATTCAAGTCACTGGCGTGGTGGCCAGCTTGCCGCAACGCTCGAGCGCGGGCCTGCGGTTCGCCTTTGATGTGGAGCAGGCACTGCTCGACGGGCAGGCTGTGACGTTGCCGTCAAATTTGTCACTGGGGTGGTACGCCGGGTTTCATGAGGACGCCGTGCTCAGCGTCGTGCAGCGCGAGCTGGGAGCGGGCCAGCGCTGGCGCTTTACCGTGCGTTTGCGTCAGCCGCATGGCAATTTGAACCCGCACGGGTTTGACTACGAATTGCTGCTGTTCGAGCAAGGCGTGGGCGCCACCGGCTATGTGCGCGACGCGCCAGCGCTGCTGCTCGACGCCAGCGCTGGCCACCTTGTGGAGCGCGGGCGCCAAGGGGTGCGCGATTCAATCGAGGCCCATGTTGCCGATCGCCGCACATCAGGTGTGCTGGCCGCTTTGGTGGTGGGCGACCAGTCGGCCATTTCACGCGACGACTGGGATTTGTTTCGCGTCACAGGCATTGCACATTTGGTCAGCATCAGTGGCTTGCACGTGACCATGTTTGCCTGGGTTGCGGGTTTGTTGGTGGCGGCCGCCTGGAGGCGCATTTCGCGTTTGGCGTTGTGGTTGCCCACGCCGCAAGCGGCGCGCTGGGGCGGCCTCATCGCCGCATTGGCTTACGCCATTTTTTCGGGTTGGGGCGTGCCGTCGCAGCGCACGGTGTGGATGTTGGCCACCGTGGTGCTGCTGCAGAGTTTGAGCCGTCGCTGGCCTTGGCCTTTGGTGTTGTTGACGGCCGCGGTGGTGGTCAGCGCCATGGACCCCTGGGCATTGTTGCAACCGGGGTTCTGGCTGTCATTCATGGCGGTGGGCTTGTTGATGTCATCCAGCGTGGCCCAAAAAGATGGGCTTGAATCATCCGCAAAACCAACGGGCTGGCGCGGCTGGGCTGCCTCATTGCAAGGCGGCATGGGCCAAGGCCTGCGCACGCAAGTGATTGCCACGGTGGGCCTGACGCCGCTGAGCGTGGTGTTTTTTCAGCAGGTGTCGGTCGTCGGTTTGCTGGCCAATTTGGTAGCCATTCCGTTGGTGACTCTGCTCATCACGCCGCTGGCCATGTTGGGTGTTTTGTTCGCGCCGCTGTGGACGCTGGCCGCGGGGGTAGTGCAAGCGGGCGTTCTGGGCTTGGGTTGGTTGGCCCAGTTTCCGGTGGCGGTTTGGACCGTGCCGGTGGCGCCGATGTGGGCGCAGGCTGCGGGCTTGCTGGCGGCGGTGTTGCTGGTGCTGCCGCTGCCGTGGCGCGTGCGCGCATTGGCCTTGCCGATGGCGCTGCCCTTGCTCATGCCGCCGTCCGTCCTGCCGCCTGAGGGACAGTTTGAGTTGGTCGCGGCCGACATCGGCCAAGGCACTTCGGTGCTGGTGCGAACGCACAAACACCTGCTGGTTTTTGACGCCGGCCCGCAGTATTCACGAGACAGTGACGCCGGCCAGCGTGTGTTGCTGCCGCTGCTCAAATCGCGCGGCGAATCGCGCATCGACCGTTTGGTGCTGAGCCATCGCGATGCCGATCATGTGGGCGGCGCACCTGCGCTTTTGAACGGCTATGCCGTGACCGACATGCTCAGTTCGCTGGAAGTGGGTCATCCCTTGCACGCGCAAGCGGCCGCCCATAACGTGCCCAGCCAACGCTGCGAGGCGGGGCAAAGCTGGACCTGGGACGGTGTGCGGTTTGATGTGCTGCACCCGCTGCCCGGCGACTTCGACCGCAAATTGCGCAGCAACGCGATGTCGTGCGTGATTCGTGTTGAAGGTGCGCCGCTGCAAGCACAACCCGCCGGCAGTCCGGGCGAAAAGGCCAGCACCAATCCCGGTGTCAAAACCCGCAGCGTCTTGCTCACCGGCGACATCGAAAAAGACCAGGAAGCGTCGCTGGTGGCGCTGCACGGTGCAGCACTTAAAACCGATGTGCTCATCGTTCCGCACCACGGCAGCAAGACGTCGAGCACCGCTGCGTTTTTAGACGCAGTGCAGCCCGACGTGGCGGTTTTTCAAGCGGGCTATCGCAACCGCTTTGGACATCCCGCGAAGGAGGTGCTGGGCCGTTACCGCGAGCGGGGTATTGCTGAAATCGACAGCCCAAGCTGCGGTGCCTGGTCTTGGAGCGGTCGCACCGAGGCGGCAGGTGCCGTTTGCCAGCGGCCATCTCATCGGCGTTACTGGCACCACCCGTGAGCAGTTTGTGGCCTGAAGTTTGCTACTCTCAACTTCGTACATCTCGACAGAATTCGACAGATTTCGACAGGAAAGCGCTTCGATGAAACCCAGTTTCGATGAGATGCAAGCCACACCATCTGCGGTGCGGGAACATTACCGAGGCTACGAGCAGTGGTTGAGCCAGCAGCCGCGCGATGTCATGAAGTCACGGCGCGAAGAGGCTGAGATGATTTTTCGCCGTGTGGGCATCACCTTCGCGGTGTACGGCGCCAAGGACGAGGAGGGCTCGGGAACGGAACGACTCATTCCCTTCGACCTGATCCCGCGCGTCATACCCGCTGACGAGTGGGAAGAAATGCAGCGCGGCCTGAGTCAGCGCGTGCGCGCACTCAACCGCTTCATTCATGACGTCTATCACGGACAAGACATCATTCGCGCGGGGCATGTGCCGGCGGAGCAGGTGCTGCACAACGCGCAATTTCGCCCCGAGATGATGAACGTCGATGTGCCTGCGGGTGTGTATTCGCACATCGCCGGCATCGACATCGTGCGCGCTGCCAACCCCGACGGCAGCGGCAGCTACTACGTGCTCGAAGACAACCTGCGCGTGCCCAGCGGCGTGAGCTACATGCTGGAAAACCGCAAGATGATGATGCGGCTGTTCCCCGAATTGTTCAGCCAGCACCGTGTGGCGCCGGTGGCGCATTACCCCGATCTGTTGCTGGAAACCTTGCGCGCGGTGGCCCCGGCCGCAGTGAGCGAGCCCACCGTGGTGGTGCTGACACCCGGCATGCACAACAGCGCCTATTTCGAGCATGCGTTTTTGGCGCAGCAAATGGGAATCGAGCTGGTCGAAGGGCAAGACCTTTTCGTCAAAGACAACTTCGTCTACATGCGCACCACGCAAGGACCCAAGCGCGTTGACGTGATTTACCGCCGCGTTGACGACGACTTCCTCGACCCGACTGCGTTTCGCCCCGACAGCACCTTGGGCTGCGCCGGCTTGCTGGCCGCCTACCGTGCGGGCAATGTGACTTTGTCTAACGCCATTGGCACGGGTGTGGCCGATGACAAATCCATCTACCCCTACGTGCCCAAGATGATCGAGTTTTACCTTGGTGAAAAACCGATTCTGAACAATGTGCCGACCTACTTGTGCCGCCAAGCCGATGACTTGAAATATGTGTTGGATCACCTTGGCGAGTTGGTGGTGAAAGAGGTTCACGGCGCAGGTGGCTACGGCATGCTGGTGGGCCCAGCCGCCAGCAAAAAAGAGATTGAAGACTTCCGTGCCGCGTTGCTCGCCAACCCCGCGGGCTACATCGCGCAACCCACGTTGGCGCTGTCTACTTGCCCTACGTTTGTAGAAAGCGGCATTGCGCCGCGCCACATTGATTTGCGCCCTTTTGTGCTGAGCGGCAAGGACGTGCAAATGGTGCCGGGTGGCCTGACCCGCGTGGCGTTGAAAGACGGCTCACTGGTGGTGAATTCGTCGCAGGGCGGAGGCACCAAAGACACTTGGGTGCTGGAGGCTTGAAGAGAGTGCTGATGTTTTCGCCATGCCGACGCGTTCTTGCCCAACCCCGTTTCGCTGTAACGCGCTCCGGCCTGTTCGCACTGAGGTATCGGGGTGCTGTTTCAAACGTGCGCGAAAGCCTTCGATACCTTAGGCCGAACGGGTTGCGTGCAGTGGGTTCGTGTTCGACCCTTCGCCGTTGGAGCAGAGGCCTTCGATACCTCAGGCCGAACGGGTTGGGTGGGAATACGCACGCGCCCCCGCCCGTTCGCACGCGCCTCAACCTCGGTTGCACGCGCCTCAACCCCGTTTGCACGCCCCTCAACCCCGTTCGCACTGAGGTATCGAAGTGCCTCCACTGCACCTACGCCACCTGACACCGCAAGGGGTTAACCATGCTTTCTAGAACCGCCGATCACCTCTACTGGATGGCCCGCTATATGGAGCGCGCCGAAAACACAGCGCGCCTTCTTGACGTCAATTACCA
Organism: Burkholderiales bacterium; assembly: GCA_038241115.1. GTDB lineage: Bacteria > Pseudomonadota > Gammaproteobacteria > Burkholderiales > Burkholderiaceae_C > JANYJJ01. The sequence continues at coordinate 15,331 of JBBRGA010000057.1, read as the reverse complement.
GATGGCGCTTTTGCCGCAGACGGTTGAAGACGCTGAAAAGGGTTGGAAAGGTTTGCTCAGCATCAGCGAACTCACCACTGACTTCAACAAGCGTCACGGCAAGGTCACCGCGAAAAGCGTCATGGCCTACATGGTGAGCGACGAAGCCAATGGCTCCAGCATTCGCAACTGCCTGATGGCAGCGCGTGAAAACGCGCGCGCAGTGCGAGGCACGCTCACAACCGAAGTCTGGGAAACGCAAAACCAGACCTGGTTGGAATTTCAGCGCATGGTGGCCCACAAGGATTTTTTAAAAGACCCCAGCGCGGTGTTTGAGTGGGTCAAGTTCCGCTCGCACCTGTCACGCGGCGTGACGGTGGGCACCATGCTGCAAGACGAAGCGTTTCACTTCCTTCGCATCGGCAGCTTCCTGGAACGGGCCGATAACACCGCGCGCTTGCTGGATGTGAAGTTTCACGCGGTTGAAAGCGAGTTTTTCGGTGCTTCGCTCGGCGGTCAAGCACAGTCGCAAATTCAAGGCCAAAGCCAAAGCCAAGCCCAAGCCCAAACCCCCAATCAAACACAAAGCCAAGGCGCAGAAACCGTCGAAGAAAAAGACTTCGAATACGATTTTTATCACTGGTCGGCCATCTTGCGATCGGTCTCCGGCTTCGAGGTTTACCGCAAGGCCTATCGCAACGTGATCCGGCCAGAAAAAGTGGCGGAGTTGCTGATCCTGCGAGCGGACATGCCGCGCTCGCTGGCCGCTTGCATGACCGAGGTGGTGGCCAACTTGAAGATGGTGGCCAACGAGCAGTCCACCGACACCGTGCGTCGCGCGGGCCGACTGCTGGCCGACCTGCAGTACGGCCGCATCGACGAGATTTTGGCCACCGGTTTGCACGCCTACCTGACGCAGTTTCTGGAACGCGTGGGCACTCTGGGCGTGGGCATCAGTCGCGACTTTTTGGTACCGGTCAAGGCCTGATTTCGTCGTGCGCACCCGCGCACTTTTTTTCACCGATCTCATCTCGAAGATTCCGCTTGAATCTTCCGTTGCGTGGCGGAGTCACACTCAGTCATCGACACCCGCCATGCCCGCCAGGAGTTTTTGAATGTCCATTCACGTCGCGCTCAACCACGTTACCCATTACCGCTATGACCGACCGGTCAACCTCGGACCGCAGGTGGTGCGTCTTCGCCCAGCGCCGCATTCGCGCACGCGCATCCTCAGCTACTCCATGCGCGTGGAGCCCGAGGGCCACTTCACCAACTGGCAGCAAGACCCACAGTCCAACTACCTGGCCCGCTTGGTTTTCCCTGACAAAACCACCTCGTTTCGCATCGAGATTGATCTGGTGGCCGAGATGTCGGTGCTGAATCCGTTTGACTACTTTTTAGAGCCCTCAGCCAGCCACTTCCCGTTTTCGTACGAAGCGGAACTGGAGTCCGAGCTGGCGCCTTATTTGGCCAAGGGCGAGGCCACGCCCAAGCTGGCGGAATATGTGGCCAGCATCGCGCGCGACCCACAGCCCACCAACGACTTTCTGGTGGCCCTGAACCAGCGCTTGCAAAAGGACATCAGCTACCTCATTCGCATGGAGCCCGGTGTGCAAACGCCCGAGGTCACGCTCAGCAACGGCTCGGGCTCGTGCCGCGACACCGGCTGGCTGCTGGTGCAAGTGCTGCGCCATTTGGGGCTGGCGGCGCGCTTTGTGTCGGGCTATCTGATCCAGCTGAAAAGCGATGTCAAGTCGCTCGACGGACCCAGCGGCACCGAGGTCGATTTCACTGACCTGCACGCTTGGTGCGAGGTGTTTTTGCCGGGCGCTGGCTGGATAGGTTTGGACCCCACCTCGGGCTTGCTGGCCGGTGAAGGTCACATTCCTTTGGCTTGTTCGCCCGAGCCCGGATCGGCCGCGCCCGTCAGCGGTGGCATCGACGAATGCGAAACCGAATTCGAGCACAGCATGTCGGTCACCCGTGTGTGGGAAGCGCCGCGCGTGACGCTGCCGTACACCGAAGAACAGTGGGCCGACATCAACGCCTTGGGCGACAAAGTGGACGAAGCGCTGCGCAAAGACGACGTGCGTTTGACGCAAGGCGGTGAGCCCACTTTTGTATCGGTTGACGACCGCGACGGTGACGAATGGGGCACCGCTGCGTTGGGTCCTACCAAGCGTTTGCTGAGCGCCGCGCTGATGGCCAAGCTGCGCAAACAATACGGTGCCAATGGCTTGCTGCACTACGGCCAAGGCAAGTGGTATCCGGGTGAGCAACTGCCGCGCTGGTCGCTCAATCTTTACTGGCGCAAAGACCAGGAGCCGGTCTGGACGCATCCAGAGCTGGTGGCCGATGAACACAAAGATTACGGCGCCACCGATGTGCATGCGCAACAGTTTTTGAGCGGCGTGGCCAGGCGTTTGGGGCTGGATGCGCAGTTCGTTTTCCCGGCCTACGAGGACACTTGGTATTACCTGTGGCGCGAGCGCAAATTGCCCACCAATGTCGACCCGCTGGATGCGCGCTTGAGCGACCCGTTGGAGCGTGAGCGCCTGCGCAAAGTGTTTTCGCAGGGCCTGGAGAAAGTGGTCGGCCATGTGCTGCCTCTGGCGCGCAACGAGTCGGCCCAGCGCACCGCGGCGCCGCGCTGGCGCACGGGCTCGTGGTTTTTGCGCAGTGAGCGCTGTTATTTGGTGCCCGGTGATTCAGCACTGGGCTACCGGCTGCCGCTCGACTCGCAGCCGTGGGTCAAAAGCACCGACGTGTCATGGCCGCAACCGGTGGATCAAAGCCAGACCTTCGCACCGCTGCCGCATTACCAGCGCCTGCGCTTTGCCAATGTGTTGCACGACGTGGTGAGCCTTGAAGCGACCGCGCAGTTTCCGCAGTTCGCCAGTGCGGCGTTTGGTGCTGAAGCGAGCTTCGGTGGTGAAACGAACGTGAACGCCAACGCCAACGCCAACACGACTTTCGTCGCCCGCTCACGCGCTGCAATCAGCGCTGAGCGCGCTGCCTTGTCGGGGCACATGCCAGAACACACCCAAGAACACACCCAAGAACACACGGAAGAAAACAATCCAGACCAGACGCACGACAACCCAAGCGCCCCGGCCATCCGTGTCCCGGCACTGAACGAATCTGCGGCCTGGGTGGCGCGCACTGCCATCAGCGCCGAGCCACGTGACGGCAGGCTCTACATCTTCATGCCTCCGGCGGTGAGCCTGGAAGACTATTTGGAGGTGGTGGCTGCGGTCGAAGACACGGCCGTCGAGATGAAGATGCCGGTGATTCTGGAAGGCTACGAGCCGCCCAAAGACCCGCGCCTGGCTGTGCTGCGTGTCACACCCGACCCCGGCGTGATCGAAGTCAACATCCACCCGGCGCACAGCTGGAAAGAGCTGGTTGCGCAGACCACCTTCCTGTATCAGAGCGCCTTCGAGACGCGCTTGTCGACCGAGAAATTCATGCTCGACGGCCGCCACACCGGCACCGGCGGCGGCAATCACTTTGTGCTGGGCGGCGCCACGGTGGCTGATTCACCGTTTTTGCGCCGCCCCGATTTGCTGGCCAGCATGGTGGCTTATTGGCACAACCATCCGGCGTTGAGCTATTTGTTCTCGGGCATGTTTGTCGGCCCGACCAGCCAAGCGCCGCGCGTGGACGAAGCGCGCAATGACTCGGTCTATGAGATTGAAATTGCCTTTGCCGAATTGCAGCGGGTGACTTCGCGGGACGGCGCACATGACAAACCCGCGCCGCCACCCTGGCTCATCGACCGCCTGCTGCGCAACCTGCTTATCGACGTGTCGGGCAACACCCACCGCGCCGAGTTTTGCATCGACAAGCTCTATTCGCCGGACGGCCCCACCGGCCGCCTGGGCTTGCTGGAAATGCGCGCGTTCGAAATGCCACCGCACGCACGCATGAGCCTGACCCAACAGCTGCTCATGCGCGCCTTGGTGTCGCGCTTTTGGAAGCAGCCCTACCGCCCCGAAAGCCTCAAGCGCTGGGGCACCGAGTTGCACGACCGCTTCATGCTGCCGCACTTCATTTGGCAAGACTTGTGCGATGTGGTGGAGGAGTTGAATGAGGCGGGTTTCCACATCAAAACCGAATGGTTCGCACCCCACCTCAACTTCCGCTTCCCCCAGCTTGGCGACTTCCAGGCCCTGGGCGTGGACGTTGAAGTGCGCATGGCCTTGGAGCCGTGGCATGTGATGGGCGAGGAGGGCGCCGTGGGCGGCACCGCGCGTTATGTGGACTCATCGCTCGAGCGAGTGCAGCTCAAAGTCACCGGCCTGGTGGGCGACCGCCACGTGCTGACCTGCAACGGCCGTGCCATTCCCTTGCAACCCACGGGCAGGGTCGGCGAATGGGTCGGCGCAGTTCGCTATCGTGCCTGGAACCCACCGTCGGCCCTGCATCCCACCATCGGCGTTCACGCGCCCTTGACCATCGACCTGGTGGACACCTGGATGCACCGTTCCATGGGCGGCTGCCAGTACCACGTGGCCAACCCCAGCGGCTTGAGCTACGACACCTTTCCCGTCAACGCCCTGGAAGCCGAAGCCCGCCGACTGGGCCGCTTCTTCCGCATCGGCCACACACCCGGCGAGATGAAGGTACGCAAGGAAGAACGCAATCCAAACTATCCGTTCACTCTGGATTTGAGGAGGGCGGTTGGCTGAGGCTTGCATCGCGCACTTCTACTCATAAGCAGAATATGTTTCGCCACCTCCTTGCCGGCTACGCCCCTCTGGAAGATCGCTACGACGAACTGCTGTCAGCATCCGGCGTGCCGCGTGCTCACTGGGATGCTTTTTTGCGGTCGATGGCAGCGCGTGAAGGCTTGGAGATCAGCGAAACGCTGGCGCTGATGGAACGCGAAATTCGCGCAAACGGCGTCACGTACAACGTCTACGCCGACCCTCAAGGCGCTGACCGTTTATGGGAAGTGGACCCGCTGCCGCTTCTGCTGTCGGCAGCAGAGTGGCGCGAAATAGAAGCCGGCATTGCGCAGCGCGCAGATCTTTTGAACCGCGTGCTGGCCGACATTTACGGCCCCCAGGAATTGCTGCGCAGCGGTGAAATTCCGCCCGCCGTGGTGTTTGGGCACAGCGGGTTTTTGCATCAGGTACAAGGCATACGGCCGCAAGGTGGGGTGCATCTTTTCAATTACGCGGCCGATTTGGCACGCTCGCCCGACGGCCACTGGTGGGTGGTGAACGACCGCACGCAAGCGCCTTCGGGGGCGGGTTATGCGCTGGAAAACCGTCTGGTGGTGTCGCGTGTATTTCCTGACATGTTTCGCGATTTGCATGTGCAGCACCTGGCGTCTTTTTTCTCGGCGTTTCGTGACTCTCTGATGCGCTGGGCACCGCGCGATGCGCGCAGCGCGACTCCACCGTTGGTGGTGGTGCTCACACCGGGCCCCTACAACGAGACCTATTTCGAGCATGCGCTGTTGGCGCGCTACCTGGGATTCGCGCTGGTCGAGGGCACCGATCTGACGGTGCGCGATGGCTGCGTCTGGATGAAAACCGTGGAAGGTTTGCGCCGCGTGCACGCCGTGGTGCGGCGTCAGGACGACAACTACTGCGACCCCTTGGAGCTGCGCTCTGACTCGGCGTTGGGCGTGCCCGGCCTGACCGACTGCGCGCGGCGCGGCACGGTGATGCTGGCCAATTCGCTGGGCTCGGGCGTGGTCGAGTCGAGCGGGTTGATGGGCTACTTGCCAGCGCTCAGCGAGCGATTGCTGGGCGAGCCGCTGAAGCTGCCTTCCGTGGCCACTTGGTGGTTGGGCGAGCCTGCGGCGTTTGACGATGCCTGGGAGCGACTCGACAAAGTGCTCATCAAGCCGCTGGAGCGATCGGTGGACGAGCCCGCGGTGTTCGGTATCGACCTGACGCCAGAGCAACGCGCCGCATTCAAACTGAAAGTGGCCGCGCGGCCGCAGCGCTACGTGGCGCAGGAATGGGTCCACGTGTCGCAGGCACCGGTGCTGGAAAAGGCGGCGACGACGCCGTCTCAAGTGCAAGGCAGTGGGCAGAGTCAGTCGCAGGGCCGCTTTGAAGCGTCGTCGCAATTTCAATTTCAGGGGCCGTTGCCGGGCTCGCAGACTAAACCAACCAGTTCGGAACGCTTGCGAGGGCGCACTGTGGGTTTGCGGGTGTTTGCGGTGGCCACACCCACCGGCTATCGGGTCATGCCCGGCGGCCTGACGCGGGTGGCGGGGCAGGGCGACTCGCGCGTGATTGCCATGCAGCGCGGAGGCCGCTCCAAAGACACCTGGGTGCTCTCGGACGCGCCGGTGAATGCGGCGTTTTCTTTGCTGGGGCGCACGGTGCAGGCTGAAGACCTGGTCACCTCGCGCAGCAACCTGAGCTCGCGTTCGGCTGAAAATTTATTCTGGTTTGGCCGCTACGGCGAGCGCTGTGACTCAGCCGCGCGCTTGTTGCGTGTGGCCTTGGCCGGCGTGCAGGGCTCGGGCACCTTGCGTGTCGAAGATTTGGCCCCTGTGCTGGCGCTCGCGCGGCGCTTCGGTCTGTTGATGCATGAGTCGGCCTCGGTTGAAAAATTGGACACGCTGGAAGCTCAGCTGCTGCGCAGCGCCACCGACCCTTCGGGCGCGCTGAGCGAGCGGTTGAAGCAATTTGCGCGTGTGGCCTACAACCTTCGCGACCGCATGTCTGCCGACAACTGGCGCACGCTGAATCAACTCAGCGGTGACGCCCTGTTTCAAGCGCCGGCGTCGGCGCCGGGTGGAGCGCTTTTGCCAGCCGCTGTGCCAGCCGCTGTGTCAGTCTCTGTGCCGGTTTCAATGCCGGTGGCGATGGCCTGGCTGGACCGCGCCGTGCTGTCCATGACGACGCTGTCGGGCTTCGCGCTGGACGGCATGACGCGCGGCGTGGGCTGGCGTTTTCTGTCGATGGGCCGCCGCGTTGAGCGCTTGCTCGGTGCGATTGCCGCCCTGCAAGTCGCCATGGTCGAGGGCCGCGCGCTGGAGCTGGACTGGCTGCTGGAGCTGAACGACTCCACCATCACCTACCGCTCGCGCTACATGGTGGGGCCTGAGTGGTTGCCGGTGCTCGACTTGCTGATTCGCGACGACGCCAACCCGCGCTCGGTGTTTTTCCAAGTCAAAGGTTTGATGGACTACATCGGCAAACTCGAAGCCAGCCACGGCCGCTTTGCCAGCGATGTGCTGGCCCCTGCTCATGCGGCATTGCGCCAACTCAGCCCGACCGATTTGCAGCCCGACAGCGAACTGCTGATGGAGGTGTTGAATCAATTGCAGCGCGCTGCCAATGCGGTGTCTGAAGAACTGAATTTGAAGTTTTTCTCGCACGCGGCGTCGCGCAGTGTGTTGTCTTTGGTGGCCTGACTCTCTTTGCCTGACTCCTTTGGCCTGACTCGTTTGGCTCCATGACTGCCACCTCGTTGAACATGATCACCGCCCGCTATCACATCGAGCACGAAACGCGCTACGTCTACACCGCGCCGGTGTCGCAATCGTGGCAGTTGGCGCGGCTGACGCCGCGTGGCCTGCCGTGGCAAACGCTGCTTCAGCAGGCGATACACATCGAGCCGCCGCCCGATGAGCGTCACGACGCGCGCGACAGCTTTGGCAACACCGTGACTCACTTTGGTTTGCACGGCGCGCACCGCGTTCTCAGCGTGCGCATGCAGTGCACCGTGGAGGTGGCTGACCGCGATGTGTGCGGTTCCACCGCAAAACTTGCCGCACAGGCGGACACCTTGTTGGCGGGGCCCGACTTGCCGTGGGAGTCGGTGCGCGAGTCGCTGAACTTGCTGCAGCACGCCGATGATCTGGCGGCACTCAGCCTGGCAGAAGCCACACCACTGGTGCCTCTGTCGGAGGCGGCCCGCGCGTACGCCGCAACCTCGTTCCAGGCTCAGCGCCACTGGATGTCCGCGGTGCTTGATTTGATGCACCGCATCCACCACGACTTTGAATTTGAATCGGGCGTGACCACGGTGAGCACCTCGGTTGACGAAGTGCTGCAGCAGCGCCGCGGTGTGTGCCAGGACTTCGCGCACCTGATGCTGGCGTGTCTGCGCGCGCACGGTTTGCCTGCGCGTTATGTGTCAGGCTATTTGCTCACTGACCCACCAGCCGGCCAGCCGCGCTTGATGGGTGTGGATGCATCCCATGCCTGGGTGGCGGCCTATGCGCCCGGATGCGGTTGGATCGAGTTCGACCCGACCAACAACCAGCTTGCCGACACGCGCTACATCACTCTGGCGTGGGGTGCCGACTTTGCCGACGTGGTGCCGCTGCGCGGCGTCATCCTGGGCGGTGGATCGCAAAGCATGCGCGTGCGGGTGAGCGTGGTGCCTGCCGATTGACGGGACACCGCACCGGCTCTTTTGCGCTGCATCATCCAGCACAGGCTCCCCCCGTTGCACGCGCTCGTCCTTGATTGGAGAAGAAGTCCATGTTCAGTGCTTTCAGAAAGCTCTTTCCCATCAACAAGCCCCTCAACCCCGACTCGAGGGACGGCTTGCATCCCTTGCTGAATGCCCACGCCGACAAGCTGATCACGGCCCATGAGGCGGCGCTGAAAATCAAGAACGGCGACCATGTTTTTGTAGGCACAGCTTGTGCAACGCCGCGCATCCTGGTGGCCGCTTTGGAAGCCTTGCCCAAGTGGCCGGCAGACGTTGAGTTGCTGCACTTTTTGACCGACCACGCCGTGCCGCATGACGCCGCCGGCAACGCCACCACGCACTTCCAGCACCGCACGTTTTTTGTCGGCCAGGACATGATCGCTGCCGTGCGCCAAGGCTTGGCGCAGTACGTGCCGATGTCGATCGCGCGCGTGCCCGAGATGATGGCCAAAGGCCGCATTGCGGTGGATGTGGCGCTCATTCAAGTGTCGTTGCCCGACGAGTTTGGCTACGTGAGTCTGGGCGTGTCGGTGGACGTGGTCGCGGCTGCGGTAAACAGCGCCAAGCTGGTGATGGCCGAGGTCAACCCCGCCATGCCGCGCTCGATGGGCGACTCGCATCTGCACATCAGCCGCATCGATTTTCTAGTGCCTGTAGACACGCCGGTGCTCGAGTACGTGCACCAGGCACCAGCCGAGGCCATGGCGCAAATCGCGCGCTACATCAGCACCATCATCGAAGACGGCGCCACGCTGCAAATTGGTTTGGGCCGCGTGACGAATGAGGCGCTCAAATATTTGGTCGACCGAAAAGACATCGGCATTCACTCGGATGTGATCACCGACGCCGTCATTCCCTTGCTGGAGAGCGGCGCGCTCACCGGCAAACGCAAGACGCAGCAGCCGCACAAAATTGTGGCCAGTTTTGCGATGGGCACGAAGCGGCTTTACGACTTGATAGACCGCAATCCGCTGTTCAGCTTTCAGCCCATCGACGCGGTGTGCGATGCAGACGTGATCGCGGCGCAGCACAAGATGGTGTCGGTCACGCAGGCCTTCGCGATCGACCTGACGGGGCAAGTGTGCGCCGATCAGTTCAACGGCAATTTTTACGGCGGCCTGGCGGCGCAGGGTGAGTTTTTGCGAGGTGCGGCGCGCTCGGTTGGCGGCAAACCCATCATTTGCCTGGCCTCCACAGACGACGATTTGTCGGTGTCGCGCATACGCGCGGTGCTGCGCCCCGGCGAGGGCGTCACCGTGGCGCGCACCGATGTGCACTACGTCATCACCGAGTTCGGCATTGCCTATTTGTTTGGCAAGTCGATCACCGAACGCGCCTTGGCTTTGATCGCGGTGGCTCATCCCAACTTTCGTGCGGCCTTGTTCGACGAAGCCAAAGCCTTGGGCTATGTGCAGCCCGAGCAGGTTTTGAAAAACATGCGCGCTTATGCGGTGGAAGACGAAAAAACCGTGACGCTGAAAGACCAGCGCAGCGTGTTGCTGCGCCCCGCCACATCGGTGGACGCCGAGGCGATCCGAGTGCTGTTTCACCAGCTGTCAGACAGCGACGTGTACACGCGCTTTTTTCGCAAAGTGCGCGGCTTGTCCAACAAAGAGGTGCAGCGCCTTTGCAATGTGAACTTTGAAGACGAGGTGGCCTTTGTGGCGGCCACTGGCCCGCGCGAAGCGCCCATCGTTGTGGCGCAGGCCTGCTACTTCGTCAACCCTTCCACCAACCTGGCAGAAACGGCCTTCATGGTGCACCCCGATTGGCAAGGCTGCGGTTTGGCCAGCGCCATGCAGCAAGCCATGAAAGCCCACGCCATGGCGCGCGGTGTGAGTGGCTTTGTCGCCGAAATCTTGAGCAGCAACTCGCACATGATTCGGCTGGCGCGCAACGCGTCAAACGACGTCAGCACCCAAAAGGAAGACGGCACGGTTTATGTGACTTCGCGGTTTTAACGCGCATTGCCGAACGCTTGTCTGGCTGTTCAGCTTGACCCAAGCGCCCTGGCGCTTCAGAAGCCGCAAGCACCTCAAACCCGTCGCCCTCAAATTCCCCCGAGCGCGCCCACTGCCGCACCCCCCGCAATCAGCCACATCGGGCTGAGCTTGGTTTTCAGCATCAGTCCCACCGTGACGGCCACCAGAGCCAGCGCGCCCAAGTTGCCGTGCGTCGGAGCGGTGAGCAACCAGCCGGTGGCCACGATCAAACCCAAGGTGATGGGTGCCATGCCGCTGGTGAAGGCGCGCACACCGCGAGACTCTCTGCGCTGCGCCGCCCAGCGCGTCGCCCACAGCGACACCACGGTGGAGGGCAACAAGATGCCCGTCATCGCCGCAAAAGCGCCCCAGCTGCCACCGGCGTTCCAGCCCAGCACCGCGACGAACAGCACATTGGGGCCAGGTGCCGCCTGCGCGATGGCGATGGACGCGTTGAACTGCGCATCGGTCAGCCATTGATGCTCTGTGACCATGAAGCGGTGCATGTCGGGTGCGGTGGTGATGGCACCTCCCACGGCCAGCAAGCTGAGCATCACAAAGTGATTGAACAGCGCCCACAGGTCGGCAGCGTTTTGCAGGTTCACGGCGTGCCAGCTTGTTGAAGCTGCTGTTGACTCAGCAACCTCCAGCGCCGCCATGCAGCCGCCACCGCCGCACCGCCCAGTCCCAACAGCACCCACACCAAAGGCCAGCGCATCCACGCCACGGCCACAAAGGTCAGGGCAGCCAGAACCAGGCAAACCGGCAGGCCCAGGACATTGGTTTTCAAGCTGCTCAGCAGTTTGACTCCGGTGGCCAGAATCAGCCCCGCTGCCACCGCGCCCATGCCGCGCAGCGCGCCGCTCACCATGGTGTTTTGGGCAAACTGTGTGTACAAAGCCGTGAGCATCAACACGAGCACCAGCGGCAACAGCAGCATGCCGCCCAAGGCCGCCAGCGCGCCGCGCCAACCGAAGTGGCGGTCGCCCACCATCAACGACAAATTAACAATATTTGGCCCCGGCAAAATTTGGCCGATGGACAGCATCTCGACAAACTGCGCCTTCGACAGCCAACGTCTTTGCTCCACCAACACGCGCTGCGCCACCGGCAACACGCCGCCAAATCCCTGCAAGGCCAAAGCGTTGAAGGTGAGAAAAATATCCGTCAATGACCGCGGCCGCGCATTGCTGGGGGACAGCTGCACGGGTTCAGGCACGGGTTCAGACGTAGGTTGGCCCGCTTGTTGAGTCGCGGGTTTGGTTGTCGGGTGATCTGCGGTTTCGGGTGTGGTCGCAAGTGCGGTCGCGGGTGCGGTTTCGGACCGGGCGGCAGTCTGAGGCGTGCTCATGCCCTTGCCACCGCTGGTTGCCGCGCCACCCACACGCTCAGCGCCATGGCGGCCAGCACGCCCACCAGGCTGACCCAGTTCAACGGCCCGAAGCCGCCGTGGCTGAGCAGCCAACCTCCGCTGGACGCGCCTATGGCTTGGCCCAGGTACATGGCCGATGAGTTCAATGCCAGCAAGGCCGACGCCAGCGCCGGTGCCGCGGTGCCCAGTCGCGCTTGTTGCGCCGAGTTGGCCGAGAAACAACCCAGGGCCCATGGAACCAACAGCACTGCGGTTGCCGTCAAGCTGCTGGCCAGCGGCCAAAACAACAGGCTGACTGCCACCAGACCCAGCGTGACGAAGACCGCCTTGTTGATGCCCAAGCGGTCGATAAAGCGCGCCAACAACAAGTTGCCCAACAAGCCAAATGCGCCAAACCAAACGAACAGCAAGGTGAGCTGACCGGGGCTGACGCCCAACACTTGCTTGTAGTAAGGCGCAAAGTAAGAAAACAAAGTGAACTGGCCAGCGGCTTGCAACGCCGTCACGCCCACCATGGCCATCAATACCGGGTGGGTGAACACGCCCTTCCAGGCGCGCAGGCTGAGCGCCGCTGGTTTCACACCGTCAGGCAAAGCCCAAAAAACCAACACGGCGGCCAGCGCCGAGACACCGGCGACCACCCAGAACGCCACTCGCCAACCCTGCGTTTCACCCAACCAGGCTGACAGCGGGATGCCCGCCACCGAGGCCACCGACCAGCCTAAAAAAATGAATGCGATGCTGCTGCCGCGTTGCGCGGACGGTGCCATGAAACCAATGGCCGCGGCGGCTTGCGGAGTGAACACCGCTGCCGCTAGAACCGTTGCTGCACGCACCGGCCACAGCGTGGCGTAGCTGGGCATCAACGCACACAGGGCGTGGCCCACGGCGTACCAGACCAAGCTCCACATCAGCAACCGGCGGCGGTCAAAGCCCGACACCCAGCCCGCCATCAGCGGCGCGCCAAAGGCCATCACCACCGCTGCGATGGCAATCAGCTGTCCGGCCACCGGCAGGCTGACATCCAGCGACTGGGACAGGTTGTTCAAGGTGCCGGCCGTGGCCATCACGCCGGTGCCGATGGCGAAGTTGCCCACCAGCAAGGCCCACTTGGCTTTGACCAAACCGCTCGGCTCTGAGGCCTCAGTCAACGGATGACTTTCAACGCATCCGGGTTGACGATGTGGGTCGGCGTGCCGTTCATGAAATTGACGATGTTGTCAAACGCGGCGCTGAAATAAAGCTCGTAGCTTTCTTGTTCGACATAGCCGATGTGCGGCGTGCACACGGCGTTCTCCAAACGCAGCAGCGGCTGGCCTTGCATGATGGGTTCGGTGTCGAACACATCCACCGCCGCCAAGCCAGGTCGGCCGCGGTTCAGTGCCGACACCAGTGCGCCTTCTTCCACCAGTTCGGCGCGCGAGGTGTTCACGAACAGCGCGGTGGGCTTCATGCGCGACAGTGACTCCAGCGTGACGATGGCACGTGTGCTGTCCGACAGCCGCAGGTGCAGACTCAGCACGTCGCACGCCTCGAAAAAAGTCTGACAGTTGGGCGCTGCCAAGTGACCGTCTGCGCGCGCTTTGGCGCGTGATTCTTCGCTGCCCCAAACGATCACGTGCATGCCAAAGGCCTTGCCAAAACCCGCCACCAACTGGCCGATTTTTCCGTAGCCCCAAACGCCCAGGGTCTTGCCTTTGAGCACCATTCCGACCCCGAAATTCGCTGGCATGGAACCTGACTTCAAACCCGCTTGCTGCCAAGCACCGTGCTTGAGGTTGCCGATGTATTGCGGCAGTCGGCGCATCGCCGACATGATCAGCGCCCAGGTCAACTCGGCTGGCGCAACCGGCGAGCCCACGCCCTCGGCCACGGCGATGCCCAAGCGCGTGCATGCCTCGATATCGATGTGCGCCCCGGCCTTGCCGGTTTGCGAAATCAGCTTGAGCTTGGGCAGTTTTTCCAGTAACTGGCGCGGCATGTGGGTGCGCTCGCGTATCAACACCAGCACCTCGGCATCGCGCAGGCGAACCGAGAGTTGGCCGATGCCTTTGACGGTATTGGTGAAAACTTTGGCGTTCAAAGACTCCATCGTCGCAGCGCAGCGCAGCTTGCGAACGGCGTCTTGGTAGTCGTCAAGAATGATGATGTTCACGGTGTTTGGGCGCAGCCTCAGGGGAGGGGTTCGATTGTGCCTGCCGCAGCCCGGGCCACTGCCCGCAAAACGGTAAGCGGTAGCATCATTGGCTATCAAGCAACCCGCACTTCAGGAGATCTATATGTCTATCACCATGCACTCGGCCAGCGTGCCCATCTTTGTGAAGATGCTGGGCAACGTGTCGGTCTGGCTCGACACCGCCGAGGCCCATGCGGTCGCTAAAAAATTTGATGTGGCGGTGCTGTTGTCCAGCCGCTTGGCGCCTGACATGCTGCCGCTGACGCGCCAGATTCAAATTGCCTGCGACTCTGCAAAATTTGGCGTGGCGCGCCTGGCCGGTGGCGATGCACCCAAGTTTGAAGACACCGAGACCACCGTGGCCCAGTTGAAAACCCGCTTGGCCGACACCATTGCCTACCTGCTGTCGGTTCCCGCATCGCAAATCAACGGCACCGAAGACAAAGACGTCCAAGTGCCCACCCGCGCCGGCGAACCCTTGAAGTTCAAGGGCGAGGCTTACCTGAAGCACTTTGTGCTGCCCAATTTGTTCTTCCACGTCACCACGGTCTACGCGCTGCTGCGTCACAACGGCGTCGAACTGGGCAAGCGTGATTTTTTAGGTGCCAGCTGAACGCTCTCGATTGAATTTGAACTGAAGCCATGTTCAACCGCATACGCGAAGACATCGCCTGCATTCTGGAGCGCGACCCGGCCGCACGCTCTGGCTTCGAAGTGCTGACCTGCTACCCCGGCTTGCATGCGTTGCTCATGCACCGCTGGTCGCACGCCTGTTGGGTCAGCGGCTGGCACTGGCCCGCGCGCTTCATCTCTCATTTGGCGCGCTTTTTTACCGGCATAGAAATCCATCCCGGCGCGGTGATCGGCCGGGCCGTTTTCATCGACCACGGCATGGGCGTGGTGATCGGCGAGATGGCCGAGGTGGGTGACCGCTGCACCATTTACCAGGGCGTCACGCTGGGCGGAACTTCGCTGGTCAAAGGCGCCAAACGTCATCCGACACTCGGGGCCGGCGTCATCATCGGCGCAAACGCTTGTGTCCTGGGCGGCTTCACAGTCGGCGAGGGCGCTCGCGTGGGCTCGGGCGCAGTCGTCACCAAAGAAGTGCCCCCGGGTGCCACGGCCGTGGGCAACCCGGCGCGCATCATCGCCGCCGAAGCAGACGCCGAAAATAAACACGCACGCGAGGCCAGCGCCGCCAAGATGGGCTTCTCGGCCTACGGCGTCACGCAGGGCGACGACCCGGTGGCGCAGGCCATGAAAGGCCTCATCGACAACGCCTCCGACACCGCCCACCAAGTGGCTTTGTTGTGGGCCGCAATCGAGACCCTGCAAGGCCCGCGCAAAACCGAAGGCGACTGTGTGCCCGGCGATGCACAAAAGACCGATTGTTTCGACGCTGATCGG
>JBBRGA010000056.1:0-20844 GCA_038241115.1 Burkholderiales bacterium | reverse complement strand
ACGCCGCTCTTCGAGAACACCGGCTTTTTGTCCCATAGCTACGGCTATGGGCCTGCAAATCCGGCAAAAACTGTCATCGCTGGGGCCACCTTTCGCTTCGCCGCCTTCTGCCGCCCACGCTCCTACGTCAGCGTCATTTGCAGTCGACAACACCCCAAGTCGGGGATGTAACTTCTGATGCGATCTGGTTACGCTTCGCAATATTGGGTCGGCGTATGAGGTCGACGCATCACGTCGCACCCGCCTCAAGTCACTTTGCGGCTTCATTTGCCGAAAGCGCCTGCCTTGAACACCCAAACCTTGCCTTGGATCGTCGCGCTGGCTGTTTTGGCCATCGTCCTTCCGGTACTCACCTACTTGGCACTGATGCGGCCAAGAAAAACCAAACCCAATCCGCTACCAACCGATTGGGCGCTGTCAGCGAGGCCCGTCTTCAGCGCAGATGAGCGGCGCGTTTACCGGCTGCTTCGCGAGGCGCTGCCCCACCACATCGTGCTGTCCAAGCTGCCTTTGGTGCGCTTTTGCCAACCCACTGACTCGGCAGAAGTGCGCTATTGGTACGACCTGTTGGGAAGCACCAATGTTTCATTCGCCATTTGCAGCGCCAATGGACGGGTTCTCGCTGCCATTGACCTTGACACCGACCGAGGTGCTTCGCGCAGGGCAATGAAGATCAAACAATCTGTACTGGCCGCTTGTCGGGTGCGCTATTTGCGATGCCCCGTGGATCATCTGCCTTCGGCGGCCGAAGTGCAATTGTTGGTGCCCCAAAGCGGCGCGGCCCCGCGCGGCCCCCAAGCAGCGCCAACCTCGATCAAAGCGCGTGACAGCCAGCCAAGCGAGGTGTCCAACAGACGCGCAGAGCGAACTGCGCTGTGGCAAGACTCGGCGTTTTTTCAAGACTCTTTCTTTGCACCGGACAGCCGCTTGGACGGCTTTGGGACCACTGAGTTTGGTTCGCTGACTTCGCTGACCGGTCGGCCCGTGCCGGGTTCCGCAAGTGCGGATGCGGCGCGCGCCAAGACTGCACGATCGGCGGCGTCTGAAGCGACGAGCAGCGTGACAGGGCGCAGCGAAGACAGCGGCCCGCAAACTCGGCATTGAGCCCACGCGCGGTGCCTCAGCGCGCCGCATACCATGTGGGATGAACGCTGATGCACACGACGAAATCCCCGATGAAGCGCCGGGTGACACCCGCAAAATCGCCGCAAGCATCACTGGTCACGCTGTTGACGACAACTCGGTTGACGCAGCTGACACCGCAACATTCGGCGCCGGTGCGAACACAGCAGACATTCCCTACCGCCGTCTGACACCCGATGTGGTGCTGGACGCGCTGGACAGCGTGTCACTGCGCGGTGACGGCCGACTGATTCAACTCAATTCCTACGAAAACCGCGTCTTCCAAGTTTTTTTGGAAGACGGCTCCGTGGTTGTGGCCAAGTTTTACCGGCCAGGGCGCTGGACCGATGCGCAAATTTTGGAAGAGCACGCTTTCAGTTTGGCGCTGTTGGCGCAGGAAATTCCTGTTGTGGCGCCGATGGCCTTGAAGCTTTCGCCAGAGTATGGAAGCGGCACGCGCTTGAGCGAACCTCAGCCTGGCATCAGCACACTGGCGACGTTTCAAACCACGCAGGGTGGGCTTCGATTTGCAGTGGCACCGCGCTGCTCTGGTCAGGCCCCGGAACTGGACAACGAAGACACGCTGCGCCGTATTGGTCGGTTCCTGGGCCGCATGCATGCAGTGGGAAGACAGCAGCCGTTTTTGCATCGGCGTGCGCTCAGCGTGGGCACGGTGGGCGCGGCGGCACGCGACTGGCTGGTGGCGAACAACAGCGTCCCCATCGAGGTGGCCGGCAGCTGGCTCAGCACGGTGAACCTGGCCCTTGAGGCCGCGCAGCGCCTGTTCACTGAAGCTGCACCCACCGCATCAATTCGCCTGCACGGTGACTGCCATCCCGGCAACATGCTGTGGACCGCGACGGGGCCAAATTCGGGCCCGCATTTTGTCGATCTGGACGATGCGGTGCAGGGCCCCGCCGTTCAAGATTTGTGGATGCTGCTGTCGGGCGACGCCGCAGCGATGTCGCGGCAAATGAGCGTGGTGCTGTCGGGCTACACCGACTTCATGGATTTCGATGTGCGCGAGTTGCGCCTGATTGAGGCGCTACGCACCTTGCGCATGATTCACCACAGCGCGTGGCTGGCCCAACGCTGGAACGATCCGGCCTTCCCGATTGCCTTTCCGTGGTTTGGTGGTGTGGCGTATTGGCAGCAGCAAGTCACGCAACTTCGGGAGCAACTGGAGTTGATGTAGTTGCCGCTGCGGGCACTCAAAAAGCACTGAAACACCAAAGAAAAAAGCCGACTTGCGTCGGCTTTCTCAATTTCTACATCGTTTGAACGACGACGATCAGTCGGCCTGCTTGCGCAAGAACGCGGGGATTTCGATTTCGTCCATGCCGTTGCTGGCCAGCGCGTCCACCTTGGCAGCGGCCGTGCGCGTGCGCCACACGCTCGGTGTGCTGAGCGCGGTGTAGTCGTGCGCGGGCTGCCCGCCCAATTGACCGCCATGGTTTCCATTGCCCACGTGATTGAGGATGGGCAGGTTGTCGGTGCCGGTGCGCAGCATGGGCGCGCTGTGCACCACACTGATGGGCGCCTGCTGGCGGCGTGCCGGGCTCAAGCCGGTGGCGATCACAGTGACGCGAAGCTTGTCGCCCAGCGCGTCGTCGTAAACGGTGCCGAAGATCACGTGCGCATCGTCCGCGGCGTAACGGCGGATGGTGTTCATCGCGTTCCTGCTTTCACTCAACTTCAGGGTGCTGCGGTTGGCCGCAATCAACACCAGCACACCGCGCGCGCCTGACAGGTCAATGCCTTCCAGCAGCGGACAGGCCACTGCGGCGTCTGCTGCCTTGGTCGCGCGGTCGGGGCCGGTGGCTTGGGCGGTGCCCATCATGGCCTTGCCGGGTTCGCTCATCACTGTCTTCACGTCTTCAAAGTCCACGTTGACCATGCCGTGCATGTGAATGATGTCGCTGATGCCACCCACCGCGTTTTTCAACACGTCGTTGGCCTCGGCAAAGGCTTCGTCCTGGGTCACGTCGTCGCCCAAAACTTCGAGCAGCTTTTCGTTCAACACCACGATCAGCGAGTCGACGTTGGCTTCCAGTTCAGCCAGCCCTGCATCGGCCGCTTTCATGCGGCGATTTCCCTCAAACTCAAACGGCTTGGTGACCACGCCCACCGTAAATATGCCCATTTCTTTGGCAATGCGTGCTATCACGGGCGCAGCACCGGTGCCGGTACCGCCGCCCATGCCGGCGGTGATAAAGAGCATGTTGGCGCCGGTGATGGCTTGGCGAATTTGCGCATCGGCTTCTTCTGCCGACAGGCGGCCCATTTCAGGCTTGGCGCCCGCGCCCAAACCGGTCTTTCCCAACTGAAGCAGTTGGTGTGCAGACGATCGGTTCAGGGCCTGCGCGTCGGTGTTGGCGACGATGAATTCCACGCCTTGCACGCCGTGCGAAATCATGTGATCGACCGCGTTGCCGCCGCCGCCGCCCACGCCGATCACTTTGATCTGCGTGCCCAAGTCAAACTCTTCAATCATTTCGATGGCCATTTTGTTCTCCAGTTTCAGTCAGCAGTTGCCGTTTTGGGGTGTCTAAAAAGGGTTTGTCAGTTCTTCAGTTTTTGTTCTTGCTTTTGCTTGCTTGCTTGCGGGGACTACACGGCCGGTGGATCGCGGCTTCTTTGGGGATTTTTGGGATTCATGATTTGCTTTCGATTGGGTTGGAATGCGCTTTAAAACGCGCTTTAAAACGCGCTTTAAAAGTTACCGAGGAACCAGTCTTTCGCCCGGCTGAACCAGTTTTTTACCGAGCCGGCTTGTTGTGCTGCGCGCATGCCGCGCGTGCGCGCCAGACGGGCCTCTTCCAACAAGCCCATCACCGTGGCCGAGCGCGGGTTGGCCACCATGTCGTGCAGCGCGCCGCGGTAAGTCGGTATGCCTTTGCGCACCGGCTTCAAAAAGATGTCTTCACCCAACTCCACCATGCCCGGCATCACGGCTGCGCCGCCGGTGATGACGATGCCGCTGGACAGCAATTCTTCGTAGCCACTTTCACGGATGACTTGGTGCACCAGCGAATAAATTTCTTCGATGCGCGGCTCGATCACACCGGCCAGCGCCTGGCGACTGAGCATCCGCGGCGGACGGTCGCCCAGGCCCGGCACTTCCAACTGCTCGCTCGGGTCGGCCAGCAGCTGCTTGGCCACGCCGTACTCGATCTTGATTTCTTCGGCATCTTTGGTGGGCGTGCGCAGCGCCATGGCAATGTCGCTGGTGATGAGGTCACCGGCAATGGGGATGACTGCCGTGTGGCGTATGGCACCCGCTGTGAAGATGGCCACATCAGTGGTGCCCGCGCCGATGTCCACCAGCGCCACACCCAGATCCTTTTCGTCTTCGGTGAGCACCGCGTGGCTCGAAGCGCTGGGGTTCAGCACCAACAGGTCCACTTCCAAGCCGCAGCGGCGCACGCACTTGATGATGTTCTCGGCCGCGCTTTGTGCGCCGGTGACGATGTGAACCTTAACCTCCAGACGGCCGCCGCTCATGCCGATGGGTTCTTTCACTTCGTGCCCGTCAATCACGAACTCTTGCGGCTCTACCAGCAGCAAACGCTGGTCATTGGGGATGTTGATGGCCTTGGCCGTTTCGACCACGCGGCTCACGTCAATCGGGGTGACCTCCTTGTCGCGCACGATGACCATGCCGGTGCTGTTTTGGCCGCGGATGTGGCTGCCGGTGATGCCGGTGTAGACCCTTGTGATCTTGCAGTCGGCCATCATCTCGGCCTCTTTCAAGGCCTGCTGAATGCTTTGCACCGTGGCGTCGATGTTCACCACCACGCCGCGCTTCAAGCCGTGGGTCGGCGCAAAACCCAAACCGGCCAAACGCAGCTCACCGCCTGGCATCACCTCGGCCACGACGGCCATGACCTTGGCCGTGCCGATGTCCAAACCGACCACGATGTCTTTGATTTCTTTGGCCATGTTCTTCCTAGTTGTTCCTAGTTTTTCTTTTCTTTGGCGGCGATGTTTGCAACTGACTTGGCAGCGGCGGGCGCGGTGCCTGTGGTCACGCCGCGCAGCTTCAAGGCGTAACCGTCGTGGTGGCGCAGGTCGGCGTATTCCAAAGGGCGCTGGTATTGCGACAGCATGGGCAGCACGGTGCCCACGAAACGCTGCGTGCTGGCAACCAGTTCGTCGTGCGTGCCACGGCCCAAGGCCACTTCGGCGCCACTGTCGAGTTCGACAAGCCACGAGCCGCGTCCGCTCAAGCGCAAGGTGTCGATCTGCGTGTCGAGTTTGGCGAACAGCGGCTGCAAGCTCTGCAGCAGCTTCAGCATCAATGCGGCGCTGCCAGGCGGGCCGCTCAGCGTGGGTAATTTTTCATCTTCGACGTCGCCCAGGTTGGCTTGAAACACCTCGCCGAAGCTGTTCACCAGCTTGTCGTCGGTGTCCTCGAAACCCCACAACGCCACGGCGCGGTGTTCTTCCAGTCGCACCACCAATTTGCCAGGCCAAACGCGGCGCACTTCGGCGCTGCGCACCCAGGGCACTGCTTCAAAAGCGGTTTTGTCTGCGGCCAATTTGGTGGTGAAAAAGTTGCCCGCCAACTTGGGCGCGGCGTTGGCGCGGATGGTGGCCACGCTGTTGCGCGTGACGTCGCCCTCCACCCAAATCGTGCGTATGGAAAACAACGGATGGCGCGCGGCCCAGAGCACCGCCGCCGCGGCCAAGGCCACAGCCACCAGGGCAAACAACATCGCGGCGGTGATGTTCATCAGGCGCACGTCAGCCGGCATCGCGGCGGGTGACGCGTTGTAGGTGGGGCGTGGGGTGGGGTTGCGCTTCACGGCGGCGTGACGGTGATGTCAAGTTTTTGCAGGTGTGTCGAGGCTTGCGCTCGCGATGAGGTGCAAGCAAAGCGCCTCGTAGCTCATGCCCGCGGCCTTTGCCGACATCGGTACCAGCGAGTGCGTCGTCATGCCGGGCGAAGTGTTGATTTCCAGCAAAAAGGCCTTGCGGTCGGTGGCGCGAATCATCACGTCCACACGGCCCCAACCTCGGCAACCCAAGGTGCGATAGCACTGCAAGGCGATGCGCTGAATTTCGCGTTCCTCGAGCTCGGGAAGGCCACTGGGGCATTGGTAGCTGACGACGTCGGTGAAGTATTTGTTCTCATAGTCGTAGGCACCTTCAGGCGCAGTGATGCGCACCACCGGCAGGGCCACGGCGCTGTCGCCTGAACCCAGCACCGCGCAGGTGACCTCGTCACCGTCTATGAACTCTTCGCACAACACGTCGGGGTCGTACCGCGCGGCCAGGGCCACGGCAGCTTGCATTTGGGAATAGCCGTCTACCTTGGTAACGCCAATCGACGAGCCTTCACGCGGAGGCTTGACGATGAGGGGCAAGCCCAAATGGTCCGGCACTTCACGCACGCGTTCACGCGTCTGCTCGGTGGGCGGCAGCCACACGTGGTGCGGTGTGGGCAGGCCTTCTGCAATCCACACGCGTTTGGTCATGACCTTGTCCATGGCAATGCTCGACGCCATCACGCCGCTGCCGGTGTACGGGATGCCCAACAGTTCCAGCGCGCCTTGCACCGTGCCGTCTTCGCCGTGGCGGCCGTGCAGCGCGATGAAACAGCGCGCAAAACCTTCACGCTTCAGCTCGATCAGCTCCCGCTGCGCCGGATCAAACGCCTGCGCATCCACGCCTTGCGACTGCAAAGCGGCGAGCACGCCGTGGCCGGACATCAGCGAGATTTCCCGTTCTGCCGAGGTGCCTCCCATGAGCACGGCCACTTTGCCGAGCGCGGCCACATTGATGGCCACATTAGCTTTCACGTTCACGTTCGCGGTCATGTTTGATTCCTGCCTTCTGCGACTTGCTGCGCCACGCTGCCTATGGTTCCCGCGCCCATGACCAGCACCACATCGCCCGCGCGCACCTGCTCGGCAATCACCTGCGCCATGGTTTTCACATCGTCCACAAACACCGGATCGACCTTGCCCGCAACACGCAGCGCACGCGTCAGGGCGCGGCCGTCTGCGGCCACGATGGGCGCTTCGCCGGCTGAATAAACCTCGCTGAGCAGCACCAGGTCAGCGGTGCCGATGACCTTCACAAAGTCTTCAAAACAGTCGCGCGTGCGGGTGTAGCGGTGCGGTTGAAACGCCAGCACCAAACGCCTGCCGGGAAAGGCACCGCGCGCCGCAGCCAAGGTCGCGGCCATCTCCACCGGGTGGTGGCCGTAGTCGTCGATGAGAGTGAACGTGCCGCCCTGAACGGGCCAGTCGCCGTAGCGCTGAAAGCGCCTGTCGACACCGCGAAACTCGGCCAAGCCTTTGACCACTGCGCTGTCAAGCAATTCCAACTCGGTGGCCACGGCGATGGTGGCCAACGCGTTCAGCACGTTGTGGTTACCGGGCAGGTTCAAGGTGACGGCCAGGTCGGGCATTTGCACGCCGTTGCGACGCTGCACGGTGAAACTCATTTGGCCGTCGTGTGCCTGCACATCCACCGCGCGCACCATCGCGTCTTCAGAAAATCCGTAGGTCACCACCGGCCGCGAAATCATCGGCATGATGGAGCGCACCCCGGCGTCGTCGCTGCACAGAATGGCGGCGCCGTAAAACGGCATGCGGTGAATGAACTCGACAAACGCCTGCTTCAATTTGGCGAAGTCGTGGCCGTAGGTGTCCATGTGGTCGGCGTCGATGTTCGTGACCACCGCCATGATGGGCAGCAGGTTCAAGAACGACGCATCCGATTCATCGGCCTCGACCACGATGTACTCGCCCTTGCCCAAGCGCGAGTTGGCGCCTGCGGCGGCCAAGCGCCCGCCAATCACGAACGTGGGGTCGACGCCGGCTTCGGCCAAGACGCTGGTGACCAGGCTGGTGGTGGTGGTTTTGCCGTGCGTTCCCGCAATGGCAATGCCTTTTTTCAGGCGCATCAGCTCGGCCAGCATCACCGCGCGCGGCACGATGGGAATGCGCTTGCTGCGCGCCGCCATGACCTCGGGGTTGTCCGCCTTGACCGCTGTGGACGTGACCACCGCTTCGGCACCCACGACGTTGCCGGCGTCGTGACCGATCGCCACCTGGATGCCCAGCGATGCCAAGCGGCGCGAGGTGGCGCTGTCGCTTTGGTCAGAGCCCGACACGACGTAGCCCAAGTTGTGCAAGATCTCGGCAATGCCGCTCATGCCCGCACCGCCGATGCCGACAAAGTGAATGTGTTTGACGGCGTGTTTCATGGGCATGCAGCACTCATCAATGAAGCGAAGGTTTTGTTCATGCCGACACCATCCCCTCGATCCGGTCGGCCACCCGCTGCGCCGCGTGCGGCTTGGCCAGAGCGCGCGCTTTCACCGCCATCGTCAGCAGTGCTTCACGTGTCAGGCTCATCAACAGATCTGCCAAGGCGCGCGCCGTCAATTCGCCTTGCGGCAAGTGGATGCCCGCTCCGTGAAACGCCAACCACTGCGCGTTGTCGCGTTGGTGCGAGGTGGTGCTGACCACCAGCGGCACCAACACCGCCGCGACACCCGCCGCGCACAACTCGCTCACCGTCACCGCGCCGGCCCGGCAAACGATCACATCGCAGTCGGCCAGTTGCTCGGCCATGTGCGTGATGAAGGGCCGCACGTCGGCATGCACATCAACCTGGTCGTAAGTCATCTGCACCTCAGACAAATGCACCGCTCCGGTTTGGTGGGTGACCTGCGGGCGCTGCGCCGCGGGCATCAAGGCGATGGCTTGGGGCACGCAATCGTTCAGCGTTTTGGCGCCCAAGCTGCCGCCCACCACCAGCAATTTCAACGGGCCGCTGCGCTTGGCGAAGCGCTGCGCAGGGGATGACACCGCTTCAATTTCTGCGCGCACCGGGTTGCCGGTGACGACGGCGTTATTTGTGCAGCGCGCGGCGTCACCATCGAAGCCAAACGCGATGCCCTGCGCAAACGGCAACAGTGCTTTGTTGCTCATGAGCAGCGATGCATCGGCGTTGACCAGCATCAGCGGTTTACCCAGAAGGCGAGCCATCAAGCCACCTGGGAAGCAGACATAACCACCCATGCCGAGAACAGCGTGAGCGTTTCTTTTTTTGATGATTTGGGCGCAGCGTGCGAAGGCGCTGAGCAGTTGCCATGCGCCTTTGAGGCTGTGCATGAAACCGTTGCCACGCATGCCTGCAAAGGCGATGGTGTCCATGGGAATGCCGGTGGGCGGGACGAGCTTGTTTTCCATCCCTTTTTGGGTACCGAGCCAGCTGATGGTCCAGCCTCGGGTTTGCATTTCTTTAGCGACGGCGAGGCCGGGGATGACGTGGCCGCCGGTGCCGGCGGCCATGATGATCAAGTGTTTTTGGGTCATGATTTTTTGACCTCTTGTTGGATCGTTTTTTTCCCACTGCGCTGCACCGCGTCTGGGTTTTGTCCCCACTGCGGATCAATTCGGCAAACCTCTTTCCCACTGCGTTGCACCGCGTCGGGGTTTCGTCCCGACAGCCGAGTTCCTTTTCTTTGCTTCGCCAAAGAAAAGGAACCAAAAGAAAGGCGACCCCCTGAACCGGCCCCGCTGCGCGGGGCTGCTCTGCGCTGCTCGGCCAAGACGGGAAGGGGCTCAAACTCGCCCTGGGTACAGGACTCAAACAGTCGCCCCTTCTGGTCCGTCATGGCCTGCGCTGCTCGACGGTTCAGAAGGGCCCCAAGGTCACGAGTCAAAGAAACACCAGCAGATGGCGGCGATGCGCAGCGAGCCGAGGCAATTCGCCCGTGGCCACCGGCGAGGAGCGCAGGGCTGGACGGGACAAGAAGGGGCGACTGTCTGAGTCCCGTACTCGGGGCGAGTTTGAGCCCCTTCCCCGGCCAGCCCGAGCACCACAGCGCACCCCGCGCAGCGGGGCGGTGGCGTCGGGTCGCCTTTCTTTGCTTACTTTCTTTGGCGAAGCAAAGAAAGTAAGGCGGCTGTCGGGACGCCATCCCGACGCGGTGCAACGCAGTTGGAACGTGGTTTGCCGAATTGATCCGCAGTGGGAGCAAAACCCCGGCGCGGTGCCACGCAATCGGAAACAACGCAGAAGCAAACGAAGGAGAAAACATCACGCCCGCCCTCCCCGCATCAACTGCCGATTCTCAATATCAATCCGCAAAACAATCGCCAACGCCACCATGTTCATCACGATGGCCGAACCACCAAACGACATCAACGGCAACGTCAAGCCCTTGGTCGGCAATACGCCCAAATTCACACCCATGTTGATGAAGGCCTGCCCGCCTATCCAGATGCCTATGCCCTGGGCATAGAGTCCGGCAAACACGCGGTCCAAGGCAATGGCCTGGCGACCGATGTGAAACAGGCGGCGTGCCAACCAGAAGAAGGCCACGATCACGCAGGCCACGCCGATGAAGCCCAATTCTTCGCCGATCACTGCGAGTAAAAAGTCGGTGTGGGCTTCGGGCAGGTAGTGCAGTTTTTCAATGCTCGACCCCAGACCCTGGCCAAAAATTTCACCGCGCCCAAAGGCAATCAGCGAGTGCGTGAGTTGGTAGGCCTTGCCCAGGGCGTATTCAGGGTCCCACGGCTTCAAGTAAGCAAATATGCGCTCGCGTTTTTCCGCGCTGGAAGCAATCACCGCCACGAAGGTGCCCACCAGAACCGCGCCGCTGAGCAAGAACATGCGGCCGTTGACGCCGCCTAAAAACAGGATGCCCATGGAGATGAGGGCCACCACCATGAAGGCGCCCATGTCGGGCTCGCGCAGCAACAGCACACCGGTGATTCCGAGTGCGACGGCCATCGGCCAAACGGCGCGCACAAAGTTTTCGCTGGCATCGAACTTCTGTGAGTCCATCTTGCGCGCCATGTAGCTGGCGGCATACATGGCCATGGCCAACTTGGCCAATTCGCTGGGCTGAAAATTCATCAGCCCCAGCGGAATCCAGCGGCGTGATTTGTTCACCACCTTGCCGATGCCCGGTATAAGCACGGCCACCAACAGCACCAGCGCGATCACAAAAATCCAGGGCGCGGCTTTCTCCCAAAAGCTCATTGGCACTTGCACCACCACGGTGGCCAAAACAAAGGCCACGGCGATCGACAAGACGTGGCGTGAAATGAAATGTGTGGCGGCGTACTTGGCGAACTTGGGGCTGTCGGGCAGGGCGATGGACGCGCTGTAAACCATGACAGCACCCAAAGCAATCAGGGCCACCGCGGTCCACACCAGCGCTTGGTCAAAACTCAGCAGGCGCGCCGGTTGGCCCGACGACACATTGATCCAATCGCGCACCGGAAGCGCGCCGCCTTCGGCAGTTTGCGGGCGCCTGAGCAGCGCAGCAAAAGATTTGGAGACAAGCGCCCTCATGGCGTCAAACCCGCCCGAGGCTGTCATGCGATCACCTCGCCTTGTTCAGCCGCCAGGGCCTGCACTTCCGCCACAAAAACTTCGGCGCGGTGGCCGTAGTTGCGGAACATGTCCAGGCTGGCGCAGGCCGGGCTGAGCAGCACGGCGTCGCCAGAAAGTGCACGACTGAAGACCCAGCGGGTGGCGGCTTGCAAGGTGTCGAAGCGCTGAACGGGCACATTGCAGCCGCCGATGGACAGCGCAGCTTCGATCAAGGCGGCGTCGCGCCCGATGGTGGCCACGGCGCGCGCATGTTGAGCCACGGGCGCGGCCAGCGGGCTGAAGTCTTGGCCTTTGCCGTCACCCCCCAACACAACCACCAGCTTGCTCGGCGCACGGTCGCTTCCCAGACCGTGCAGTGCGGCCACGGTGGCACCAACGTTGGTGCCTTTGCTGTCGTCAAACGCATCGACACCGCCCACGGTGGCAATGAACTGGACGCGGTGCGCCTCACCGGCGTAGTCACGCAGGCCGTGCAGCATGGGTGCCAGCGGGCAGTCGATGGCGGTGGCCAGGGCCAACGCGGCCAGGGCATTGGCGGCGTTGTGACGGCCGCGCACGCGCAGCGCATCGGCGGGCATCAGGCGCTGGATGTGGAGTTCCTCAGCACCCGGGTTGGCAAGTGAATCTTTGCGCGAGCGCTTGATGCCCTCTTCAGGCTCCAGCGCACGCACCAGCCAGGCAATGCCGTTCTCCACCTTCAAACCGTAGTCGCCCGGCCGCGTGGGCTCGCTGGTGCCGAAGCGCACGACGCTGCGAAGGGTGGGTTTCGCAAAGCGACCCTTGCCCGGCACGGGCGCAGGCACCAAACGCTCCACCGCGGCGTCGTCACGGTTGATGACCATGACCGCGTTGTCACCAAACACCCGCGCCTTGGCCGCCACGTACGCGGCCATGCTGCCGTGCCAATCGAGGTGGTCTTCGCTGAGGTTGAGCACAACGGCGGCGTCGGGCTCGAAGTGTTTGACCTGGTCGAGCTGGAAGCTGGACAGCTCCAAGATCCACACCTCGGGAAGCGCGGTCGCGGTGGCGGTTGCGGTGGCGGTTGCGGTTGCGGTTGCGGTCACGTTCGTGCTGGACTCGGCCATCGCATCGGCCAGCGTCTGCAGCATCGTCGGGCCGATGTTGCCGGCCACGGCCACGCGCTTGCCGGTGCGCGCAATCAACAGCGCGGCCATCGACGTGGTGGTGGTTTTGCCGTTGGTGCCGGTGATGGCCAGCACTTTGGGTGTGCCGGGCGAATAAACGCCGTCATCCCTCATGTCGGCCAACGCGCGCACAAACAAATCAAGCTCACTTTGGACGGGCAAGCCTGACGCGGCCAGCGGCGCCGCAATGCGCGGGTCCAGCGGCGACAAACCGGGGCTCTTCAGCACCAGTTGGATGCCGTTGAAGCTGGCTTCTGTGAGCGGCCCGCTAAGCACGGCGGCGCTGGGCACATGCTCGGCCAAAGCGGCCGCTTGCGGTGCCTGCGCGCGGGTGTCCCACACGCTCACCACTGCACCGTGCTCAGCGCACCAGCGCGCCATCGCCAAGCCCGAGTCGCCCAGGCCCAGCACCAATACATGAAGGTTGGCAAGCTGCTTCATTCAGCGCAACTTCAAACTCGCCAGGCCGACCAGGCACAGCAGCATGGTGATGATCCAGAAGCGCACGACCACCTGCGTTTCTTTCCAACCCGACTTCTCGAAGTGGTGGTGCAGCGGCGCCATCTTGAACAAGCGGCGGCCCTCACCGAAACGCATGCGCGTGTACTTGAACCAGGCCACCTGCAGCATCACCGAGGCGGCCTCGGCCATGAAGATGCCGCCCATGATGCCCAGCACAATTTCTTGTCGGGTGATGACGGCAATGGTGCCCAAAGCGCCGCCCAACGACAACGCGCCGACGTCGCCCATGAAGACTTGCGCAGGGTGTGCGTTGAACCACAAAAACGCGAGTCCCGCACCGGCCATGGCGGCGCAAAAAACAAGCAGCTCACCGGTGCCCGGAATGTAGGGAATGAGCAGGTACTTAGAGAACACCGAGCTGCCCGTCACGTAAGCAAATATGCCCAGCGCCGAGCCCACCATCACCACCGGCATGATGGCCAAGCCGTCAAGGCCGTCGGTCAGGTTCACCGCATTGCTGGTGCCCACGATCACAAACCAGGTGAGCACCAAAAACCCGAACACACCCAGCGGGTAGCTGATGGTTTTGAAGAAGGGCAACATCAGGTCTGCCTTGGGCGGCAGGTCGTTTGAGAAACCGCTTTGAATCCAGCGCAAGAACAGTTCCAGCACCCGCATGTTGGAGGTTTCACTGACGCTGAAAGCGAGGTACAGCGCGGCAATCAGACCGATCACGCTTTGCCAAAAAAACTTCTCGCGCGAGCGCATGCCTTCGGGGTTTTTGTCCACCACCTTGCGCCAGTCATCGACCCAGCCGATGGCCCCGAAACCCAAGGTCACCACCATCACGATCCAGACAAAGCGGTTGCTCCAGTCGAACCACAGCAAGGTGCTGATGCCGATGCTCAGCAAGATGAGCACGCCGCCCATGGTGGGCGTGCCGGCTTTGACCAAATGCGTTTGCACGCCGTAGTCGCGGATGGGCTGGCCGATCTTCAGGGCGGTAAGACGGCGTATGACCATCGGGCCAAAGCTCAGGCCGATCAGCAGCGCCGTCATGGCGGCTAAAACGGCGCGCAGTGTGAGGTACTGAAACACGCGAAAGAAGCCCAATTCAGGGCTGAGCGTTTGCAGCCACTGGGCCAGGCTAAGCAGCATGGGTGGCCTCGTTTTCCAGCAGCCGAGCGACCATGCGTTCCATCTTCATGAAGCGCGAGCCTTTGACCAAAACCGCGTTGAATTCGGGCTCCTGCGCGCCCAGCATGTGCTCCACGCTGGCGAAGTGTTTAGCGCCGGCAAACGCCGAGGCCGCGTGCACGCACAAATCGCCCACGCACCACAACTCGTCGATACCGTGCGCCTTGGCATACGCACCAATCTCAGCGTGAAAGGCCGGGCCTTGGTCACCGACTTCGCCCATGTCGCCCAGCACCAGCCAGCGTGGTGCGGGCAAAGCAGCCAGCACGTCGATGGCGGCGCGCACCGAATCGGGGTTGGCGTTATAGCTGTCGTCGATGAGGCTGACTGCGTGGCCGCGGCGGCTCAAGGCCTTCCACTGCGAGCGGCCCTTGACCGCCTGAAACGATTGCAGGCCCTGTGCAATGGCGCTCAGCGGGCAGCCCGCCGCCACAGCACACGCGGCGGCAGCAGCAGCGTTCTTGACGTTGTGCAAACCGGCCACATGCAAGCGCAAGCCAATGGTGCCCAGCGGCGTGTGCAGACTCACGTCCCAATGGTCAACCGCCCAGGTCGCGTCGGCGGTGACGTCAGCAGGCGATTGCAACGCAAACGTCAACACGCGGCGCGCGCCGGCCATCTGTGTCCACAAGGCGGCAAACGCGTCGTCGGCCGGAAACACCGCCACACCGGATGCGCCCAGGGCGTCAATCACCGACCCGTTTTCTCGGGCCACCGCTTCCACGCTGGTCATGAATTCCAGGTGCTCACGCTGCGCGTTGTTGATGAGCGCCACGCTGGGCGCAGTCATGCGCGCGAGGCCGGCAATCTCGCCCGGGTGGTTCATGCCCAACTCCACCACGCCTGCGCGGTGGTGCTGTGAACTGTCTTGGCGCAAACGCAGCAGCGTGAGCGGCACGCCAATGTCGTTGTTGAAATTGCCCTGGGTGGCGAAGGCTCCTGCGCCCTGCCAGGCCTGCAAGATCGACGCGATCATTTGCGTGACAGTGGTTTTGCCGTTGCTGCCCGTCACGGCAATCAGGGGCAGTGCGAAGCGTTGGCGCCAAGCGGCGGCGAGCTGACCCAAAGCCAGCAGCGAGTTGGCGACCTGCAAGCCGCTGAGGCCGGCTTCCGCCAAACCGCACTCTGCCAAGGCGGCGACTGCACCTGCTGCGCGGGCCTGAGGCAGGAAGTCGTGCGCATCGAAACGCTCACCTTTCAAAGCCACAAAAAGATCGCCCGCCTGCAGGCTGCGGGTGTCACTGTGCACGCGGCAAAAGGGCGTCAGCGGCTCGCCCACCAGCAGCGACCGGGGCAGCATGGCGTGGGCTTGAGCCAAGGTCATCATGGGCACAGCAGTCACAGGAATGTTCACCGTGCGGCCTCGCGAATTCGCAATGCCGCCAGCGCTTCATTGACGTCCGAGAACGGATGCTTCACGCCCTTGATGTCTTGATACTCTTCGTGGCCTTTGCCCGCGATCAGGATCACATCCGCAGCAGCGGCCTCACGCACCGCGGTTTGAATGGCGCTGCGGCGGTTCTCGATCACCTTCACGCCCAGCTGGTTGCCGTTCAAACCCGCCACGATTTGCAAGTTGATGAAGGCCGATGGCTCAAAGCGCGGGTTGTCGGTGGTGATCACCACACGCTGCGCCAAGCGCTGGGCCAAGGCGCCCATCAAGGGCCGCTTGGTGGCATCGCGGTTGCCACCGCAACCAAAAACACACCACAGCGCACCGCCTCTGGCGCTGGCCAACGGCTGCAACGCGAGCAACGATTTTTCCAGCGCGTCAGGTGTGTGCGCGTAGTCCACCACCAGCTCGGGTGAAGTGCTGAGGCTGACCACGCGCTGCATGCGACCTGGCACCGGCGTGAGCTGCGCGCACACCGCTGCGGCATCCGCCAAGGGGACTCCCAGCGCGCGCAGCCCACCGATCACGGCCAACACATTGGACACGTTGTAGTCGCCGATCAAGCCCGTGCGCACGTGGGTGTGTTCAGCTGCGCGCGCACCCGCTTCCGTCACGTCAAAGCAAAGGCCACCCTCACGGTAGGTCACATTGGCAGCGCGCAACAAGGCGGCACCGCGGGTGGAATAGGTCCACACCGGAAGCGACTTGGCCTGAAGCGCTTGCGCCAGGCGTGCGCCGAATGCATCGTCCAGATTCAACACCGCGGCCTGCAAACCGGGCCATGCAAACAGCTTGGCTTTGGCCGCGCCGTAGGCTTGCATGCTGCCGTGATAGTCAAGGTGATCTTGGGTCAGGTTGGTGAACAGCGCCACGTTGATGCGCGTGCCGTTCAAGCGGTGTTCTTCAAGACCGTGCGACGACGCCTCGAGCGCGCAGGCGGCAAAGCCGTCGTCGGCAAAGCGTTTGAAGGCGCGCTGCAAGGTGATGGGGTCGGGGGTGGTCAGGCCGTTGAATTCAATTTGCGACGGCTGATCGGCCGCAGCCCCATGCGCTGGCGGTTGGCCCACACCCAAAGTGCCCACCACACCGCAGCGCTGACCCAAGGCCGTGAGCGCCTGTGCGGTCCACCAGGCGCATGAAGTTTTGCCGTTGGTGCCTGTCACCGCCACCACTTTCAGCCGCTGGCTCGGGTGCTTGAAGTACGCGCTGGCCACCTCGCCGGTGGCGGCCTTCAGGCCTTGTACGGCAGCCACTGTGGACGCATCAAACGCGAAGGCGTCGGCGCCGTCAGCCTCTACCAAGCAGGCCGCGGCGCCCGCCTGCAATGCATCGCCCACATGCGCCCGCGCGTCGTGTGCGTGACCCGGCCAGGCGATGAAGGCATCGCCCGTCTGAACCTTGCGGCTGTCGGCGGCCAAGCCTTGCACGCCGCGCAGAAGCAACCAGTCGAGCGCGGCCGCGGTGCCCTGCAACGTGATCAGGGCCATCAGAAGCTCTCCACTTCTGCGGGCAGTTTTTGGGTGACGATTTGCTGGCGCACGTCCAGGTCAGGTTGCACGCCCAACGTGCGCAGGGTTTGCTGCACCACTTCGCTGAACACCGGCGCGGCCACATCGCCGCCGTAGTACTTGCCAGCGGTCGGCTCGTCCACCATCACGGCCACCACGATGCGCGGGTTGTGTATGGGCGCAATGCCGACAAACCAGGCGCGGTATTTCTTGTCGTTGTAGCCCTTGCCTTCTTGTTTGTAGGCGGTGCCGGTTTTGCCGCCCACTGAGTAACCCATGGCCTGCGCTTTGGGGGCGGTGCCACCTTGCAGGGTCACCATGTGAAGCATTTCCAGCACATCTCTGGCAGTTTGAGGCGACATCACGCGCATGCCCGCCGGTGCCGCATCGAGCTTGGTGAGCGAGCTGGGCAACAGTTCGCCGTCGTGCGCAAACACCGTGTAGGCCCGCGCAATTTGAAACAGACTGGCCGACAGTCCGTAGCCGTAACTCATCGTGGCCTGCTCTATCGGCCGCCAGGTTTTGAAGGGACGCAAGCGGCCCGACACCGCACCGGGGAAATTGATTTGCGGCTTTTGCCCGAAGCCCAACTGTGCGAACAATTCGTGCATCTCGCGGGGCTGCATTTGCATGGCCATCTTCACCGTGCCAACGTTGCTCGACTTCTGCACGATTTCGGCCACCGTGAGCGGGCCGTGCGGATGGGCGTCGCTGATCGTGGCCCCACCGATCACCAAGCGTCCTGGCGCGGTCTGGATCACGGTGCTGGGCGTGACGCGGCCCGACTCCATCGCCAGTGCTGCAATGAAGGGCTTGATGGTCGAGCCCGGCTCGAAGGTGTCGGTGAGCGCGCGGTTGCGGGCTTGTTCACCAGTGAGGTTCTTGCGATTGCTGGGCGAGAAGCTGGGGTAGTTGGCCAAGGCCAGCACCTCGCCGGTTTTCACGTCCAGCACCACCACGCTGCCGGCCTTGGCTTTGTGTTCGGCCACGGCGTCGCGGATGCGCTGGTAGGCAAAGAATTGGGCTTTGGAGTCAATCGACAGCGTCACTTCCTGACCGTCGACGGCAGCCACGCTCTCACCGATGTCTTCGACAACCCTGCCGATGCGGTCCTTGATGACGCGGCGCGTGCCGGCTTGTCCCACCAAGTCTTGCTGAAACGCTTTTTCAATGCCGGCATTGGCCGCGTCGTCCACGCTGGTGTAGCCCACCAAATGCGCTGCCGCCTCGCCTTCGGGGTACTTGCGTTTGAACTCTTTGAGCTGACCCACACCCTGCATGTTCAGAGCCATCACTTCTTTGGCCACGGGGTCATCGACTTGCCTGCGCAGCCACACGAAATTCGGGTTGTCTTCCAGGCGCGATGCCAGCTCTTTGGCGGTCAGACCGAGCAGACGCGCCAGCTCTTGGCGCTTGGCCACGCTGGTGTCTAAATCTTTCGGGCTGACCCAGATCGAAGGCGAAGGCACGCTGGCCGCCATGATCAAACCGTTGCGATCAACAATGCGGCCGCGGCTGGCGGGCAAACCCAGCGTGCGCGCATAACGCGCCTCGCCTTGACGCAAAAAGAAATCGCTGTCGATGATTTGCACATACACCGCGCGGCCCAGCAAACCGCAAAAACTCAAGCCTACAAGCGCCACCAAAAATTTGGAGCGCCACGACGGCGTTTTCGCTGCCAACAGAGGGCTGCTGGCGTAGTTCAGGCTGCGCACGCTGGCGCCTGTTGAGTGAACCGAATTTCGCGCGGAATTTCGTGCGGGCCTCAACGCCGCTGCGCCTGCCGAATTGGACCGGCCCTTGAGGACCTTCATCTCAGCTCCTTGGAGGCACTGGCACTGGCACTGGCACTGGCACTGGCACCGACACCGACACCGGCAGCAGGTGCGGACGCCGGAGCGAGCACGGTAGCGACAGCGCTCTCCGCAGTGACATTGGACGCCGCGCGTTCGTAGACCACGTAGTGCGTGACTGCGGGCGTTGCGGTGCGCATATTGAGTTTTTGGCGCGCGATTTTTTCAACCAGCAGCGGCGTGGCCTGAGAACGCTGTTCGGTTTGCAGGCGCTCAAATTCGGTGTCCAAACGACCCTCCGTGTTTTGCGCTTGATCGATCTCGGCGAACAAACGGCGCGCGTCGTAAGACACACGAACGAGGTAGACGCAACTGGCCAGCAAGACCATGAGCAGCAGCACGTTCAGGCGCGTGATCACAGGGCAACTGCCGGTGGTGGGCAGCGCTGCGCCACGCGCATCACCGCCGAGCGCGAGCGCGGGTTGGCGCGTATCTCGGTTTCACCCGGCTTCACCCGACCCAGCGACTCGAAGCGCGTGGGCTTGGGCGCGGCGAACGGAGCCCGCCGGTCAAACTCACTCTTGCTTTCGCGCGCAATAAATGTTTTGACGATGCGGTCTTCCAGCGAATGAAAGCTGATGACCACCAACCGCCCGCCGGGCAGCAACAAATCAACCGCCGCCTTCAGGCCTTGTTCGAGCTCCTCAAGCTCGGCGTTGACGAAAATCCGAAGCGCTTGAAATGTCCGCGTTGCAGGGTTCTGGCCCGGCTCGCGGGTTTTGACGGCGCCAGCCACGACTTCGGAAAGCGCTGTGGTGGTTCGAACGGGGTTCCCGCTTTCGCGCCGAGCAACAAGCGCCTTTGCAACCTGGACAGCAAACCGTTCTTCGCCATAATTTTTTATCACTTCCGCAATCTGGCGCTCATCGGCGCGGGCCAAAAATTCCGCGGCACTCTCGCCTCGGCTGGTGTCCATGCGCATGTCCAGCGGACCGTCAAAACGGAAGCTGAATCCGCGCTCGGGGTTGTCAATTTGCGGCGACGACACGCCCAGGTCCAACAACAAACCGCTGACCTGCTGCACGCCTTGAGCCGCCAGCATGGCACCCATGTGGGCAAAGCTGGTGTGATGAATCGAGAAGCGCGAATCGTCGATGCGTGAGTCGCCCTCGCTGGCCGCCGCCACCGCCTGCGCATCGCGGTCGATGGCAAGCAAGCGGCCACCTGCGCTCAGGCGCTCCAACAGCAAGCGCGAGTGCCCGCCGCGGCCATAAGTGCCGTCGACGTAGGTGCCGTTCGGATCGGTGATGAGCGCATCCACGGCCTCGTCCAAAAGCACGGTGGTGTGATGAAACTCAGGCATGACGGGCGGCGCAAGGTTCGCCGGGTTCGCAGGGCTGGCACTCGAAGCGGTCATGGGGTGGTCCAGCCTGAGCCGCGCTTAGAAGCTGAAGTTTTTCAGCGAGTCGGGCATTTCCGACTGCAACACCCTCGCCTCGTGCGCCGCGTGGCGCTCGGCGTCCCACAACTCAAAGTAACTGCCCATGCCGAGCAACATGACGGTGCGCTCCAGACCGGCGGAGGCGCGCAGCTCAGGCGCGATCAGGATGCGCGAGGTGCCGTCAATTTCGACGTCCATGGCGTTGCCTAAAAATACCCGCTTCCAGCCGCTGGCCTCCATGGGCAGCGCCATCACGCGGTCGCGGAAACCTTCCCACGCAGGCCGCGGGAAGATCATCAGGCAGCCTTCAGGATTTTTAGTGACAGTGAGCTGACTCACACCCATCGCGTTCAGGAGCTCGCGATGACGCGACGGCATGGCGATTCGCCCCTTGCCGTCCACCGTCAAAGCC
>JBBRGA010000055.1:0-20873 GCA_038241115.1 Burkholderiales bacterium | reverse complement strand
GATGTGGTGGCTTTTGGCCGCGCCTTCATCAGCAACCCGGATTTGGTGGCGCGACTGAAAGCGGACGCCCCATTGACCAAGATGAACCCAAAGACTTTGTACGGCGGGGGTGCCGAGGGCTACACCGACTACGCCGTGTACTCACAGGCGGCCCCGTCCGGGGCGGCCCTGGCTGCAGGCTGATCAGTCAGCATAAATACGCGTGACTTGTTGTCCGTGCCGTTCCCACGCTCCTAGAGCGACTTCGAAACCCGGGCTCGAAAGAGCTCGGTAATGCCCACCTCGCGCGGCCCGTGCACGAGCTCAAACGTTTCGCCCGCCTGGATGCTTCCGGGCTCGCGCACCGCCAAATAAAACCCGCACCACGCGTTCGCTGCCATCAGTTTGCTGGCGTGTTTGAAGCCCATGGCGGCATTGAACTTGAAGCACGGGTAGCGCGGCTCGCTCACTGCCAGTTGGCAGTTGGCGAAACGCAGCACGTCGCCGATGAAAACCTCGGTTTCCAACAAGCCTGACAGCGTCAGGTTTTCGCCCATGAAGCCCGGTGGCAGAGCGTCCATCCACAACGACACTTGGGCCTGCGCTCGCACGGTTTGCCAAAACGCGTAGTGCTCGCTGGGGTAGGCGTAAACCGCTTTGCTCAGGCCGCCGTGCACCGTCAAGTCGGCTTGTTCGTCGCCTGCCAGTCCCATCAGGTGGACGGCAACGGCGCCGACCGCGCTTTGTTTGCCGATGGCCGTCATGACCGCGCGGCCGTTGATGTCCACACGACGCGCCAAACCCACATTGACGCTGTTCACCGAGCGAGTCATGGCGTGCCTTTCAAAGCTCGGCTTTCAAATAATGTGCGCCGGCAATGGGGTTGAAGTAGTAAGGCGGAATCTCTGTAAACCCCAGCGACGCGTAAAGGCTGCGCGCGGCTTCCATGTCGTCCAGGGTGTCAAGCAGCATGACCGAGTAGCCGGCACGTTGGGCTTCGTCAAACAGCGCCTGCGCCAGCAATCGGCCCAAACCCAAACTGCGAAAGGCCGGACGCACATACAGGCGTTTCATCTCGCAGGCGTTGGCATAGTCCACATCGCCTATGCGGCGAAAAGCGCCGCAGCCTGCCAACTCGTGGTCCACAAATGCCAACAGCAAATGGCCATGCGGCGCGGCGTAGTCACCGGGGAGTTCAAGCAGTTCTGCGTCGAAATTTTGAAAGCACAGGTCGATGTTCAAGCTCGCGGCGTAGTCTCGAAAAACTTCGCGCGTCTGTTCCATCAGCTCAGGACCGGCGGCCGCAACCAAACGTATTTCTGAAATTGCGCTGACCTCGCGAACTTCGCTTCTGCTTTGCGTGCTCATGCAGACGTCAAGAGTGGGTGAACTTTCAGTCTAGCCGCCCAGACTCACCAGCCAAGCCACCCCTGCTGAGCACAAGGCAAACACGGCCACCGCGCCAAGGCGGCTGCTGGGTGAATCTGTGGATGACGGTGTGGAAGCGGGCAATACCTTGTTGCCCGACACCATCGCGCTCAGCAAGTCGCGCTTCTTCTTGAGCACATAAAAAGCAATCGCCGCCACATGCAACACCACCAACGTGACGATGATCCACTGCCCGTAAGTCTTGTGCCATTTGGTCAGCATCAAGCTGGTCGCGCCTCTGACAAACTTGATCAGCGGACCGGTGTTGGCGATCTCGTCGTCGGCGAACAAGCCCGTGGCCACTTGCGCCGTGAGGATGCCCAGTACCGCAAAAACTGACAGCGCCCCCAGCGGGCTGTGGCCCACATCGTGCAGTTCTTGCGCATGGCTTTGGCCGCGCAGGTAGCGTCCGAGTGCCGCAGGAGAAAAAATAAAGGACGCAAAGCGCGACCAGTGCCCGCCCAGCACGCCCCAGACGACGCGAAACGTCAGCAAAGTCAAGATCGCGTAGCCCGAGCGAAAGTGCCAGACCATGGCGTTGCCGCCCAGGTTTGCCGTGACCACGGAGGCAAGCACGCAGCCCGCCAGCGACCAATGAAAAATACGGGTCGGCAAATCCCAAATTCGAACGTTTTGAGTCGACATCTTCATCGTATTTTCCAGCTGGATTGAACGCGCAGCCGGGCACAATAACCTGCCTTTCAACGATGTCTGACCGAGTCGCTGTGCCTTCCAAACCGATCGCCAAGCGCTGATTACACTGCGGCGGGGCCATTTAGCGGCACCAAAAACCCAACCCGCTTGTGTTCACCCGCTTGCGC
This sequence comes from Burkholderiales bacterium, assembly GCA_038241115.1. Classification (GTDB taxonomy): domain Bacteria; phylum Pseudomonadota; class Gammaproteobacteria; order Burkholderiales; family Burkholderiaceae_C; genus JANYJJ01. Next base: position 18,645 of record JBBRGA010000055.1, on the reverse strand, counting down.
TCAACGTCCGTCAGGAGTTTGTCTATGAAATCGATCGCCCTCGTCGCCGCTGCCGTCATCGGTGCCACTTTGTCTTTGCCCGCGGCCGCGCAATTTCAAAAGCCTGAAGACGCCATCAAGTACCGCAAAGCGGCCTTCAGCGTGATGGCCACTCACTTCGGTCGTTTGGGTGCCATGGCCAACGGCCGCATTCCGTTTGACGCCAAGGTTGCTGCTGAAAACGCAGACGTCGCGCTGGCCATGTCCAAGCTGCCTTACGCTGCGTTTACCGACGGTTCAGACAAAGGCGACACCAAGGCCAAGGCTGAAATCTGGACTGAGGGCGACAAATTCCGCGCCAGCGCGGCCAAGATGCAAGAGGAAATGGTCAAGCTCAATGCGGCCGCCAAGACCGGCAGCGTGGACAACTTGAAAGCAGCGTTCGGACCCACGGGGGCGGCCTGCAAAGCGTGCCACGACGCTTACCGCAAAGAGTAAGCGCGGGGCCGAATTCGAAATGCCCGCCACGGCGGGCATTTTCACGGGTGGCCTGAAGCGCGAGCCTGACGCGTGCAAAACACAGGAGCCCAACGCGCCTTCCGGGGCCACCGGTCCGCAGCCCGTTGGCTGCGTCCATCGGGGCGTCGCACGGACCACGTCCGGTACCATCGCGAACCAGGCAGAGGTGCCATCCGCGCAGTGATCGCGGGTTGGTTTTTTGCTCATCCATCGGCAGTTCACACGCGCCCTACGAATGCAAACACTCCCCCGTCTTGTCCCTTTTGCTGCATCCACTGCCGCCTCAAGAATTTTGTCGGTCTTGCTCGCCCTGGGCAGCACAACCGCGCAAGCGGCCGACGAACCTGCTGCGGGCGGCACCTTCAGTGCGCCTGGCTACAGCCCTGCGGCAGCGGCTCGCACAGGCAACGGGACGACAGGAAATTCGCCGTCTGGGCAAGGAGGCACTTCAGCAAATGGAGGCGCGCAAAACGGTGGCAATGCCGGCTCGTCCGCAGACGGCATGCGTGGCAATTCACCGCGCGACACACCGCGCGAGGGCGTTCGCGATGGAAATCGTGACAGACAGCGCGACGGTCAATTCGGCAACGAAGCTTTTTCTGACGAAAATGCACGTCGGCGCAATCTGGCGCCTGCGCCACCCAGCGAATTTCAAAAGTTTGTCGAAGTTGCCACTGGTCGGTTGCTCCCGGTGTTCGGACAGAGTTTTTTCACCGAGGCGGCTGAGCGGCCCAGTGGCCTGAGCAATGTGCCGGTCTCAAGCGACTACACCGTGGGGCCCGGTGACGAACTCATCATCCGAGCATGGGGCTCCATCGATGTCGACTACCGCACCACGGTGGATCGCAACGGCCAGGTCAGCTTGCCCAAAGTTGGCAGCTTCAACGTGGCGGGCGTCAAGGCGGCTGAATTGGAAAAGCATCTGCGCGCGCAAATCGGCAGGCTTTACACCAACTTCAACCTCAACGTCACGCTCGGTCAATTGCGCGGCGTGACGGTGTTTGTCGTTGGGCCTGCGCAGCGACCCGGTGTGTTCACGTTGCCCAGCCAGTCCACGCTGTTGTCCGCGGTCGTGGCTGCCGGCGGCCCCGCGCCCAATGGGTCGATGCGCAAGATGACGCTGCGCCGTGACGGCAAGGCGGTGTCAGTGTTCGATGCCTACGACTTTTTGGTGCAGGGCGACAAATCCAAGGACGTTCAGCTCGTCGCAGGCGATGTACTGGTTTTCCAACCCGCAGGCCCGCGTGTCGCCTTGACCGGTGCGTTGGACACGCCGGCGATTTACGAACTGCGCTCGCTGCAAGAACCGCTGAGCGAAGTGCTTCGCTATGCGGGCGGTGCCACGGTGTTGGCCAACCCCAACCGGGTGCAGCTGGAGCGCATTGACAACACTCAGGCGAAGGCCGCGCGATTTGTTGAAGAGTTCAAGGCCGATGCCGCCGGTTTGCAAAAAACCCTGCGCGACGGCGACGTCCTGACCATGTTGGCCATTTCGGCCCAGTTCGCCAACGCAGTGACGTTGAAGGGCCACGTCGCGCAGCCGCTGCGCTATGCCTACAAACCTGGCATGCGCATCAGTGACTTGATTCCGGATCGGGACGCCCTGATTTCGCCAGACTTTTACCGGCGCAAAAATTTGTTGGTGCAGGTGTTGGAGCCTGAAGATGAAGAACTGAGGCGCAACGCTGCCGACAGGGCTGAGTTCGCTGATCGAGGCGGCAACGCCGGTCGGACGCCGTCGCTTAGGAGCCGAGAAAATGATGGTGCCGGGGTCCAAAGTGCCAATTTGCGTTCGCCATTTCTCAGATCTGAAGAAAAGCGTGAAGACGAACCTTTTGCAGCACCGGCGCGGAAAAAATTAGGGGTCTTGTTTGATGAGCTGAACTGGGATTACGCGGTCATTGAGCGTTTGAACGCGCGCGACTTGTCCACCCAAGTCATTCCGTTCAACCTCGGCAAAGTGGTGTTGCAAGGTGATCCGCTGAACAACATCGAGCTGCTGCCGGGTGACGTCGTCACGGTTTACAGCCAAAAAGACCTGCGCGTGCCGGTGGCACGGCAAACCCGCTTGGTGTCGCTAGAGGGCGAGGTCGGCGCGCCCGGGGTTTATCAGCTGCTGCCAGGCGAGTCGTTGAAGCAATTGATCGTCAGGGCAGGCGGCTTCACGCAGCAAGCCTATGTCTACGGCTTGGATTTCAGCCGTGAAGAAACGCGCCAACGCCAGCGTGAAAACTTGCAGCAGGCGATGACACGATTGGAGTCTTTGTCGGCAACGCAAACGGCGCGCGAGTCGGCCAACCGACGCGACGATGTCTCGGCCGACCGCAGCGCGGCCGTCAGCAATGCCGCCACGCAGGCTCAGCTGGCGCGTTTGTCGCGCATACAACCCAACGGCCGTATCGCGCTGGAATTGACGGTGAACACCAACTCGGTGGAACAACTGCCGGATCTGCCTTTGGAAAATGCGGACCGCATCAACGTGCCCACCCGGCCAGGCTTCGTGACCGTTGCAGGCGCAGTGGTCAACAGCAACGCTTTTTTGTGGAAGCCGGGGCGCACGGCGGGTGATTATTTGCGACTGGCGGGTGTGGACGAGGCGGCCGATCCGTCGAACATGTTTATCTTGAGAGCTGACGGAACGGTGAATCACTCCAACGACAAGCGCGGCTTCTTCGGCGTGGGCAGCTTGGAGTCGCAGCCCCTTCAACCCGGCGACGCCGTGGTCGTACCCAATCAGCTCGACTTCGAAACCTGGGGGCGTTCTTTGGTGCGCAACTTGAAGGACTGGTCGCAAATCTTCTCGCAGTTCGGCCTGGGTGCGGCTGCCATCAAGACCATTCGGCAGTGACATGAATTCTTCAAAACACCCAGATTCGTCGGTCACCGCGAACGAAGAATTCGAGGACAACGACGGCGAAGGCGGCATCGGCCTGATCGACCTCCTGACCTGGTGGGGCGAAGGCAAGCGCCTGATTGCGGGCGTCACAGTCGCGGCGGCAGCAGGATCCCTGGCGGTGGCTTTGGCGTTGCCGGCGGTTTACACCGCCCGCACGACTTTGTTGCCCCCTACTTCCCAAAGCTCGGGCGGTGCCTCGGCCGCTTTGGCCGCGCTGGGGTCTTTGGGCGGGTTGGCAGGCGGCATGGCGAAAACGCCCGATGAGCTTTATGTGTCGCTGTTGAAGAGCGACAGCGTACAGCGCGCCCTGGACGAGCGCTTCAAGTTGAAGGAGCGCTACGAAGTCAAAAGCTACGAAGCGCTGCGCAGAGCCTTGCCCAAGTACATCCGCGTTTCGTCTGAAAAGAAAAGCGGCGTCATCATCGTTGAAGTAGATGATGAAGAGCCGAAGTTCGCGGCGGAACTCGCCAATGCGCACGTCGGCGAAGTCACCAAGGTGCTCGGGCGATTGGCGGTTTCAGAAGCGCAACTGCGCCGCGTGTTCTTCGAGCAACAACTCAAAGACACCAAGGAAAACCTCATCAAAGCCGAAAGCCAGTTTCGAGCGGTCCAAGAAAAATCCGGTGTGATCGCCCTCGACAAGCAAGCCGAAGCGCTGATTCTTGGCGCAGCGCAGTTGCGTGGCCTGATTGCTGAGCGCGAGGTTCAGCTCAAAGTGCTGCGCGGCGGCGCGACCGAACAAAACCCGGATGTGATGCGTATGAACTCCGAGTTGCGCGCATTGCGCGGCGAACTGGCTCGCATGGAGTCGAGCAAGGGCGGCAATGCGGGCAGCGCGGTGGACATGCCTGTGGGCAAGTTGCCGGAAGTCGCCATCGATTACGTCCGGGCCCGCCGTGAGCTGAAGCTCCAGGAAACGCTGTTGGAAGGCATGATTCGCCAATTCGAGATGGCCAAGCTTGACGAAGCCAAAGAAGGCCCCGTGTTGCAGCAAGTCGATACCGCCTTGCCCCCGGATTACAAATCAAAACCATCCCGTGCGTTGATTGTTTTAGGCTCGACGCTGTTGGGATTTATGGCCTCTGCAGTCTGGGTTGCATGGAGAAGGTTTTCCTCGATCACGCGTGAGAACAACCCTGAGGCACAGATCGCGCACGAGTCATTGTCTCGGGCGTGGCGCTGGCGAAATTGAGCAGCGCTCAGCGCTGAGGTTTTTGGCGGCGCGGGTTTCCACGTATAATTCCGAGGCTTTGCGGTGAGCGTTGCCAGCGGCCCTGCAATTTCCAAATCGTCTTCATAGATAACGCCAAAAGCCACGCAACAAGCGCGCCATGATCGACTCCATTGACCACGGCCGCGCAAGTTCGAAACCGGCTTTTAAATCCGCTGTTGACTCGTCGCAAGATGAGTGGACAGATCGGCCTTACAAAGCATTTACCCGGGAAGAGGCACAGGCCTTGCGGGTCAAGCAACCCATGATTTCGCCGTGGCGAGTGGTGGGTGCGCAAGCTTTCGCAGGGTTGCTGTGCGTTACCGGGGCTTTGGTGTTCGCGAACCAAGGTGAAGGCCTCCGAAATGTGGCGTGGTCAGCGCTTTACGGTGCGGCTGCGGTCGTCCTGCCAAGTGCGTTGTTGGCGCGCGGTATGACACGTCGAGCTGACTCTCCAACTGCTGCTGCTTTGGGGTTGATGTTCTGGGAAACGATAAAAATCGCAGCAGCGATTGCCATGTTGGTGATTGCGGCAAGAGTGGTTCCCCAGCTGAACTGGCCCGCACTGCTGGTCACGATGGTGGTGTGCTCACAAATGAATTGGTTTGCGCTTTTGTGGCGCGGCCGTTGACCCGCTCAGACTCGTTTTCTGATTCGACATAAAAGGCTTAGACAAACATGGCAGCAGAAGGCCAAGCAGGCACCGGGCACGCGCCCACAGCGGGTGAATACATCGTTCACCACCTGCAGCATTTACAGAATAAAAAGCAAACTTCGGTCGTAGATTTTTCCGTCATCAACTACGACTCTTTGTTCTTTAGCGTCACCCTTGGCGTTTTGGGTTGCTGGCTGCTTTGGTTGGCCGCACGCAAGGCCACGTCAGGTCGTCCCGGACGCTTTCAAGCTGCGGTCGAGCTGCTGGTTGAAATGGTTGACAGTCAAGCCAAAGGCATCGTGCACAACGCCAACAGCCGCAAGCTGGTCGCGCCATTGGCGCTTACGGTGTTCGTATGGATTTTTTTGCTGAACGCCATGGACTTGTTGCCTGTCGACATCCTCCCGTGGATCGGCGAACACATCTTTGGCCTGCCTTATCTTCGCGTTGTCGCGACAGCTGACTTGTCAATGACGATGGGCTTGTCGCTCGGCGTGCTGATCGTTTGCCTTGTCTACAACGTGAAGATCAAAGGCGCGACCGGCTGGGTTCATGAACTTTTCACTGCGCCGTTCGGAAATCACTGGTCTTTATACCCAGTGAATTTCGCCATGCAGTTGATTGAATTTGTGGCCAAAACGGTGTCGCATGGCATGCGGCTGTTTGGCAACATGTACGCGGGTGAGCTGATCTTTTTGCTCATCGCGTTGATGGGCGGCGCATTTGCGCTTTCGGGAACCGGCATTGCGCTTTTTCTGGGTCACATCTTTGCCGGCACGGTGTGGTCGATTTTCCATATCTTGATCATCACGCTGCAAGCCTTCGTGTTCATGATGTTGACCTTGGTCTACATCGGGCAGTCGCACGACGCCCACTGAACTTCTTTTCTTGTTTTATCTCGTTAGTCTTACTTTTACCCTTAAGGAAACACCATGGAAGTCATTAGCTTTGTTGCTCTCGCCGTCGGTTTGATCATTGGTCTGGGCGCATTTGGCGCTTGTATCGGCATTGGCATCATGGGCAGCAAGTATCTTGAATCGGCAGCGCGTCAGCCTGAACTGATGAACGAACTGCAAACCAAGATGTTCTTGTTGGTTGGTTTGATCGACGCCTCTTTCATTATCGGCACCGGTATTGCGTTGTGGTTCGCCACTGCCAACCCATTCTTGGCTCAAATCGCCAATCTGCCGAAGTAAGCAAAACGCTGTCGGTGTTGATTGGCGCTCGCCTTCAACGCTCGAATTCAATTTGATCCAACCTGATCTAAAGGCAACATCGTGAGCATCAACGCTACGCTGATCGCGCAACTGATCGTGTTCCTTATCTTGGTCGGTTTCACGATGAAATTCGTGTGGCCGCCCATCGTCAAGGCACTCGACGAACGCGCGCAAAAGATCTCCGAAGGCTTGTCAGCCGCTGACAAGGCCAAGGCCGATTTGGCCAGCGCCAACAAGCGCGTCGAAGCGCAACTTTCCAGCGCCCGCAACGATGCGGCGCAGCGATTGGCAGATGCCGAGCGTTTGGCGCAGTCCATGGTCGAAGAAGCCAAAGGCCGAGCGAGTGAAGAGGGCGCCAAGATCGTCGCCGCTGCGCGTGCCGAAGCACAGCAAGAATCGATGAAGGCGCGTGAAACTCTGCGCGACCAGGTGGCGGCCTTGGCTGTCAAAGGTGCCGAGCAAATTCTCAAGCGTGAAGTCAACCCCGGCGTTCACGCCGAGTTGTTGTCGCGCCTGAAAACCGAGCTCTGACCCATGGCTGAGCTTGCAACCCTGGCCCGGCCGTATGCCGAAGCGCTGTTTCAGGTGGCCGTCAAAGGTGACTTGAAGCAAGCGGCTGCGGAAATTGACGCCTTAGCGGCGGTATCGGCAAACCCTCAATTGCTTCAGTTCGCTGACAGCCCGAAAACGACATCCGAGCAAGTGGCGGACGTCATCACGTCGGTGGTAAGGATGCCGTTGTCAGACGCCTCGAAAAACTTGTTGCGCACCGTTATCGACAACGGCCGCTTGGCGACTTTGCCCGAAATTGCAGCGCAGTTTCATGTGCTGGCCAACGCCAAGGCCGGTGTCTCAGATGCGGTGATTTACAGCGCGTTTGAGATGACTGCAGAGCAAGTCGCTGACGTGCTTGTTTCGCTCGAAAAGCGGTTCGCGCGAAAGCTCAATGCCAGCGTTCAAGTGCAAGCCGATCTGATCGGCGGCATTCGCGTGGTGGTTGGTGACGAAGTGCTCGACACCTCGATCAAGGCACGCCTCGAACAAATGAAGGCGGCGCTGGTTGCTTAACCAAGCGGCGCAACAAGGCGGCTGTCAGGCGCACCGAAGCGCTGGCAACCTGCCAAATTTATGGTCTGACGCTGCTCAGCGCCTGAACCGAGTCAACGAATTCAAAGGACATCTGTCATGAATCTGAATCCCGCAGAAATCTCTGAACTCATCAAGAGCCGCATTGAAGGCCTCGGCGCCTCTGCTGACATCAAAAATCAGGGCACCGTGGTCTCTGTGACCGACGGTATTTGCCGAATCCACGGGTTGTCAGACGTGATGCAGGGAGAGATGCTCGAATTCCCTGCCGCACCTGACGGCTCGCCCACTTACGGTCTGGCGTTGAATCTTGAGCGTGACTCGGTCGGCTCGGTGATTTTGGGCGAGTACGAGCACATCTCTGAAGGCGACACGGTGAAGTGCACCGGCCGGATTTTGGAAGTGCCGGTGGGCCCCGAGCTGAAAGGCCGCGTGGTCAACGCGTTGGGTCAACCGATCGACGGCAAGGGCCCCATCAATGCCAAACTCTCCATGCCGATTGAGAAGATTGCGCCCGGTGTGATCGCACGTAAATCGGTGGATCAGCCCATGCAAACCGGTCTGAAGTCGATTGACTCGATGGTCCCGGTAGGTCGTGGTCAACGCGAACTCATCATTGGCGACCGCCAAACCGGCAAGACGGCCGTGGCCATCGACGCCATCATCAACCAGAAGGGTCAGCACATGACCTGCATCTACGTTGCCATCGGCCAAAAGGCGTCGTCGGTGAAAAACGTGGTGCGTGCACTGGAAGCCAACGGCGCGATGGAATACACCATCGTCGTGGCCGCCACTGCGGCTGAATCGGCCGCCATGCAATACGTGTCGGCCTACTCTGGCTGCACCATGGGCGAGTACTTCCGCGACCGCGGCGAAGATGCGCTCATCGTGTACGACGACTTGTCCAAGCAAGCCGTGGCCTACCGTCAAGTTTCGTTGTTGCTGCGCCGCCCACCGGGACGCGAGGCGTATCCGGGCGACGTGTTCTATCTCCACAGCCGTTTGCTGGAACGCGCTGCCCGTGTGAACGCCGATTACGTTGAAGCCTTCACCAAGGGCGAAGTCAAAGGCAAGACCGGCTCATTGACGGCACTTCCCATCATCGAAACCCAAGCGGGTGACGTTTCGGCCTTTGTCCCCACCAACGTGATTTCGATCACCGATGGACAGATCTTCTTGGAAACCTCGTTGTTCAACGCGGGCATTCGTCCTGCGATCAACGCCGGTATTTCGGTGTCGCGTGTGGGTGGCGCGGCGCAAACCAAAATCATCAAAGGCTTGTCTGGCGGTATCCGCACCGACCTGGCGCAGTACCGTGAACTGGCCGCGTTTGCGCAGTTCGCGTCTGACCTTGACGAGGCCACTCGGAAGCAGCTTGACCGCGGTGCACGCGTGACCGAACTCTTGAAGCAAGCTCAGTATTCACCGCAGCCCATCAGCTTGATGGGTGCCACTTTGTTTGCGGTGAACAAGGGCTTCATGGACGATGTAGATGTGAAGAAGGTGCTGTCGTTTGAAGCCGGCCTGCACACCCACCTGAAAACCAGCCACGCTGCCTTGCTGAAGAAGATCGAAGACAGCAAAGTGCTGGACAAGGAATCTGAAGCTGAAATGACGGCTGCGGTCACCGCGTTCAAGAAATCCTTCGCTTGAACATGACAGCCCCCACGTCACTTCGTTCCTGCCCCCCGAGGGGGCGCTTCACGGTCTCTGTGGAGACGGCCGTGATCGTGGCCGCCCGGTACATGTCAGCCAAAGGAGCTTTCAGTGGCAGCAGGTAAAGAAATTCGAGGCAAGATCAAAAGCTTCGAGAACACCAAGAAAATCACCAAGGCCATGGAAATGGTTGCGGCTTCGAAAATGCGCAAGGCGCAAGACCGCATGCGTGCAGCGCGTCCTTACGCCGAGAAAGTGCGCAGCCTGGCGGCCAACTTATCGACCGCCACGCCCGAGTACAAGCACCCGTTCATGTTGAACAACCCGGGCGCGAAAACCGCAGGCTTCATCCTCATCACGACCGACAAAGGCTTGTGCGGCGGCTTGAACACCAACGTGCTGCGCATGCTGACAAACAAGCTCAAAGAAGTCGATGCGCAGGGCCAAAAAAGTGAGGCTGTGGCCATCGGCAACAAAGGTCTTGGCTTTTTGAACCGCGTCGGCGTGAAAGTGGTTTCGCACGCCACGATGCTTGGCGACAAGCCGACGCTTGACAAATTGATTGGCCCCGTCAAGGTGCTTCTCGATGCGTATGCCGCCGGCAAGCTCAGCGCGGTCTACCTTTGCTACACCCGTTTCATCAACACGATGAAACAAGAACCGGTAATGCAGCAATTGCTTCCGCTGTCGGCCGAGAGCATGGTGGCTGAGAAGGCCATCGGATCCGGCGCACACGGCTGGGATTATTTGTACGAGCCCGACGCCGCCACCGTGATCGACAACTTGCTGGTGCGCTACATCGAAGCCTTGGTGTATCAATCGCTGGCTGAGAACATGGCGTCTGAGCATTCCTCGCGCATGGTGGCCATGAAGTCGGCCACCGAGAACGCTGGCAGCGTGATTGGCGAGTTGAAGTTGATCTACAACCGCTCGCGCCAAGCCGCCATTACCAAAGAATTGTCTGAAATCGTGGCCGGTGCGGCCGCGGTTTGATCGACGCTTAAGTATTTGAATCGCATACAAGGAATCAACATGTCCGCAGCTTCAACCGCAACCTCAACAGCCGCAGAAGGCAAGATCGTCCAGTGCATCGGCGCCGTGGTCGACGTGGAATTTCCACGCAACGCCATGCCCAAGGTTTACGACGCGCTCAAGCTGGACGGCTCGGCGCTGACGCTCGAAGTGCAGCAGCAACTCGGTGACGGCGTCGTTCGCACCATTGCGTTGGGCTCGTCTGACGGCTTGCGCCGCGGCCTGATGGTTCGCAACACCGCAGCGCCCATCATGGTGCCTGTGGGTCGTGCCACGCTGGGTCGCATCATGGACGTGCTCGGTCAACCCATCGACGAGCGCGGCCCTGTGGGCCAGGAACTCACCGCGTCCATCCACCGCAAGCCGCCGTCGTACGACGAACTCAGTCCGTCACAAGACCTGCTGGAAACCGGCATCAAGGTGATTGACTTGGTGTGCCCGTTTGCCAAGGGCGGCAAAGTGGGCCTGTTCGGCGGCGCCGGTGTGGGCAAGACGGTGAACATGATGGAACTCATCAACAACATCGCCAAGGCCCACAGCGGTTTGTCGGTGTTTGCCGGGGTGGGCGAGCGAACTCGTGAGGGCAACGATTTTTATCACGAGATGGCCGACTCTGGCGTCGTGAACCTGGAGAAGCTCGAAGACTCGAAAGTGGCCATGGTTTACGGCCAGATGAACGAGCCTCCAGGCAACCGCTTGCGCGTCGCCCTGACCGGTTTGACCATTGCCGAGTCGTTCCGTGACGAAGGCAAAGACGTGCTCTTCTTCGTTGACAACATCTATCGCTACACCCTGGCCGGAACCGAAGTGTCGGCGCTCTTGGGCCGCATGCCTTCGGCCGTGGGTTACCAGCCCACCTTGGCAGAAGAGATGGGCCGCTTGCAAGAGCGCATCACCTCCACCAAGGTGGGTTCCATCACATCCATCCAAGCGGTTTACGTGCCTGCCGATGACTTGACCGATCCATCGCCCGCCACCACGTTTGCGCACTTGGACTCCACCGTGGTGCTGTCGCGCGACATCGCCTCATTGGGCATCTACCCTGCGGTCGATCCACTTGACTCAACCAGCCGTCAACTCGACCCGAACGTGGTCGGCGAAGAGCACTACGCCACCGCGCGCGCAGTGCAGGGCATCTTGCAGCGTTACAAAGAGTTGCGCGACATCATCGCGATTTTGGGCATGGACGAATTGGCTCCAGAGGACAAACTTGCCGTGGCCCGCGCCCGGAAAATTCAGCGCTTCCTGAGCCAGCCTTTCTTCGTGGCCGAGGTGTTCACCGGCTCGCCCGGCAAATACGTGACGTTAAAAGAAACCATCCGCGGCTTCAAGATGATCGTGGCCGGTGAGTGCGACAGCCTGCCCGAGCAAGCCTTTTACATGGTCGGCACGATCGACGAAGCCATCGAAAAGGCCAAAAAGATGCAGTAAGCCGGGCGGTGAGGGCGCTTGTTTTGAGCGCTCGACCCGAATAACTACCCGACTTGAAACACCATCCCCACCGGTTCGGACTGAGGTATCGAAGTCCTGAACTGGACTGCTTTCGATACCTCAGGACAATCGGACGAGCCACGACAGTCCGAACGGAGGGATATATGAGCAGCAGCGCCAAACCATTCGCCGACTGAATCATCTTTTGAAGCTCACACTGAAGCCCAAGGAACAGACATGGCCACCATCCAAGTAGACGTTGTCTCCGCAGAAGAAAGCATCTTTTCCGGCGAAGCCAAGTTCGTTGCGCTGCCGGGGGAAATGGGCGAATTGGGCATTTACCCGCGCCACACGCCGCTCATCACGCGCATCAAGCCCGGAGCCGTGCGCATTGTTCGTGCTGACAACGGCCAGGAAGAATTTGTGTTCGTGGCAGGTGGCATCCTGGAAGTGCAACCGGGCGCGGTAACGGTGCTGGCCGACACCGCCATTCGCGGCAAAGACCTCGATGAGGCCAAGGCAGATTCTGCCAAGCAAGCCGCCGCCGAAGCCATGAAAAATGCCAAGACCGATATCGACTTTGCCAAAGCGCAAGGCGAATTTGCGGCCATGGCAGCGCAGATCGCAGCGCTTCGCAAGTTCCGCAAGAAGTAAAAAACAAGGCAGGGCTAAGACGAAACCCGCCCAGTGCAGACTTGGCGGGTTTTTTGATGCGCGTCTCTTGCCACTTCCGCCCTCACCGCTGTGGCGGACGATGCGGCACTTGGTGCAAATCGTGCGCGTCTCTCTTTGATTCGGCCCGATGAAGTGTCAATTTTTTCCCGTTCGCCCTGAGGGATTGAAGGGTCCGCACTGCAGCAGGAACTCATCAATTCTTCAGCACGAATGGTGGACACTTCATCGGATCGGAGCAATAACTCAGGCCCGATCTTTAAAAAACTGTCGGTCTGTCAGGCAGCTCATTTCGGTTTTCAGTCGAGGCTGAAACTGGAAAATGCTGCGCCAGCAAAGCATCGATCGCGTCAACCGCAGCAACCAAGCCGGCTTCAAACTCGCCGCGTTTGAACGCCCCAGACATGTCTTTCAGCAGGGTGCTCCACTGCTGCGGCGAAACGTGGTGATTCAAGCCGCGGTCCGCCACGATGTCAATGTGCCGTTCCGCCAGCAGCAAGTAAATCAACACGCCGTTGTTGGCTTCGGTGTCCCAAACCCGCAACTTGCCGAACATCGTCACGGCACGCTGCCGCGCCGGGGCGTCGCGCCAAAGGTAAGACAGCGGCAAGCTGGCCTCGACGCACACCTTGATTTCTCCGCTGTGTTGACGCTCGCTGGCTTTGACGCGCGCTTCGATGCGGTCCAGCGCAGCAACGCTCAACGCGCGTTTGGCGTCGGTTTCGTCGAGCAACCGGTGCTTGAGGATTCTTGACAGTTTGGCCATGGCGGAGTGGTTGATGAGTTGTTTGTTGGCGGATGCGGATTACCAGTCACCCGATGCGCCGCCGCCGCCGAAGTCCCCGCCGCCGCCAGAGCTGAAGCCTCCGCCGCCACCGCCATTGCCTCCACCAAAGCCACCACTGCCGCCCCAAATGACCGGACCCGCGCCGAGCCCGCCGAGCCCACCCATTGCACCACCGCCGCCGCGGCGGCGCATGGCACCCGTCAAGCCGCTCGCCGCGCCAATGCCAAATATGCCGACCAAAACAACGGCCACGACGCCCGCTATTCCTGCCAACAAGCCACTGGCCGTCAGCAGCCAACCAACGCCGCCCGCTGCGCCGCCTGTGATGATGGAGCCCAGTTTGCGGCCGAAAACGCCGGTCAATACGCCGCCCAAAATAGGCACGCCAATAAAGAAGAACATGGCCAGCTGCTGCCAGTCCGCGCCAAAAACCCCATTGCCACGTTGCTTGCCACTTTGCGTCCGCGCACTCGGCTGAGCCAAGCCTTCCCCTTTGATACGCAGTGCCAGCGCGTCTATCGCAGCGTTCAAACCGCCGGCGTAATCGCCGCTCTTGAAGGCGGGGCCGACTTGTTGACTGATGATGCGCTTGGCTGCCAAATCGGGTACGGCGCCCTCCAGCGTTTTAGCAACCTCAATGCGCACGCGCCGGTCATTTTTGGCCACGACGATGACCACGCCATCGCCCACATCGCGCCGGCCTATCTTCCATTCGTCGGCCACGCGCTGCGCATACGAAGCAATGTCTTCAGGCGACGTGGTGGCGACGATCAGCACCACCACTTGCGTGCCGCTATATTGCTCCAGCGTCGCCAATTTGACCGTCAGCTCGGCGGTTTGGGCCGCGCTCAACGTGCCGGTTTGGTCGATGACTGGGGCGGTGACTGCTGGCACCTTGAGCACGTCCTGCGCGAAGCTAGAACTTGCCCACCACAGTAAGGTGAAGCACAGCGAAAACCAAAGCGACGGTAAGCGTGTCGAGCGGTTGTTCATCCGGCCCAGAGCTGAGTCAGTACGAGCCGATCACTTTGCGGCCGGCTTGTCGAAATTCACTTGCGGCGGGGCCGAGATCTGCGCTTCGTTGGCCACCGTGAAGCTGGGTTTCACCGGGTAGCTGAACATCATGGCCGTCAAGTTGGTAGGAAAGCTGCGCGTCAACACGTTGTAGCTCGCCACTTCCTTGATGTAGCGGTTGCGCGCCACGGTGACCCGGTTTTCGGTGCCTTCCAATTGCACGCGCAGGTCTTGAAAACCGGCATTTGCTTTCAGATTCGGGTACTGCTCGCTGACCACCATCAAGCGGCTCAGCGCGCCAGTCAACTCGCCCTGCGCAGCCTGAAATTTCTGGAAGGCCTCGGGGTTGTTGATGAGTTCGGGGGTGGCCTGAATGCTGGTGGCTCTGGAGCGTGCTTCGATCACCTTGGTGAGCGTTTCTTGCTCAAACCCGGCTTCGCCTTTGACGGTGGCGACGATGTTGGGAATCAAATCAGCGCGGCGCTGGTATTGATTCAACACTTCAGACCAACTGGCCTTGACCGATTCGTCGAGTTTTTGAAAGTCGTTGTAGCCGCAGCCGCTCAAGGCCAGTGTGGCTACCAAGGCAGTGACGGCGGAAAGTTTACGAAGCATGGATGTTTCTCCTTGTGGCCAGCGCCATTTTCTCGGGTGCGAGCGGGGAAGATTTGGGGCCGCATAGCGCAGCTTCAATATGCAGATTCAGGGCGCCGTGTTTGGGCTTGGCGTGGGCGCCCAAACCGCGGCGTTTCACTCGGTCGGCAGGAAACCTTCAATTGACAAATAGCGTTCACCGGTGTCGTAGTTGAAACCCAGCACAGTGGCGCCGGCTTTCAGTTCAGGCAGTTTTTGCGCGATCGCGGCCAATGTTGCGCCGGATGAGATTCCCACCAGCAAACCTTCTTCGCGCGCACTGCGCCGTGCCATTTCGCGGGCCGCTTCGGCATCCACCTGGATCACGCCGTCAAGCAGGGCGGTGTGCAGATTTTTCGGGATGAAGCCCGCGCCGATGCCCTGTATGGGATGCGGGCTGGGCTTGCCGCCGCTGATGACCGGGCTGGCCGTGGGCTCCACCGCATACACCTTCAACTGCGGCCACTTGGCTTTGAGCACTTGCGCGCAGCCAGTGATGTGCCCGCCTGTGCCCACACCGGTGATCATCGCGTCCACGCCACCGGGAAAGTCGGCCAAGATTTCCAGCGCGGTGGTGTGCACGTGGGCGTCGATGTTGGCGGGGTTGTCGAACTGCTGCGGCATCCAGGAGTTGGGTGTTTCGGCCACAAGTTCTGCGGCCCTCGCGATCGATCCGTTCATGCCCTTTTCACGCGGGGTGAGGACAAAGCTGGCGCCATAGGCCAGCATCAGGCGTCGGCGCTCGACGCTCATGCTCTCGGGCATCACCAGCACCAACTTGTAGCCCTTCACTGCGGCCACCATGGCCAGCCCGACGCCGGTGTTGCCCGAAGTCGGCTCGATGATGGTGTGGCCCGGCTTGAGCGCACCGCTGGCCTCCGCCGCCTCGACCATGGCCAAGGCGATTCGGTCTTTGATCGAGCCGCCGGGGTTGCCCCGCTCGCTCTTGATGTAGATGTTGTGGCCCGGCCCGAACAGCCGGTTCATACGGACATGCGGTGTGTTGCCGATGGTGTGCAGGATGTTGGCGGCGAGCATGGGTTTCTCCGGTCAGAATTTCAAACGCTTCAGGGACGCTAATGGCGCGAACCTCAAATTATGGGCGCGATAATTCTTCTATGTACGCACCCCTTCAAAACGACAATTTCATCCGCGCTTGCCTGCGCCAGCCCACAGATCACACGCCCGTGTGGCTCATGCGCCAAGCCGGTCGCTACCTTCCCGAGTACCGCGCCACGCGCGCCAAAGCGGGCAGCTTCATGGGCTTGGCCACCAACACCGACTACGCCACCGAAGTGACCTTGCAGCCGCTCGAACGCTATGCGCTCGATGCCGCTATTTTGTTCAGCGACATCCTCACCGTGCCCGATGCCATGGGCCTGGGTTTGAGCTTTGCGCTGGGCGAAGGCCCCAAGTTTGCGCACCCCGTGCGCGACGAGGCCGCGGTGGCCAAGCTGCAGGTGCCCGACATGGACAAGCTGCGTTATGTGTTTGACGCCGTCACGTCGATCCGCAAGGCACTCAACGGCCGCGTGCCGTTGATCGGCTTTTCGGGCAGCCCATGGACTTTGTCTTGCTACATGGTCGAAGGCGCAGGCTCGGACGACTACCGTCTCGTCAAGACCATGATGTACAGCCGACCTGACCTGATGCACCGCATGTTGGAAGTCAACGCCGAGGCAGTCGCGGTGTACCTGAATACGCAGATCGAAGCCGGCGCCCAAGCCGTGATGATTTTTGACAGCTGGGGCGGCGTGCTGGCCGACGGCGCGTTCCAGGAATTCAGCCTGGCCTATACACAGCGCGTTTTGCAAAAACTCAAAAAAACACACGACGGCCAACGCATCCCGCACATCGTGTTTACCAAGGGCGGCGGTCTGTGGCTGGAACAAATGGCGGCCCGCGTAGGTAACGCTGATGATTCAGGGGCCGACGTTTTGGGCCTCGACTGGACAGTCAACTTAGGCGCTGCCCGAGCCCGCGTAGGCGACCGTGTGGCGCTGCAAGGCAACCTGGACCCCAACGTGCTGTTCGCCGGGCCGGAGCAAATCCGCGCCGAGGTCGCCCGCACTTTGAACAGTTTTGGCGCGCCGCGCAGCGCCGACGGCAGCATGAGCGGGCACATTTTCAACCTCGGGCACGGCATCAGCCAATACACGCCGCCCGAGAGCGTGTCGGTGCTGGTCGACGCCGTTCACGAGTTTTCGCGCCGCTGAGAGACGTCAAACGCGCCTCGCCGATTCAGCCTTCTCTGAAATGCGCGCCACCGTGTTATTTGCACGTGAGTGAGTGCTCAGGGCTTGACTTATCCCCAAAATCGGGCATGCCGGCGCGGTGGGCTGAAACTGCTGCAACGCAGCATGAGTTTTTTGTCAGATTTTCCTAAGTGATTGATTTAATTGAATTTTTTTGGAATGCTGGCTTTTGCCCATAAACCGGGCAACGTGTCGCAAAGCCCCGCCAATGCAGCGTTTGGCGTCTGCTCAGGCAAGTTCCCCACAAAGTTATCCACAGACTGAGTGGAAATCTTTGAAAGCTGTTTTGAATCATGGACTTACCGCATTTTTTTGAATCAAACCCGAGCTTTATCGGCTAAGTCGCTTCAACCCGTCTGGTCTGCTGTTTCTATTCTGAAAATACAGACAAACCTCCTTTCGGACTGAGGAGGTCTTTCCGATCAGGCGGAAGTCTCGAAGGAAGTCTCGCGTCATGCCCGAACACCCGAGCCCCGTCGCCACCGTGCAAGTGGCAGTTGAAATGCCTCAGCACGCTGGTCTGGGCGGCACGCTGGACTATCAAAGCGAGCATGCTCTGGCAGCCGGCACCTTGGTCAGAGTGCCTTTGGGCAAGCGCGAAGTGCCTGGCATTGTTTGGCCGGGTGAGGCTGCCGACGTGCCGCCTGCCGAGTTGAAAAATGTCTTGCAGGCTATTTCCGCCTTGCCACCGCTGGCCGCACGCTGGTGCGAGCTGATCGCCTTCACTGCCGGCTACTACCAGCGCGGCTTGGGCGAGGTGGCGCTGTCGGTGTTGCCGCCCGAACTGCGCAAGCTCGACAACGCGCAAATTGCCAACCGCATTGCCAAGTTGCACAAGTCCATGTCCGCCTCGAGCGCTGAGGCGACGGATGCGACGTTGCCGGCGCTCAGCGCCGACCAGGCACAGGTGCTCAGCCGACTGAACGACTTGCCCAAAAACGCGACCACGCTGCTTTTTGGCATCACTGGCAGTGGCAAAACCGAGGTTTATTTGCGCGCCGCAGCGGCGGCGTTGGCAGAAGGCAAGCAGGCGCTGGTGCTGGTGCCGGAAATCAATCTCACCCCGCAATTGGAGGCGCGCTTTGCGCAGCGCTTTCAAGGCCGCCACATCGTCTCGCTGCACAGCGCTCTGACGCCCGCGCAGCGCCTGCGCAGTTGGCTGGCCGCGCATTTGGGCTTGGCCGATTTGGTGCTGGGTACCCGATTGGCTGTGTTTGCGTCCATGCCGCGTCTGGGTTTGATCGTGGTCGACGAAGAGCATGACCCGTCCTACAAGCAGCAAGAAGGCGCGCGATATTCGGCGCGTGATCTGGCGGTGTACCGCGGCAAGCTGGAAGGCGCCCCCGTGCTGTTGGGCTCGGCCACGCCGTCACTGGAAAGCTGGCAGCGCGCCGAAGAAGGGCGCTACGTGCGCCTGGCCTTGCCCGCCCGCATCGGAGGCGGCGAGCTGCCGAAAGTGCGCTTGGTCGACATGAACCAACAACCAAAAAGCCAGGGTGCAAATTCAGCCCTGTCTTCGCCCTTGGTTGCCGCGCTGCAAGACCGCATCGCGCGTGGCGAACAAAGCTTGGTGTTTCTGAACCGCCGCGGCTACGCACCGGTT